>JAFZDX010000098.1 GCA_017560985.1 Oscillospiraceae bacterium
CTGTTACAGGGTCAGCTGATACTGTGCCATTACCCTGGGATGCAACTGTTACTGTATAAAGTATTTCTTCAAACACTGCTGTAAATTCCACATCGCCTTCCGGCATTGTGAATGTATCGCCATCAAGTGTTACTGCAGGGCCGGAAATCTGCTGCCATTCCACGAATCTGTATCCGTTATCTGGTGTGGCTGTAAGGCTTACCAGTGTGCCAGCAGGTGCTGTTACAGGGTCAGCTGATACTGTGCCGCCATCTGTAGCAACAACAGAAACTGTGTATGGAACAGGTGTTGGTTCAGCCGTTGGTTCGGCCGTTGGTTCAGCTGTTGGCTCGGCTGTTGGCTCAACTGTCGGTTCAGCTGTTGGTTCAGCCGTAGGTTCAGCTGTTGGCTCAGCTGTCGGTTCAGCTGTTGGCTCAGCTGTCGGTTCAGCTGTTGGTTCAGCCGTTGGCTCGGCTGTTGGCTCAGCTGTTGGCCGGGCTGTAGGCACAGGAGTTTGTGTAACCGCCGGTGCCGGTGGCACAATAACTGGCTCCCAAGTAGGTGTTGGTGTAACTTTCGGGGTAGGAGTTGCCGTAGGTGTAGCTGTAGGCTGTGCAGTAGGAACCGGTGTCTGTGTAACAGCTGGCTGCGGTGAAGCAACAGGACCTGGTGTGCCAATCGGTTCAGGAGTATCAGCCGGTGGTCCGCCTGTGGTAAAGCGGTAATCGCCAATTATCTTGGTTTCCTCTTCTGCCTGGGTGGTAAAGGTAATCACATACTCTGTACCCGGTGTCAGTTTTTCCAGTGGCAGTGTCTCCTGCCCTGGGGCAAGCTGCCCTTGCCGGATGGTATCCCCATCTTCTTCCGTCAGTTTCCAGTCTATAATCTGATCTTCCTGCCGGTTGATTACATTCACATCCAGCATAGCGGAATTATGCCATATCCCTGTGGCAAAACAATCCACATATGTATTGAAAACCAATACAGCAGTAACAGCCATTGTAGCCAGTGAGGCCAGCATTTTGGCTGCCGGTATCTTTATGGAGCGTTTGCCTACATCAGCCTGAACAGGGAAAAATTCTTCAAAATCCTGATGTATTTCCTGTCTGTTAAAATCAGACATTGATTCACATCCCTTCAATATATCTCTTATATATATCACAGTATATCACAACCGCATTTTACTTCACAAGAAAAACTGCGAAAAACACATAAAAACACCGCAGTTTTTACTGCGGTGCTGTAGATTTTTATTATAATGCTTTGCCGTCTATGTATCTGGCAACGATATTTCTGTCATCGCCGATATAGCAGAAGCGTTCCACTCTTTCAGCAGGTGTGAGAAGAATGCCTTTGTCTTCCACATTGTCAACTACGATAGCATTGAAATGGTAGCCAGGTTCCAGACTGCCCATTTTGCCAAAGGCAGAACCGCCCACTTTTGTAGCACAATAGAAAGCATTTGCAAAGTTGATTGTTCTGCTTTCCTGTGGTTCATAAAATTCTTTGATTTTGGACAGCTGCACAGCGCGTGCCACCTGTTTGTAAACAGCCAGATGATGGCCGCCGCCAACGTCAGAACCTACACAAACGTCCACGCCTTTGTCCTGCAGTGTTGCCAGTGGCATAATGCCTGCGATAACGTTTGTAGTGGCGTCAGGACAGTGAACTGCAACTGCATTGTGCTTTTTCATAATGCGGATGTCTTCTTCTGTTGGGAAGATAACGTGTGCCAGCACAACAGGACCGTTGTCCATAAGGCCTGCACGTTCATAGATTTCAGCGTCAGAGCCGTGGTCTGGGAACAGTTTCAGTGCTTCGGCTGCTTCCCATTTTGATTCCACGATATGTGTGTGCAGACCCACTTTGTATTTCTGTGCCAGTTTGCCCAGACCTGTAATAAGTTCCTGGGAACAGGTTGGTGCAAAACGTGGAGTGATAATTGGTTTTACTGTGGTGCATTCTGTGTGTTCTGCCAGATATTTTTCTGTTTCTGCCAGGGATTCTTCGGTGGTTTCGCACAGGAAATCAGGTGCGCCCATATCCATATTTACCTTGCCCACATAGCCGTAAAGACCTTTTTCTTCCATTCTTTCAAACAGGTAGTTTGTGGCTGGGCGATGGATTGTGGCAAAGATAGCTGCGTGGAAAGTACCGTTGGCAATCAGTTCGTCCACAAAGGCATCATATGTGTCTTTTGCATAGTCCAGGTCTGAAAATTTTGCTTCCTGTGGGAATGTGTAATCGTTCAGCCAGTCGTACAGCAGCCAGTCCATACCAAGACCACGTTCTGTGTACTGTGATGCGTGCACGTGCAGGTCGGAAAATGCAGGGATAATAACCCCACGGCCGTGTTCTGTAACAGGTGCGTCTGCAAACTGTGCTGGGATTTCAGTATAAATACCTTCAACCATGCCATCAACTACTACAATATAGCTGTTTTCGTGGGTTTTCAGGCTGTTTTTATTTTCGGCATAAAGAATATCGCCGTGATGAATCTGTACTGCCATTGTATCCTCCGTATATAGTTATTTTTCGTTGTACATATATTTTAAGTATAACATATACAACAAAATATTTTCAATAAAAAAGACCACAGTTTGTAGAGCTGTGGTCCTTTCCATATGTCAGTTATTCTTCATGTAGGTAGCCTGCTATTCGTTTTGGCAGTGGCATACGCACACCTATAATGGCCTTTACCACCCACACAAAAAACAGCAGTACAACTATTGGCACTACACAGGAGGTAACCACCATAACCGCAATGGCTTCCATAAAGCGGTTTATCACTGTTTCCATTTCTTCCATTGCACCGCTGACGCCCCGTGTGATGTTTGAAATAATGTTCAGCCCTTTTTTATTTTCCCGCTGGGCTGCATCCTGTATATCTTCTGTGGCCTGTGTGGCAGATTCTATTGTCTGCTGGATGGAGGATGAATAGGTTTCTTCAATAATGCCAGAAGCCTTTACACTGGCCGGTATAACCAGGGCAATAGCCAGCCCCAGCACAATCAGTTTTGTGGCTACCTGCCCTACCACAGCACGGGCGGCGCTTTTATTCATCACAAACCAGGTGGCCGAAAGCAACAGCCCCACAGGTATCAGCAGATACCAGCTGGCATAGCCTGTGATGATAACCAGGTATTTTTCCAGAAAGATAGCACACAGCACTATTAAAAACCAGCCGCTTAAATCTGCCACTTTGTCGGCAATAGGTGTGGCTACATCACCAGGGATAAGGGTGATTGCCGCCGATGCCGCTGTGGAGGCGGCGGTAAGTTCCATAACTGTTTCTTTTTTTGCATCAAGGGAAGCTATTGTTTCTGCGTGGGTTTCTATATCTGTCATAGGTTTGGCTATACCCAAAACAGACACCAGTGCCAACACCACGCACAGCACTGCACCGATTATCCTTTTGTTTTCCAGTTTTACCATAGTTGCCCCTTTCCTGTATTCATATATCTTAAAATTGTGAAAATTGCTTTACGGCCCCATTATATACATAAAAGTATGTAAATATTATGAAAACCGGCTAAATTTGTATATAAAATAAATATTTTGTATGATATACTGAAGACATAATGCAAACCGAGGTGTGAATATGAAACTGTTATTGTTCTTTGCCGTAGGCGCTGCCGCCTGCTGGCTGATGTGGGAAAAAGGGTATTATGTAATTCAGAAGAAAATAGCTGTGGCCTTTATCGGCCGCAGAGGCAAAAACCGCTGGGGTGCAAGTATGACCTCTGCCACCGGCTGGACAAAACGTGTACTGCCCCTGGAAGAAGGCAAAAAGTACAGACTGTACTATGATGTAAACCTGACTGACGGGGATATTGTGGTGGAAATACTACACGACAAAAAGATTGTATTAACTCTTGACGCAAACAGCCGCACCGCCACCCTGCCTGCTGAAAAAGGCAGATATATTTTAGGCACAAGATTTAAAAAAGCCAGCGGCGATTATGAACTGAAGTGGGAAGAAATATGAACTTTAAACTGATTAAAAACTCAATGAAAAATGATGCCACCAGGGCGGCATACAATGCACTGGCCAGTGAAACTTTTGGTCTGTCTTTCGAAGACTGGTACCAGAGCGGCCACTTTGACGGCAGCCACATACCATACACCCTTTTTGACGGCTATGTGGCAGTGGCTAATATTTCCGTAAATCTGATGGATGTGGAATACTGCGGAAAAGTAAAAAAATATATCCAGCTGGGCACTGTTATGACAAGGCCGGAGTGGCGCGGCAAAGGGTTGCAGAAACAGATTTTCAACGAAATTATGGCAGATTTCAGTGGCAAATCTGACTGTATGTTCCTGTTTGCCAATAAAAATGTGCTGGATTTTTACCCAAAACTTGGCTTTGAAAAGGCTGTGGAATACTCTTTTGAAAAAGCAATTACTCCAAAACCTGCAAATGTGAAAAAACTGGATATGGCAAAAGCTGAAGATGTGGCGCTTTTCAAATCATATTATGAAAAAGGCAACAGTTTTTCGGCTTTTGAAGTAAAAAACGGCTTTGCCCTGGAAATGTTTTACTGCGGCGGACCATACAGTGAAAATGTGTTTTATATCGATGAATACAATGCCGTTGTTGTAGCTGAAACCGATGAAAACACTGTGACCTGTCTGGATATTTTTGGTGGCGGGAATTATACCGCAGAAGAAATAATGTCCGTTTTCGGCTGTAAAAAGCTGGCTATGGGCTTTACACCAAAAGATACACAGGGTTTTGAAACTGCTATTATAAACGACGAAGACACCACACTTTTTGTGCTGAAAGGCGGAGAAAATATATTTGCAGGAAACAAACTCCTGTTCCCGATGATAAGCCATACATAGGAGATAAAATGGAAAATATAAAAAAGATTATCGCTTCATTTTTACAGGACTATAAAAACGAAGATTATTTTATCGGTGCCATACTTACCGGCAGTTATGCCACAGGCAACAATGATATAAACAGCGATATTGATATTTTTATAATAACAAAAGACAGCACGCCATGGCGTGAGCGCGGCAACAGGCTGATTGACGGATATATGGTGGAATATTTTATAAACCCACTGCGACAGGTGGTAAAAGAGTTTGATGAAGGCTTTGCCACAGGCAATATTGCCACCACACTGATGTTTGCGGGCAGTGTAATTCTGCGGGATACCGATGGTATTGTGACAGGGCTGGTGGAAAGGGCAAAAAGTGACCTGAGCAAGCCTGTTGCACCGGCTTCCGGCTTTAAATGGAATTCCAACTGCTACAATGTGTGGCATTCCTTTACACAGCTGGATGAAAAATATATAAAAGGCGCTGATATAGACTTTACATACAATATTTTTCTGACCAATATTATCTCTGCCCATTTTTCCAACAGGGGAATACCCGGGCTGTCTATGCACAAAATCGAAAGAATACTGACCGACGAACAGTATCGAAAGAAATACAACAATGCCAAACTGCCTGAAAGGGAATTCTGCGAAAAAATGGTAAAATGTTTTGATGAAAAAGATTATCATAAAAAATACCTGTGCGCTAAGGAATTGTATGACTACTATATGGCGCAGAACAGTAATTTTGACATAAATAACTATTCTTTCAGAAGCAGTATATGACAGAAAGGTGCAAAATGGAAAAGCTGTATAAACAGATAAAGGAATATATACCTTACAACCGGCAGGAAGCCGCTGACAAGGCGCTGATGCTGCAGTTTATGGAAAGAAACCCTGAGTGCCTGACAAGAGAAAATCTGGCAGGGCATTTTGCCACCAGTGCCTGGGTGGTAAATCCACAGCGCACAAAGGTGCTGATGATTTATCACAATATTTACAACTCATGGTCCTGGGCAGGTGGCCACGCAGACGGCGAAAGCGACCTGCTGGCAGTGGCCCGCCGCGAAATACTGGAAGAAACCGGGCTGGCTGATATGAAACTGCTGTGTGACGGTATTTTTGCCATAAATGTATTGGCCGTGGAAAGGCATATAAAAAAAGGCAGCCCTGTGGCGACACATCTGCATCTGGATGTGGAATATCTGTTTGAAGCTGACGACAGCCTGCCCCTGCGCATAAAGGAAGATGAAAACAGTGCAGTGGGCTGGGTGAATATAGCCGATATAGACACCGCTGTGACAGAAGAAAAGATGAAGCCTGTCTATACCCTGCTGTGCGAAAAAATGAAAATGTACTGAAATCGGATATACAAACAGTTTTTTTAAACCAAAAACCTCCCTGCGAGAATGTTCACAGGGAGGTTTTTTATTATTCAGATATTTGGTATAAGCTGTCTGATAAACTGGGATTTGGCGAACAGAAAGGGGTTCGGGGAAATGCTTTCCCCGAATAACAATAGCGGAGTCTGCGGAGAGTAAAAAATATTTCAAGGGCTTCAGCAGGTTGAAATATTTTTTACAAAAATCGCGAAGAAATTTGTCGAGCGAATGAGTGAAACGAATGAGGTTTCAAATTTCCGCGATTTGTAGCAGACGCAGCATTCCACACTTGTGCAGCGTTAGGGGTATGGGGCGAATCGCAACGCCCCATGCTTTTGGTTCTTTTCTCAAGAAAAGAACGATAAATCACATTAAATGTGATTTATAAAAAGATTAAAGCTGTAGTTTGATTGAATTAAGGCGGGCGGATAATATCCGCCCCTACGCGGTTTTACATATCAACAACTGTTCGACCTATTCAAATTTTTCTTCCAGTTTCAACAGTTAAAAACAGGTATTATTTTGTATATTATTTTTTGAAAACTGCGATTTCGTCCACTGATTTTCTTGGGCGGGCATCTGGCTGGTCAGCTGGCACACCAACAGACAGCACACATACAATTTCCAGACTGTCATCGATTTCAAAATATTCTCTGATAGCCTTTTCATCATACAGGCCCATAATCAGTGTACCCAGACCCATATCCAGGGCTTTCAGACAGATATTCTGCACCCGCAGACCGTTGTCAAAATGCAAAAAGCCATCGTCCAGATGTGTGGCGGCTGTGCCGTCTTTTCGATAGCCGGATGTGCCTTTTTTCACACAGGAAACAATCAGCACAGGGGCATTGATTACATTGTTTTTATTGAACTGTGGCAGCATTTCAGCCACTGCATCACGTGCGGCGTCCATTGCCACAAAATAACGTGATGGCTGGCTGTTTGTCCAGGATGGTGCATTGCTGGCTGCCCACAGGATTTCGCGCACCTGCTGTTCGCTTACAGGCTGGTCTTTGTATTTGCGGATACTTCTTCTTTCAAAAATTGCGTTGTTCAGTTCCATAATAATCTCCTTTATTGCTATTTGGCAGAATATTTATATTTTGCCGGAATATTTTTTATTTCCAATGGTTTTGCCAGGTTGTCCAGCGACATACTGATTTTTATAAACATCAGTTTTTCTTTTGGCATATCAAACTGGTATACCCGACCAGCAGGTACTTTTTCAACATCCCTGATGTCCAGCACTTCAATAAAGCCCCTGCGGCCATTGTAAGGCACCACCAGATTTATATTGATGCTGAATTCTTTATACTTGCCTTCCGGTTCGGCCGGCATTGTAAAGGTTATTTTTTCATCATCATAGGAAAAACTGCGTCCAATAGCGGAAACAAAATCTTTCCACACATCATCTGTATTTTCTACTATCGGTTTAATATACAGCTGTTCAATAACACGGCCGACTTTAATTCGATTGTCGTCTTTGTTGTAAAAATATGGAGTGTAGAGTTTTGCCTTTCCGTTTTTGTCGGTAATTATCACATACTTGTCCCCGGTAACTGATATACAGCCAATATTGCTGCCATTTTCGTCTTTAAGTTTCAGATGATATGTCAGCTCCTTGCCTGTCAGTCCTTTTATACCCATTCTTACAGGTTTGTAAATCATATCATCAATACTGTCAACAGCCTGCTGTATAAATTCCTGTCCTTCATAGGGAACTACGTCTTTTTCGTAGGCTTCTCCCATGCCGCTGCAGGATATATCCATTGCTACTGCATCATCTGCAATGCGGAAAATATTACCTGCTGGCATCAGATACCAAGCGGCTACACCTGCCAGCGCCAGCCCGGCCAGTCCCACCACAATTTTTGTGGCCACCGGGTTTCTCTCAGCAGCAGTAATCACTTTCAGCACAGGTATGCTGACAATGCTTATCACTATAAACGCCACAAACCGGTATTTTGCAATATATAGCATTGCCCCCAGAACTGTGCCGATAATCATCCGCACAAATATCAGTGGCAACAAAAGTATAAACAGATAACCTATAATCATAACATTTACCTGATTTCTTTCAAATTTTCAGTTTTATCTTATAAAATTCATTCTCTGTGGGGCTTCCTTTTCAGGCAGACCGAATTTATCTTTGCCCAGGGCAATACTTTTCATAAGAAAAGCCATATTTGCCGCCAGGGTTCTCATCTGCTGCATACCTTCACAGTCTTCTGCCCCTTCACCTGGTGCTGCGCCATGCAGACCGTTCCAGTACTGGCCGGATGCCACAGGCATACCGCTGATGGTGAAATATTTGTTCAGCTGGTCAAAAGTAGTGGTCTGTCCACCACGGCGTGCCACAGCAATGGCGGCGCCCACTTTCATGCGCAGGTCACTGCTGTTGGAGTAAAACAGCCTGTCCATAAAAGACACCACTGTGCCGTTGGCTGATGCATAGTACACAGGGCTGCCAACCACCAGACCGTCAGCTTCTGCCAGTTTTTTGCCTGCTTCCACAACGATATCGTCAAAAACACATTTGCCCAGCTGTCTGCATTTGCCACAGGCGATACAGCCACGGATGTCTTTGCCGCCGATATTCATAATTTCTGTTTCTATTCCCTCTTTTTCAAAAACTGCCACCATCTCTTTCAGCGCCAGTTCTGTGTTGGAGTCCTTGCGTGGACTGCCATTGATAAGTAAAACTTTCATATGTCACCTCTGGATTTTCATTATTTACATTGTAACACTTTTATTTACCATATTCTATAATTATTTCAGCTATGCAAAGCATTATTTTTCTGCTATACTGAACTTGAAAGTTTATCAGTAAACCAACGGAGGTCACAATGAGAATACTGGTTATCAACGGCAGCCCAAAGGGCAAATATTCCATTACCTGGCAGACAGTAAACTATCTGGAAAAATTAAACCCACAGCATCAGTTTATTACAATTCACGCAGGCCAGCAGATAAGAAAGCTGGAGCAGGATTTTTCAAAGGTAATTGAAGAAGTGCAACAGGCAGACCTTCTGCTGTTTTCATACCCTGTGTACACATTTATTGCACCGTATCAGCTGCACAGATTTATGGAACTGCTGAAAGCCAGCGGTGTTGATTTAAAAGGCAAGTACGCCAGCCAGATAACCACATCAAAGCATTTTTATGATGTGACCGCCCACAGATACATACAGGACAACTGCTGTGATATGGGGATGAAATTTATCCGCGGGCTGTCTGCTGATATGGATGACCTGCCAAAGAAAAAAGGCCAGCAGGAAGCAGCGGCTTTCTGGCGCCATCTGGAATGGAGTATGAAAAAAGGCTATTCAGAGCCTGTTTCCACACTTAAAGCAGACCACACCCCTGTAATGGCAACACCTGCCATCAACAGGGCTGAAAAGAAAGGCGACATAGTGATTGTCACCGATATGAATGAAACCGATGTAAGCCTGAAAGCAATGGTGGACCGATTTGTCGGCATACTGCCTGTAAATGTAAAGACAGTAAATCTGAATGATTTCCCATTTTCCGGTGGCTGTCTGGGCTGTTTCAACTGTGCAGTGGACGGCAAATGTATTTACAAAGACGGCTTTGATGAATTTCTGCGCAATGAAATACAGGGCGGACAGGCAATTATTTATGCTTTTTCCATTAACGACCATTCAATGGGCAGCCGTTTCAAACTGTATGATGACCGCCAGTTCTGCAACGGTCACCGCACTGTGACAATGGGTATGCCTATGGGTTACCTTATCAGTGGGCCATATAAACAGGAATTCAACCTGCAGATGATTATTGAAGGTCGTGCCCAGGTGGGCGGCAACATACTGGCCGGTATAGCCACAGACGAAACAGACCCTGACGGCGAAATACTGGCACTGGCTGAAAATCTGGTATACGCACTGAAAAACAAAAACACCCAGCCACAGAACTTCTATGGGGTGGGCGGTATGAAGATTTTCCGCGACCTTATCTGGCAGATGCAGGGTATGATGAAGGCTGACCACAAATTTTACAAACAGCACGGTCAGTACGACTTCCCACAGAAAAAGCCTGGTATGATGCTGGCTATGTATCTGGTGGGAGCTATGCTTTCAAACCCAAAAATCAAATCAAAACTGGGCAACAATATGAACGAAGGTATGCTGATGCCTTACAAAAAAGTACTGGACGACCTGGATAAAAAACTGAACAAATAAAAGAAGGGGAGTGTGAACACTCCCCTTTTTATGTGTATATATCTATTTCCCGTCCCAGGCTATAAGAATTTCCTGCGGAACACAGCTGGCATCAAATCGGTAGTGGCGCAGAACCTCACCACGTTTGAAATAGTCTTCTTCCCTGTTTGGCTGGCCGCCATTGTGGATTATATAACATTGGCCGTCTTTATTACGTTTGTCGCTGACAATACCGATGTGTTTGTTGTCTTTGAATATGACAATGTCCCCGCCCTGCCACTGGGCTATATCATTTATGTCGGTGGTCAGTTCCACTGCGTATTTATCAAAAAACACTCGCAGGTTTTTTACTCTGCGGAAGTCTATATTGTCATCTTTTGGGTTGGCGTTGGGATAATCCTGGGGGTAAAGGGTGATGTCCCTGTCCAGCATCCAGCGCAGGCTGTAACCGGCAGCGCGAAAACCGCGCCACACCACATCGGTGCAGACACCTTTGTTTTCATCAGGGTAGCCACCCAGCACATAGGACGGGTCGTAGTCCGGTCTGTTTTTCCGGTCGGCACGGGCGCCCAGCATAATGTCGGTGTAGTCGCCCACCCCGTTTCCATTATAATCCACAGGAGATGTAACTGTTTCAATATCAAAATCTTCACCAGAATAGGAAATCTGTGGCAGAAGATTATACAAATCTGCCAGCTGATAAGCAGTTTTTATGGCAGGCCAGGCCACAATCAGAAAGACAAGAAAAATTATTCCCAGCAGTTTTTTCATAAAACTCCCCCCTTTTTACACAGTATAACATAAAAATATTAAGAACTGCTTAAACAATAATAAAATACCTGCTAATTTTAATTGTTTTCAGCGGGAATTTATGCTATTCTGTAACAAACGAGGTGATATTATGGTAAAAGAACTGATACACGACCCTGTTTTTCTGGCGATAAAGGCTGAAACTGCCACAAAAGATGACCTGGAAATCGGCCGTGACCTGCTGGAAACACTGATAGCCCACCAGGACAGCTGTGTGGGTATGGCCGCTAATATGATAGGACAGACAAAAAGGATAATAGCCATTGACAATGACGGCGAATATATGGTGATGTACAATCCTGTGATACTAAAAAAGGACGGCAGTTACAAAACAAAGGAAAGCTGTTTGTCTTTGCTGGGTGGTCCAAGGGAAACAATACGATATAAATCAGTTAAAGTGCAGTGGCAGGATGCGGATTTCAAAATAAAAATAAAGACGTTCAAAGACTTTACCGCACAGATAATACAGCACGAAATCGACCATTGTGACGGTGTGCTGATATAAGCAGATATAAAAAGACAGCCGGCAGGCTGTCTTTTTCAATATTAGCGGATAACATCCGCCGAAAAACGGGATGTACGGAAGGGCATCCCCATGCGCGCAATTTGTCGATACACCTGCTGAGGCAAATTCCCATACCATCCACAAAAAACGGGAGGCGGAACGCCTCCCCTACGCAAATGGTGGGATATGCCAGTCTGTAGGGACGAATCGTGGTTCGCCCATAAAATTTTATACAAAAAGAAAAAGCAGCAAGTCATCCGACTCGAGTGTTTTGGTGACCCGTATGTGACGGAGCCGACCGCCGCCGGTGGCGGAAAAAGGGAGGCGGAGGAAGGGAAAGTTACAAGAAAACAAGAGAGGCTTCAGCCTGTCGCCGTTTTCGCCGATAACTTTTCAGTATAAATCGAACGCAGTTCGATTCTCGTGTACAACTTTATTATAAAAAGAAAAAGCAGCAAGTCATCCGACTTACTGCTTTTGGTGACCCGTACGAGAATCGAACTCGTGATACCGCCGTGAAAGGGCGGTGTCTTAACCGCTTGACCAACGGGCCATATATATAAACGGCTGAGCCGTTATTTGAAAATTCCTGGACTGGCTATTGCCAATCCTACTAATCTATGTTATCAGCGTTTGCTGTTATTTTAGAGAATTTCTGGCGCTATATCCATAGCGCCAGAAACTGGTGACCCGTACGAGAATCGAACTCGTGATACCGCCGTGAAAGGGCGGTGTCTTAACCGCTTGACC
>JAFZDX010000099.1 GCA_017560985.1 Oscillospiraceae bacterium
ACAAACATATGGCTGATGTAATAGCCTGCGCTTGGCAGGTCCTTCGCACGGAAGAATATCCAGCCAAAGGTTACCAGAGCGAATACCACACAGCGTTTTGACCAGTTTACAACAGGGCTGTTTTTATCTGCTTTTGCAGGGAAACGGCTGTTTATCAGCTGGTTAGCCACGCGATAAACACCGTGCAGTGCGCCCCAGATAACATAGTTCCAGGTGTTGCCGTGCCATATGCCGCTTACCAGAAAAACAATAAACAGGTTAAGATAATGACGGCCGCGGCTTACCCTGCTGCCACCCAGAGGGAAGTAGATATAGCTGGTAAACCATTCAGACAGGCTGATGTGCCATCTGCGCCAGAAATCCTTTATGCTGGTGGCAAGGTATGGTGTGCGGAAGTTGTCTTTTATATCAAAACCCAGCACCATTGCACTGCCTCTGGCAATGTCGCTGTAACCGGAAAAGTCGGCATACAGCTGGAAAGAATACATAACAGCGGTGAAAATCAGCATCAACCCTGTAAAGCTGGTCAGGTCATTATGTACCCGGTCTATCATCTTTGCCAGAATATCAGCCACCGCAATTTTTTTGAAAAAACCTATGGCCATCAGCTGGCAGGCTGTGCGCACACGGCTGTAATCAAATTTATGGGTTTTGTCCAGCTGTGGGATAAATTTGTCCCGTCTGTCAATAGGCCCCATAAGTATATGGGGGAAAAACGAAATATAGCAGGCGAATCTGACTATGCTTTTTTCAGCGGCATATTTGCCTGTATAAACATCTGCCAGATAGGATACAGCCATAAACACATAGAAAGATATGCCCATTGGCAGCATCCACTTTGTCAGGTCAAAGTCTGCCCCTGTGGCAGTGGTTATTGCCCCCAGGAAAAAGCGGTTGTATTTGAAAAATACCAGTGTACCCAGATTGGCAAAAAGGGCAGAGATGAAAATGGCTTTTTTGTTCTTTGCCTTTTCCATCATCACACCTGCACCCCAGGTCACTGCCGTCAGCACCGGCAGCAGCATAAAAAACCTTACTTCATTGCACAGATAAAAGTAATAGCTGACCGCCAGCAGATATATATTTTTAAACTTTTCAGGTATCAGAAACCAGCCAATCGCCACCACAGGCAGAAAGACCATATAACTGACTGAGTTGAAATTCATACAGTTCTCCTTATAAGATAATCATCTTTTATTTTAACAATTATCAGGGTGAAAATCAATAACTGACAGTTTATAAACAGTTAATAATATGATATAATTTAAAATAAATTATATTTGATACGAAATAAATTATTATAAAGGTTTTCAATGACAAAATATTTTATTATCATCACAATTTACTGCGTTCTGTGTGTCTGCGGATTTGCCTCACTGTCACAAAAAACTGATGACAAAAAGGTTGTAAAAGGTAAAAAGCCACAGAAGCCTGCGCAAAAAACAGAACCCAAAAAACGCCTGTGGTTTTTACTGCTGGCGGCCTTTGGCCTGCGTGCTTTTTTTGCGTTGCAGGATGTGGGGTTCTGGTTTGACGTAAACTGTTTCAAAAGCTGGGCAGACGCCACTGCATACTATGGGCTGAACGGTATGTACCACAGCGGTATGTTTCTGGACTATCCGCCGGGCTATATGTATGTGCTGGCACTGACCAATATTATCCAGACCATATTCAATCTGGATTATTACAGCGTTATATATACATTTATTATCAAACTGCCTGCAATACTGACTGATCTTGCAGGTGCCTGCCTTATATACAAAATGGCAGATGAAAAACTGGGCGAAAAATGGGCGCTGTTTCTCTGTGGCTGCTATGCTTTCGGCCCAGGGATTATATTCACCAGCAGCATCTGGGGGCAGATAGACAGTTTTTATACCCTGTTGATGGTGCTGGCACTGTATTGCATCAGCAAAGATGATGTGGTAAAGGCGGCGGTGGTTTATGCCATGGCACTGATTACCAAACCACAGGCACTGCTGTTTGGTCCTGTGCTGCTGTTCTGGGTTATCAGCAAAAAAGACTGGAAAATCTTTTTCAAAGCAGTGGGTATCGGCCTCTGTTGTATGTGGCTTTTCAGCCTGCCTTTCGGCCAGAGTTTAAGCCCCCTGTGGCTGATAAATCTGTATAAAAACACCTTTAACGGTTACCGCTATTTTACTGTAAATGGCTATAACCTGTATATGCTGGCAGGGCTGAACTGGAAACCGCTGGCCAATGTGCCGGGTGCTGAAAGTATAAATACAGTGGTTATACTGGTTTGCTTTGCTTTCTGTGCATTTGCCTATTTCCGCCAGAAAGACAGCAGCAGAATTTTCAACACAGCACTGGTGTTTATCACCGTTTTCTTCTCTTTCTGCACTATGATGCACGAAAGATATATGCACCCTGCAATTATCCTTTCACTTATTTCTTTTGTTTTGACAAAAAACAAAGCTTATTTTGCTGTTTTCCTTACTGCCTCCGCGTCCAATTATCTGAACGTGGCGGCAAGTATGGCCAGCCAGTATTTTGGTGTGGAAATCGCCCCTCCTGTGTATAGCTTTATCAGTATCCTTTCAGTGGCCTGCTGCATAATGGCTATAATCACTGTATACACCGCCTGTGAAAAGATAAAAACCACAGACATGAAAGCCGGTATGAAAGAAGCCCTGGCGGTGGGCGGGCTGTGCCTTGTGTACGGTGCCTTTGCCTTTTTCCGTCTGGGCGCCAGTCAGGCACCGGAAAGTTTCTACCAGGCCAACAGGGCAGGGGAATGGTTTGTTTATCGTTTTGACCAGCCGGCACATGTCAGCCAGATATGGTCATACAGCGGTATGGGGGACCAGTATTATCCTGACGGCGACAGCACTGTGAAAAAAGGCTGTGAATTTGAAATACTGGCAGTAAGTCCTGACGGCCTGTGGGAAAATATGGCAGACCTGCACCACGATTATGTTTTCACCTGGTCGATGGTGGAAACAGATTTCTACGCCGACAGCGTTATGGTAAGGGCGAAAGAGGATAATCAGATTCTCAGTGAACTGGTGCTGAAAGACAGAAACGGAGAAACTATCCGTGGCAGCATAGAAACAGGTGCCAGTTTTATATACCAGAAATATTCGCCATACAATGCCCTGGACGAAAGCCATATGGTACCCATTACCCAGGACAGCTATTACTGGTCAATGTATTTTGACGAAGTTTACCACGGCCGTACTGCCTTTGAGCAGCTGCACAGCTATACCATATATGAAACCACCCACCCACCTCTTGGCAAAACCATTATTTCCATAGGTATTGCCCTGTTTGGTATGAACCCCTTTGGCTGGCGCTGTATGGGCGCCCTGGCCGGCGTGATAATGGTGTGGATTATGTATCTGCTGGCAAAAGAACTTTTTGGCAATGTAAAAGCCGCCTGGCTTACTGCCTTTGTCTTTGCCTTTGACTTTATGCACTACACCCAGACCAGAATAGCCACAGTGGACAGTTATGTTGTGCTGTTTACAATGCTTATGTTCCTGTTTATGATAAGATTTGCCAGAATCCCTCTGGCAGAAAACACTTTCAGTCAGCTGTTCAACCTGTTTATGTCCGGTCTGTTTATGGGCTGTGCCATTGCAGTAAAATGGAATGGCGCCTACGGTGTCATCGGTCTGGCGGCCTACTTCTTTGTGGCACTGTTTATAAAGAACAGGGATTATATAACCCTGGGTGGAGATAAAAAAGAGGCGATAAAAAAATCTGCCCTTATCTGCCTGTGGTGTGTTATCTGCTTTATAATCATACCTTGCGGGGTTTACTTTGCTTCCTTTGCACCTGTGCTGTATACCGAAGGTGTAAAACAGACTGTGCAGACATTTATAAACAAACAGATTCATATGTTCAACTACCACTCACAGCTGGTGGCAGAACATTTTTTCTCATCCCTTTGGTATACCTGGCCTGTTATTATCAAGCCTATCTGGTATTCCGTATCACGTTTTGGGGACAAAGTCAGCTCTATTTCCGCTTTCGGCAACCCTGCGGTGTGGCTGCCTATGTTGCCAGCCCTTATATATGTATTATATAAAGGCGCAAAAGAAAAAGACCGCAGTGTGCCTGCCATTGTGCTGGGTTATCTGGGCTGTCTGCTGCCGTGGGTGGCAATAACACGTCTTACCTTTATCTATCACTACTTCCCGGCCACAGTTTTTGGCACACTGGCCATAGGCTATGTAATAAATCAGCTGCTGAAAAACAAAAAGGCAGAAAAGCATATCTGGGTTTATCCTGCTGTGGTTTTTGCGCTGTTTGTTATTTTCTTCCCGGTTATCAGCGGTCTGCCGGCATCAGCAAACTATGTGGATGCCCTGGAACTGCTGGACACCTGGTATTTCAATTAGTATTTATATTTCAGAATAATTATTTCAAGGAAAACTATGAATATAGGTTTATACATTCACATTCCTTTCTGCCGTAAAAAATGTAACTACTGCGATTTTTACTCCATTGGTGGTGCTGACGGTGTGCCGGCAGAATATATACGGGCTGTAAAAAGGGAAATATCTGCCCACCAGCCTTTCACAGCTACCACCGTTTACTTTGGCGGCGGCACTCCCAGTCTGCTGACAGCCGACCAGCTGACAGATATTTTATCAGTAATTGACATACAGCCGGGGGCGGAAATCACCCTGGAGGCCAATCCTGACACTCTTACACCTGAAAAACTGGCAGGTTTCCGCGCCGCAGGTGTAAACCGCCTGTCTGTGGGTGTGCAGACTGTTTACAATTCATCCCTGGCTACCCTGGGTCGCATTCACGATGCGGATAAAGCCGCCCTTGCGTTCAGATGGGCAAAACAGGCCGGCTTTGAAAACATCAGTGGCGACCTGATGATAGGTCTGGACAATTACAGCTATGAAGAAATGTACGCCACTATAGATTTTCTCAAAAACCGGGGCGCAACCCATATTTCCGCCTATATGCTGAAAATCGAAGAAGGCACACCTTTCTATTATGACACACCA
>JAFZDX010000100.1 GCA_017560985.1 Oscillospiraceae bacterium
TGGTTCCCGGAAAACAGACAGCCAGGCGCTGGCAAATACCCACTCTCTAACCCAGAAAACAAAGCAGTTGCAGATTTCGTTATTGCTCATCCAAACATCTGCAGTGCTGTTACTTACCATACATCTGGCGGTTGCTACATCTATCCACCAGGAACAATGCCAGAAAAGAACGCCGACCAGCGCGATATGAGAATGTTCAAGGAAATCGGCGAAATGGCAACAGAAGAAACAGGCTATGGCTGTTTCAATATCTTTGATGCATTCCTTACAGATACTGTAAACTATTCTTCCGGCGCATTTGACGACTGGATGTACTCCACACAGGGTGTGCCTACATACACTGCAGAACTGTGGGATCTGGAAATCAGAGCAGGCGTGCCAAATGTTTACCCACGCACTACTCCAAAAACAGACAGACAGAACGAAGAAGATATGCATCTGGTTTACAAATGGATTGATGAAAATGTGCCAATGCTGGCTTCAGGCAAACCTATTAAAGACTGGACAGAATTTGACCACCCACAGCTGGGCAAGGTTGAAATCGGCGGTATGGACTTTAAATACACATGGCAGAACTGCCCTCCAGGTTATCTGGAAGCAGAAGTTGAAAAGAATACAGCATTCTGTCTGCGTATGGCACAGACCTGCCCAAAACTGGTTATTGATGAATTCAAATCAGAAAAAGTTGGCGAAGGTGTTTACAAACTGACAGCCAAAGTTTCAAATATCGGCTATCTGCCTACATTCGTTACAAACGAAGCAAAACGCCTTAAAGTTGACAAACCTCTGTCTATTGAACTTGTTGGCGATGTAAATGTAGTAATGGGTGAAAAACAGGGTAGCCTGGGTCACCTGGAAGGCTTCTCCGGTGTTAACTCCGGTTATTACTGGGACAACATCGGCACTAAAGCCCACGACCCATTTACAAAAGTGGTTACATGGGTTGTTACAGGCAATGAAGGCGACGAAATCGCAGTTGCTGTAAAAGGCCCTAAAGCCGGTAATGCAAAAGCAACAATTGTACTTTAATTCAGTTGTCTCTCTGAATCCCCCAATAGGAAAAACGGCTATGGATTTCCACAGCCGTTTTTCTGTTTTCAGTTATTAAAATACTACTTCTTTTGTGATAATAGTGCTGCTTTCCGGTGCAAAACCTCTGGCTTTCAGTGCTTCTTCCAGAGCAGGATTATCCAGTGCAAATGTGCAGGAAACTTTTTTGATACCCTGTGCTTTTGCATAATTGATGGCAAAGTCAATACATTTGTCCATATCGCC
Organism: Oscillospiraceae bacterium; assembly: GCA_017560985.1. Taxonomy (GTDB): domain Bacteria; phylum Bacillota; class Clostridia; order Oscillospirales; family Ruminococcaceae; genus RGIG3102. Next base: position 1,276 of record JAFZDX010000100.1, read on the forward strand.
ACCCATCATTGCGATGTGCAGTGCCACATTGTGCTGGAATCTGCCGCCGCAAACAATAAAGCTGCCGCTTTCCTTGTCTTCAAACACTTTGCCTTCAATGGCAAACTGTTTCGCATTGGCTTCATTTACGTGGTGGAATGTGCGGTTGAAAGTGAAATAGTTGTTGTATTCATCTTTCTTTGGCATAATCAGTTCCACAGCTCTCTGCCAGTTCACGTGTTCAAATCCGTGTGGGTTTCCGCCTTCCAGATTTGTCAGGTGCCAGCCTTTGTGTTTCATTACTGTGCGCAGACCAAATACTTCTGCCAGGCCACTGCTGGCCACATTTGTCAGCCCTGTAAACATGGCAACAGATGGGCAGTTATATTTTTTTGCCAGTTCCATATACATTTCATAAATTTTTCTGCCTGCACCCTGGCGGTGATAGGATGGGATAACACGCAGTGTTTCCAGCCAGCCTGTGCCGTCTGGCAATACAGTGAATCTGCCTATACCTATCATTTTGTCGCCGTCATAAACGCACACCAGACCGCCGTCCAGACTATTGAAATAGTGCCAGGCATCCTGCAGGTACACATAATCGCCCATTGTTTCTCTTTCAACTGCATCACAGGCTTTCAGATCGTCGTAAGTTGCCAGTTTTACGGTAAATGCCATAATAATATCCTCCGTTTTTATTTACGTTTTCTTTGTTTTCATTATACGGCATACATTTATAAAATTCAATTGCAAACCCATAAGTCAGATGGTAAAATATGATTATATTAAATTTTACAGGTGACTTGTATGAATAAATTTTCAAAAAGCTATTTTATAACCCTGGAAGGTAATGACCTGGATGTTAAAAACGTTCAGAAACTGAAAACAGGGGATAAACTTAAACTGGGCAGGGTAGAAGACGGCGAAGACACTTTTGAAATCACAGTGTCAACACAGTCAGATAAAATGATTGATATGCTGGCTTATTGCGACAGCGTGGGCGTTGCACCGTTTATAGATGAAGGCAGTGTAACTGTTGAGTCTGTAACAGTGGATAAAGTTGATGTAAAACCAGGTAAAAGCCGCGCAAAAGATAAAACAATACTGCAATTCACCGCAGAATACTCTTATGATGAAGAAACCCTGGTTCCATTTGCACAGGGCGATATTTCTGCATTTATCCCACAGGACAACATCGTGATGGCAATGGGTATTTCCCACGTAATAAATAGCGGTGAAGATATGATTATGCGCCAGCCATATCTGAATATGTATGATATGCAGGTGCAGCTGACTGCTGATATGGCAGATATTCTGCCGGATATTGATGTATCAGCAGGTGGCCAGTTCTACGCAATGGTATTGTTCAATGAAAAATTTGACAGATGTAAAGTAACTGCAAAAATCACTCAGGCAGATAATGAGTTTGAAATTGAACTGTCTGAATATGAAAAACAGTCAGCCCTTACATTTGTAAA
>JAFZDX010000101.1 GCA_017560985.1 Oscillospiraceae bacterium
AAATAAGACCGATTACAGGAATACCGGAAATCAGCATCATCCACACAAAGTCTGTTGTGGACAGTGTCTGGTCTGCAGCTGTCTGCTGTGTCTGTGGCACAGTGTATCTGTTCTCATACTGTACCCTGCTTCCACTTCCGCCCTGTTCATACATTGGATGAACAGGCGCATTGGCACTGAATTCTGACTGGCCAGGCTGTGTAATATCCTCAAATTCCAGAGAAATTGGTTCTTTTTCCTCTGATTCCAAAGAAATTTCAACATTATTTGTATTTACATCTGTTTCTGTGGTATAATTTTCTACAGGATTGATACCTGTAAGGTCACCTTCCAGCTGGCTGATAGTGGCATCAAGTTCATTTATATCAACCTGCACAGGCTGTGGTGCTGGCTGTGACATTTTTTCAATTTCTGCTTTTGGCAGTCCACAACCGCCGCAGAAGTTAGCTGTCCGGCTGATCGGACGTCCGCATCTTGGACAAAACATACATATCATCTCCTTCATTATAAATGAATTTTAACATACAAATGTGAAAAAATAAAGTTATTTAAAACCATATATATACAAAATCATTATTATTTTAACAGAAAGTGAATTTTTTATGCTTACAAAAACTATGTTAGCTGCCGTTGACACCGGAGAATACAACATTGATGATTCCATAAAAGAGCTGTCTGCCCTGTGCGAGGCCGCAGACCTGGATGTTGCTTTCAGCATTGTTCAGAAAAGGGACAACCCTGAAAACAAATATTATCTGGGTGAAGGCAAACTGGAAGAAGCAAAACAGCTGGCACAGGCCAATGAAATTGAACTGTGTGTTTTTGACTGCGAACTGACAGGCAGCCAGATAAGGAATATTTCTGACTACCTGGAAATTGAAGTAATAGACCGCACTATGCTTATTCTGGAAATTTTCTCCCGCCGTGCAACCACCAGTGAAGGCAAGCTGCAGACTGAACTGGCACTGCTGAAATATCGTCTGCCAAGACTTTCCGGTGTAGGTGTATCAATGTCCCGCCAGGGTGGCGGTGGCGGTGGCGGCGGCGGTGCCCGCCGTGGTGGCGGTGAAACCAAGCTGGAGCTGGACCGCCGTTATATCCAGGGACGCATAGACCTGATCAAACAGAAATTGTCCCAGGTGGAAAAACGCCGTGACATATTGAACAATCAGCGCAAGAAAAACGATGTGCCTATCATAGCCCTGACAGGTTATACAAACGTAGGCAAATCCAGCCTGCTGAATGCGCTGACAGGCAGTGAAATATTTGAAAAAGATATGCTGTTTGCCACACTGGACCCTACTGCCCGCAAACTGGAACTGCCAAGCGGACAGACAGCCATACTGGTAGACACTGTTGGTTTTGTAAGCCGTCTACCACATAAACTGGTAGAGGCATTCAAATCCACTTTGGAACAGGCTAAATACGCAGATATTATTCTGAATGTATGCGATATTGCCAGCGAAGACAGGGATTTGCAGTTGCAGGTAACACAGGGTGTACTGGCTGAAATAGGCTGTGAAATGGAAAATGTAATCACAGTTTACAACAAATACGACAAAGAACACGATATGCCTGCCCCACCAACTGCTGTGGTAACCAGTGCCAAAAGTGGCTATGGGCTGGATGTTCTGCTGGGCCGCATTGACGATATGCTGTCAGCAAGAATGGCACCGCTGGACCTGATGCTGCCATACAGCCAGACAGGTCTGATAAACACAATCAGAGAAAACGGCCGTGTGGACAGCGAAGAATACACAGCTGAAGGTATTGCTGTAAAAGGTAAAATCGACAAGAAATTTTTATATATTTTCAACAGCTATCAGGTAAAATAGTTGAAAATTATGTGCCATTTCACAAAGTTTCATTTTCCACTTTACAAAGTATAAATATATCTATATAATGTTAAACGTATTTATAACTTGTTTAACAAAAGAATTTATTGATTATTTTTTCAAAAAAATAACCAGAAGTTCTTTGAGGGGGAGAAAAATGGACGCTATCGATAAGAAAATACTGGAACTTCTGCAGGACAACGGCAGAATGACCGTAAAAGAAATTACACAGACAATTTCACTTACTGCACCAGCTGTAAGCGAAAGAATCAAAAGACTGGAAAAGGATGGCGTTATCGAAGGTTACACAGCTATTGTTAATCCTCGTAAAATGGGTAGAACTGTACACGCTATCATCAATGTTTCTGTACTGCCTGGCGACACAGAAAAACTGCTGAACCTGGTAAACAACGAACCTATGGTAATTGAATGTCACCACGTAACAGGTGCTTACAGCTATCTGGTAAAAGTTGATGCTACAGAAATCAACGAACTGGAAAAACTGATTATGAAATTCCAGAAAATGGGCGAAACATCTACACAGATTATCCTGTCCACACCTATTGCCCGTAAAGCAATTCTGTAATTTATCAGCGAAATCCTTATGTTAAATACAACGAAAGAGACACCATATGGTGTCTCTTTTTTTCATATATAAAATAAACCATCTGTCACTCGGGCAGATGGTTTACAATTTGTAATATTATTTTTCAATTTTACAATTTGTCAATACACTTAACTGTTCCATAGCTGTGTGGGCTTCCTGTCTTGTGTCATATCTGCCTATGGTAATTACAGGCATATCCTGACAGTGAACCTGGATAACAAATTTACTGCCTTCTGCCTTCATCGTAATTTTCTTTACATTGTGAGGCAGTTTTTTAAAGTTGTGATTTGTGTTTAAAATTCTGTTCAGCATAGCCACCTACTTGATTTTAAGGAATCTTTTTACTCGGTAATCAACATATGTAAAACAGGTAAGGAACATTTTCCATTCAATCCACAGATAGTTTGGAATATTTTTAAAGCGGAATTTTGGTTTATCAATATCCTTTCTCATTCTGAAAGCATTTTTTGTGCCTTCAATCAGTTCCTTATCAAAGCCGTTGTGGCGGAACATCAGGTATTTAGGCAAGAAACCGATAAGGATAAACGGCATATTGATAATCAACTGCAGCAGTGGCTGGTTTTTCCACAGCAGCAAAGCAGTGTTCTGACCGGATTTGATTGCTTTGAAAGCGTTGTATCTGCCACCTGTTGTGGCGGAACAGATATGGTAAACTATTGCCTTTGGATTAAAAATGTTTTTATAGCCGTGAATATTACCTCTCCAGCCCAAGTCCACATCTTCACCATAGGCGAAAAATGCTTCTTCAAAATAGCCGATTTCATCCAGAATACTTCTTCTGTACAGTGCGGCACCGCCACAGGCAGAAAAAATACGTTCCTGTTTCTGGTATCTTTCTTTTGGCAGGCCGTCGCCGCGTTTGCAGGTCCAGCCGAACAGCGGCACATAGTCACCTGCATCATCAGTAAGGTCACGGTTAAAGTGCTGAATCATATGGCTGCCCACAGAAAAAATCTTAGGGTCTGAATCAGCCACTCTCACCAGTTCAGCCAACCAGTCAGGCTGGGCAAATGCGTCATTATTGAACATAACCACGTATTCAGCCTGGCTCATTCTTATGCCCTGGTTTACAGCCGGTGCAAAGCCCAGGTTTTCTTCATTGACAATAACGTGCAGATTTTCAAATCTGGTCTGGCACTCACGGATAATATCCATAGAGCTGTCAGTACTGGCATTTTCTATAACAATTATTTCATATTCATCATCAAAATTCTGGTTTATACAGCTGTCTATACAGTCTTTCAGCCATTTTTCACCATTGAGATTTGGAAATATAATACTTGCTTTCATATTTACCTCTTTTATACAGTCTATACTGTCTTATCTTATTAATTATAGAATATATTCAGATAATCGTCAATGATATGGCAAATAAAAAAGCCGTGAAACACGGCTTTTTCTACGGAATATAATTATTCTTTGTAAGCGATAGCTTCGATTTCCAGTTTAGCGCCACGTGGTACTGCTGCAACCTGGAATGCGGAACGTGCTGGGTATGCACCTTCGAAGAATGTGCCGTAAACTTCGTTCATTGCTGCGAAGTCTGCGATGTCAGCCAGCAGAACTGTTGTTTTAACAACGTCAGCCATTGTGTAACCTTCAGATTCAAGGATGTTTTTGATGTTTGTCAGAGACTGTTTTGCCTGATCTTTGATATCATCTGATGGGAAGTTACCTGTTGCTGGGTCGATTGGGAGCTGACCAGAAACATAGATTGTTTTTTCTGTTTTGATAGCCTGTGAGTATGGGCCGATAGCTGCTGGAGCTTTTTCGCTGAAAACTACTTTTTTCATGTTAATCATATCCTTTCGAATTTTGGTATGCCAAAGCATACTTATTTACAATATCATTATAACATTTTTACAGCATTTTTTCAATAGATTTTATAATTATAAAAATAAAAACGCACCCAGGAGTGGGTGCGTTTTACTTATGTTAATCTATCGTTCAAATGATTAATTTATAAGTTTTTTTAGATTTTAATCCGACTGATTAAATTACATCAGGTCGTAAGATGGGTTCATATGAACTTTACCAGTTTTGTAGAGGTATGTAGCGAAGCCACCGAATGCTACCATGGAAACAACGTTCAGCATGATGATACCTGTTGTAAGACCTTTAAGGTTCATAGATGTCTGGATTGCCTGTGTGCACATAGCAAGACCAAGCAGCAGAGCTTTAACTGGGTTAGATACGTGGTATGGTGATTTAGCCCACTGTTCTGGGAACAGTTTGTCGATTCTGATTACGGAACCGATTGTTACGAAGGATGTAACGTTACCGATAACCAGTGTCCATTTACCAAGAACGCCTGTGTCGAAGCCGGACAGAACAACAGCAATGTTCAGAGCCATACGGATGAACATCCAAACGTATGGAACACCGTGTTTGTTTGTTTTAGAAAGAACGCCTGGGAACCAACCGTCTTTTGCTGCACGCAGCATTGGAGGGAAGTTGGAAGCGATAGAAGAGTTCAGTGTTGTACCAAGAGCAAAACCAGCACCGCCGATGATGAAGAAGTAGTACAGTGGTTTTGGCATGATCAGGTCAGCGATTGGAGCAAGGTTACCGATTGCGATAACTTCGTCAGCTGGCAGAACACCACCGATAACTGTAGCAAGCAGAGCGTACAGGAATGCAACGGACAGTGTAGCAATGATGATAACCATTGGGATATCTTTTGTTGGGTTTTTAGCTTCTGCAGAGAAGTTGAGGATAACTGTAGCACCACCTGTTGCGTATGTCAGGTAAGAAGCTGCTTCTACCAGACCGGAAACGCCATGACCAAGCAGTGGCTGACCAAACAGTTCGTTACCGAAGTACTGGCCAATGTTTGCGTGTGGCAGACCCATAACTGTGAACAGTACCAGAGCTGCTACCAGGAAGTAGAACATGAAGCCCTGAACTTTAGCCA
>JAFZDX010000102.1 GCA_017560985.1 Oscillospiraceae bacterium
AACATGTACAACAGAAGGCGGCTATGACACAGTGGTATACTGTGAAGTATGTGAAGAAGAACTTTCAAGAGTACATACACCAGTAGAAAAACTTCCACACACACCAGCAGAAGCAGTAAAAGAAAACGAAGTAGCGGCAGACTGTGTAAATGATGGTTCATACGATGAAGCAGTTTACTGTACAGTATGTGGTGAAGAACTCTCCAGAGAAACAACAGTAGTAGGTGCAACAGGACATAACCTTGTAGTTGATGAAATAGTAGAGCCAACATGTGAATCATCAGGTTATACAAAACTTGTATGTACAAATAAAGACTGTGAATACTTTGAAATCGTTGACGAAATAGAAGGCGGTCATAAGTATGAATCAGAAGCAGTAGCACCAGACTGTGACAGCGAAGGTTATACAAGACACACATGTACAAGCTGTGGAGAATGGTATGACGATAACTTTGTAGAAACCCTTGGCCATACAGCAGGCGATGTTGTAATCGAAAACAAAGTAGCGGCAGACTGTGTAAACGACGGTTCTTACGATGTAGTAGTATACTGCGAAGAATGTGATAAGGAACTTTCAAGAGTAACAATCACAGCTGCAGAAGATGAAACACTGAAAGCGACAGGTCATAGATTTGGTGAGTATATTTCCAACGGTGACGGAACACAGACAAGAAAATGTGTAGAGTGTCACATCAAAGATACAGTTGCAGAGCCAGTAAAACCTGTTACAGAAGAACTGGTACGTATCAAAGGTAAAACCAGATACGAAACTTCAATAACTATAGCAGATGCAATGAAAGCAAAAATAGGAGTTGATAAGTTTGATACCATTATCATTGCCAGTGGCACAGGCTTTGCTGATGCACTGGCCGGCAGTTATTTGGCAAAAGTTAAAAATGCACCTATACTTATGGCTAACGGCAAAAATAATGCCCAGCTAAAAGAATATATCACATCAAATCTTGCATCGGACGGCATTGTGTATATACTGGGCGGTTCTGCTGCAGTGCCGGACAGCACCACTTATGCTTTATCTGGCATTACAGTCAAACGCCTTAAAGGTAAAACCAGATATGATACCAATATTGCGATACTTAAAGAAGCTGGTGTTACAGGGCAGGATATTCTTGTTTCCACAGGTGTAAACTTTGCAGACAGTCTGTCCGCTTCTGCTACAGGCAAGCCAATTTTACTGATTGATGGAACAAAATATGATCTGACTGCTGCCCAGAAAGAATTCTTTTCATCTGTTGATGTTGAAAAGTTCTATATTCTTGGTGGCAATAGTGCAGTAGGTGAACAGTTTGAAACAATACTTTCAGTTTATGGCAAGGTGGAAAGAGTAAAAGGCAAAACACGCTATGAAACTTCTGTGGCTATAGCAGAAAGATTCTTTACAAACCCACAGTCCGCATTGGTAGCCTATGCAGAAAACTTCCCTGATGGTCTGTGCGGCGGTCCACTTGCCATGGCTATGGATGCCCCGCTGATTCTTACCAAAACTGACAGGCAGTCTGCAGCAAAAAACTATATTCAAAATAAAAACATAAAAAATGGTGCAGTCCTTGGCGGTGCATCACTTATAGATGATGACACAGCAATGGATATATTTGATGCAGATAAAATAACTGTCTGGTAATCACCAATAATTAAAGTCGCAGATTATTACTCTGCGACTTTCGTTTGCACTGTTTTAACGATATAATTTAATCAATAATCAAAGTTTATACTGCTTACAATATGTCTGCTGGTGAAATAAATGCAATAATTGATTCAGTGAAAAAACAAATCAAAATATATAACAAAACTCCCCCAGGCTTAATTGCAAGGGGTGGTTTTCACAATCTTTCACATTCTCCTACCCAAAGTGACTGTTTGTTAATAATTGCAATATTGAAACCCAGGGGCTTAAATGGTAAAATATATACAGTATTTTATATTATGGAGATGCTATGAAAAAATTACTTTCTATGATACTTGCCGGTGCTATAATGTTTTCTGTTGTACCTGTACAGGCTTTTGCAGAAAATGAGGCGCAGGGCAGTTACAATATAAATATTCCTGCTGAATGCTGGCAGGACCTGGCAGAAAGCAATGGTCTGTTTGACGGTTTTGTCATGAAACAGGCTATGGGCGATGTTGGCCTTTTTGGCACAAATGCCAGGGGATACCTGTCCAGTGTGGAACAGTCTGTATATGACAAGCTGAAAGCATTTATTGTCAAAATTGCGAATAATGGTGGCCCGACAGAAACTACATTTGCACCAACAGATTTTGAAGGTTTGGTTTACTCCTGGCCTACAACCACTGATGTGCTGGCAGCTTTTGAAAGTCAGGTAAATATGACTGATGTATGGACAGCCCTTGTTCACGACTGCCCGTATGAACTTTATTGGTTTGATAAAAACCGGGAAAATGCATCTGTTGGTTTTACCACTCACGATGACGGCACTAATGTGTCCATTACACAGTTTACAGTTATACTGCCGGTGTCGATAAACTGGCGCAGTACACCGGGACAGCCCACTACAATGACAACCGACGTCAGCCGTGTAAACCAGGCGGTAAAAAATGCAAAATATATTGCGGAAAAATATGCAACTGCTGATGATTACACAAAAATGGAAGGTTTTAAAAACGAAATCTGCAATATAGCTTCATATAAAAGCAATGAAATTACAGACGGAAGCTTCTATGTGAACAATTCATCCTGGCAGATGATAAATGTGTTTGACGGTGACCACGAAACAAACACTGTAAGCCACGGCTATGCAAAGGCTTTCCAGTATCTTTGCGATATTTCAGAGTTTGACAACGCACAGTGCTATACAATAGAAGGCACTGTTGACGGCGAAGAATATATGTGGAATATCGTGACAATGGAAGACGGCAAAACCTATCTGGTGGATGTTGCCAGTTATGATACAGATATGCCTGGCCAGTATGGGCAGTATTGGTTTGCAGGCTATGATGATGGCGGCCGCTGGTCAAGTTTTGAAGTAAATGGCCGCAGATATGCATACCACAGCAATAACAATCTTTTTGATGTTGAATTATTGATTCTGGCAGATAAAGACTATTTCTATCAGCCGGAAGGTACACTGTACAGCGGTCAGTGCGGCGACAATGCCCACTGGATTCTCAACGAAAACGGCACGCTTACCATTCAGGGGTGGGGCGATATGTGGAGTGAGTACACAATAAACAACACCCACAGCTATCTGCCACCGTGGCACGATTATGTAAAGGATATTAAAAATATTGTGATAAAACCGGGCATTACATCAATAGGCGATTACCGGTTCTACCTGTGCCAGTATGCACAGACAGCCACAATTCCTGACACGGTTACATCTATAGGCAGGATGGCGTTCTATTCCTGTATGGCACTGAAAGAACTCAGTGTGCCGGATAGTGTTATATATCTGAACGAAGGCTCTTTCGGCAACTGCTCAAGCCTTGAAAAAATCACTTTATCTGAAAATATTACAGCAATTCCGGACTGGCTTTTGAACAGCGCGGCAGTTACAGAGATTGTTATTCCTGATGGTGTTACATCCATTGGACTGAATGC
>JAFZDX010000103.1 GCA_017560985.1 Oscillospiraceae bacterium
CCTATAGGCGTGTTTGACAGCGGCGTAGGTGGTCTGACCTGTGCAAAAGAACTGCTGAAACTGGTTCCAAACGAAAATATGATTTATCTTGGTGACACAGCCAGAATGCCTTACGGTGTGAACACAAAGGAAACCCTGGTTGGCTACACCAATGATGACGTAGACTTTTTACAGCGAAGAGATGTGAAACTGATAGTGGTTGCCTGCGGTACTGTGTCCAGCAACGTACCTGCAAACCAGATTAAAAATCTGTCTGTGCCATATATCGATGTAATTTCACCTACTATTTCTGCCGCTGTAAAAGCCACAAAAAACAAAAAAATCGGCATTATAGCCACACCTGCCACCATCAAAAGCGGCAGCTTTGAACAGCGACTGAAAATGTTTGACAAAGACATTGAAACAGTTTCCAACGGTTGTCCACAGCTGGTTACACTGGTGCAGGACGGCTACATTGACGAGGACAACTTTGTGACAAACAATGTATGCAGGGAATATCTGGCACCGATCAAGGCCTTTGGTGTGGATACACTGATTCTGGGCTGTACACACTTCCCAATCATCAGCAAAATCATCCAGAACATTATGGGTGATGACGTAACACTGATTGACGCAGGCTATGAAACTGCCCTGGAAGTGAAGAAAGTGCTGAAAACCCTGAATCTTGAACGCACACTGCCAAGAGACACTGTAGAATATTACGTTACCAGCGAACCGGAAAATTTCGACCGGGTGGCAAATATTTTCCTGGGCGAAGGCAGCAACGCAAAAGCTATTCTGAGAGATATAAAGGATTAAAGATGAAGGAAAATTATCTGATTACAATAGAGGGCAATATCACTATGGACGGGGACACCGACAGCGTAAGCCTGACAACACTGGGGTCCTACCAGATGAAAAATGGCAAATACTACATAGTGTACAAAGAAACCGAAGCCACCGGTTTTGCCGGCTGCACCACCACCCTGAAAGCCTGGGATGACGGTGTTTCAATGACAAGATTTGGCGGTGAAGGCAGCAGCAACCTGCTGATTGAGAAAGGTGCAATAAACCTGTGCAACTATCAGACAATGGCAGGTCCTATAATGCTGGATATAAACGGAATAGATATTATCAACAACCTTGGCGAGCACGGCGGTCAGCTGACATTTGAATACAGCCTGAATGCCGGCGGTATGTTGGTAAGTGACAACAAAGTGAATGTAATAGTAAAGGAGATAAATTAAAGTGAGTTTAGTAAAATTTGACGGTATGAATCTGGCAAAAAACCAGATTTCTACAATGGTTAAATCCGCTTTTGAAAAAGCTATCGCAGCAGGTGAACTGGTACAGCCTGAAGCAATGAAAGATTTCGTGGTTGAAATCCCACAGGACCTGCGCAATGGTGACTTTTCAACAAACGCTGCAATGGTTAACTCAAAAGCTTTCAAAAGCAACCCAAGAGCCATTGCAACAGCAATTATGAAATATATGGAATTTGACGGCACTTTCTTTGAAAGAGCTGAACTGGCCGGCCCTGGTTTCATCAACTTCTTCCTGGGTAAGGAATATTTTGAAACTGTTGTAAAAGCTGTTCTGGAAAATGGCGAAAATTACGGCAGAACAGAATACGGCCAGGGCAAAAGATACAACGTGGAATTTGTATCTGCAAACCCAACAGGTCCTATGCACCTGGGCAATGCCCGTGGCGGCGCTCTGGGCGATATTCTGGCTGAATGTCTGGACTGGGCAGGTTATGAAGTAACAAGAGAATTCCTTATCAATGACGCAGGTAACCAGATTGAAAAATTCGGTATGTCCCTGGAAGGCAGATATATGCAGCTGTTTGATGAAAGCTATCCATTTGACGAAAGCTACTATCAGGGTGCAGACATCATCGCAAGAGCAAAAGAATTCCAGGCTATCCACGGCGATTCTTTCGTAAACAAAACAGTTGAAGAAAGAAAACAGGCTCTGGTTGAATATGCACTGCCAAGAAACGTGGCTGATATGAAAGCTCACCTGGAAAAATACCGCATCGAATACGATGTATGGTTCTCTGAACAGGCAATGAGAGATAAAGGCGATGTAGAAAAGGCTATCGAAATTCTTACACAGAACGGCTATACATATGAAAAAGACGGTGCACTGTGGTACAAAGGTACAGCACTGGGCGAAGAAAAAGACGAAGTTCTGGTAAGAGCAAACGGTATTTCCACATACTTTGCAGCTGACATTGCATACCACTATGACAAACTGGTTACACGTTCCTTTGACAAAGCTATCAACGTATGGGGCGCTGACCACCACGGCCACGTAGCAAGAATGAAAACAGCTATGACAGCCCTGGGTCTGGACGCAAGCAAACTGGACGTTGTACTGATGCAGCTGGTAAAACTTATCGGTGATGCAAAAGATGAAAACGGCAACGTAATTCTGGACGAAAGCGGCAAACCAAAGAAAACAGAAATCAGAATGAGCAAACGTACAGGTAAGGCAATTCAGCTGGTTGACCTGCTGGATGAAATTCCAATCGATGCTGCAAGATTCTTCTTCAACACAAGAGAACCAAACACACATCTGATTTTCGACCTTGACCTGGCTATTCAGGAAAACAGCGAAAATCCTGTTTACTATGTACAGTATGCCCACGCAAGAATCTGCAGCATTCTGCGTCAGCTGGAAAAAGAAAACCTTTCTGCACAGGGCATCGAAAACGCAGACCTGTCACTGCTGGCAGACCCTGCTGAAATCGAACTGATCAGAACACTGTCCTATATGCCTGGTGAAATCATTGCCGCTGGCAAGGCATACGACCCATCAAAAATCACAAAATACTCCATCACACTGGCAACACAGTTCCACCGTTTCTACAACGCCTGCCGTGTTAAAGGTGAAGATGAAGCTCTGTCCAAGGCAAGACTGGCACTGTGTGTTGCTACAAAACACGCCATCGCAAACTGCCTGAAAATCATGAACGTTACAATCCCTGAACAGATGTAATAACACAATAATTTAAATACAATAAAAGCCGCCAGATGGCGGCTTTTGTTTTTTCTATACTAATATTTTATCTTTTTCACTGCCAGGCAATAGCTGGTATTATCAGCCAGCGGGAAACTGCGTCTGTTCAATATTTCGAAATTTTTGATATAAGCCCTGTGCAAATCCGCTGCTGTCTGATGTTCATAAATATGAAAACCCGCCCGTGACAGCATTTTCTCCATACAGGAATAACTGTAGTCATCATTTTTATAACTGAATGCAACACTGCTGGCAGGCGGAATAATTTTAAACAATTCTGCCAGCAGTTGTTCAAAACTTTCGCCGTCCATACTGCAAGGCAGTGCACCCAGATGCACAAATGTGGTTTTACTGTCATCGTACTGCGGGTGGGCCGCCAGCGCCGCTGCCATATCCACTGGTTTTTCACAGTCTATGGCGCTTACCTTTGACAGCTTGGAATAGCCGGCCTTTACCAGACGTTCAGCCTTGTCTTTCACAATATATTCCGGATTCATATCAAATGTATGGACACCACCATACCACAGGCTGTGGCGGATATAATAGGTATCATAACCGCAGTGGGCCATTACAAACTGCTTTGCCCCTGCCCTTTGGGCAGGTATATATGTGCTGTGCAGAAACAGTCTGTCCGCCAGCAGTTCCACCCCATTTTCAGCCTGATGTCTGCACTGTGGGTATTCTGTTTCATAAGTCATTTTATAGCTTATTTCGTCATTGATTATGGGGCAGGCTGTGGTGGCCCAGTGCCCTGCCGCCGCATATAAATCCTTTAAAAATCTGTCCATAATATCACCTCTATATACTGAATACCATAATAAAAATATGTAAACAAGACTTGAAAATCAGCAGAAAATATGGTTTACCACAAAAATAATTTTTGTCAATATGTAAAATTAAGAGATTCTTAATAATTTTTAGTGTATAATCTTTAATAAGAAGCAGGGATAGCATAAAGGAGAGGATAGATATGTATAACATTCTTATCTGTGACGACGAAAAGGATATAGTCAATGCACTGAAAATTTATCTTTCAGACGAAAACTATAATACCTTTACTGCATATAACGGAAAACAGGCCCTGGATATTATCCGCAACAACGAAATACACCTGGCACTGATGGATATAATGATGCCACAGATGGACGGCATCCAGGCACTGAGTGCCATAAGGGAAGAATACAACATTCCTGTAATACTGCTGTCTGCCAAAAGTGAAGACACTGACAAGATACTGGGGTTGAATATGGGTGCTGATGACTATATCACAAAGCCTTTCAACCCGGTGGAACTGCAGGCCAGGGTAAAAAGTCGGTTGCGCAGATACACAAAGCTGGGCGGTAAAGTGCTGGATGACGGCAAAATAACCATAGGCGGCATTACTCTGGACGATAAAACCAAAGCTGTAACCTGTGACGGAGAAACAGTAAACCTGACACCTACCGAATTTGAAATACTGCGTCTGCTGATGCACAACCCGGGCAGGGTGTTTTCTCCAAAAGAAATTTACACAAAGGTGTGGAACGATGCACCATACGGCGCGGAAAATACTGTGGTGGTACATATACGCCACCTGCGCGAAAAGCTGGAGATAAACCCGGCAGAGCCACGATATCTGAAGGTAGTATGGGGACACGGATATAAAATGGAGAACGGTAAATGAAAAAGATTCTGGAAAACGAAATTATCCGTGGCGTGCTGATAGCACTGCTGGGGGTGGATACATTTATTACCCTGTGCCTGGGGTCTTATCTGTTTACAGACTACGGCATAGGCCATATAAATGTACACCCGTTTGTAACAGGTGTGCTGATTGTGGCAGGGCTGGCGCTGTTTGCCTTTATTATGCGCAGTGCAGGCCATTACAGCGGCAAAGAAGAAGTGACACCAAACTATTTTGACAGAGTGCCGCTGGAAATATATCTGGCCGTAGACGGTAGTATATTTATGGGGCTGATTGGTCTGCTGGTCTGGTTTATAAGACTGATAGTCGGCTTTGAAATAATTTTCTTTCTTCTGTGCGGCATTTATCTGTCTGCTATTTTCCTGTGTATGAGCATTGCCGTAAGATGCAAATCACACACACTGCTGACAAACACTTTACTGTATATGACTTTCAGCGGTATAAGAAATATGTACCGCAAAATTAAAAATTCAGTTGTTTTCTATTTTTCAAACCTTACTTTCATACGGCAGATGCTGATGGTTGTCGCCGCACTGGGTGCATTCGACCTGTTGCTATACTTGTGGTTCAGATTTGAACCCGGTGTATATATAATAGTAAAACTGACTGAATTGGGTTTTATAGCACTGATAGGCGCAAGATACGCTGTGGGATATCAGAGAATACGCCAGGGTACTGAAAAGATTGCCGAAGGTGACACAAACTATAACATCGAAACTGCAGGTCTGCCCAAATCAATGGCAGAACAGGCAGTTAATCTGAACAACATAAATGTGGCGGTGGCAAATGCAGTAACAAAACAGATGCGCAGTGAAAAGCTGAAAACTGAACTGATAACCAATGTATCCCACGATATAAAAACACCACTGACATCCATCATCAACTACATTGACCTGATAAAAAAGGAAAATGTGACACAGCAGCCACTGGCTGACTATGTGGAAGTGGTAAGCAGACAGTCTGACAGGCTGAAAAAACTGGTGGTGGACCTGGTGGAAGCATCAAAGGCATCCACCGGCAACATAACAGTAAACTTGGCCACCACAGGGCTGAAACTGTTACTGGACCAGGCTGTAGGCGAATACACTGAAAAAGCAGAAAATGCCGGATTGGAGCTGGCCATAAACCTGCCAGAGGAAGAAATGCACATACTGACTGACGGCAGACTGCTGTGGCGCGTGTTTGATAACCTTCTGAACAACGCCTGCAAGTATTCACAGCCAGGCACAAGAGTTTATATAAATCTTGAAAAACAGGCAGAAAAAGCTATTATTACGTTTAAAAACATTTCAAAAACACAGCTGAACATTTCTCCGGACCAGCTGATGGAAAGATTTGTCCGCGGAGATTCTTCCAGAAACACTGAAGGCAGCGGTCTGGGGCTGAACATTGCACAAAGTCTGACAGAAATTTTAAATGGCAATATGTCACTGCAAATTGACGGCGACCTGTTCAAAGTGATATTGGCCTTTGACGTAATTTAAAGGATTGTATGGAAAAACTGAGAATTGACAAAAAAAGAATAGCCGCCATCGTGACCATTGCTGGTTTTGTAGTGGCCATAGCCGTCCTGTCTGTTATATGGGGCAAGCCTATGGTCAGCTTTGTTGCCGATGCACAGGTTTTCCGCCTGTGGGTAGACAGCCACGGCATCTGGGGCAGGCTGGTTTTTCTGCTGTTGCTGGTAGTGCAGATGATAGTGGCATTTATCCCTGGGGAGCCTTTTGAAATAGCCGCCGGTTACGCCTTTGGCTGGCTGGAAGGCACCGTGCTGTGTCTGGCAGGGTCACTGATAGGTTCAGTCATTGTTTTTTCAGCGGTAAGAACAGTTGGCCAGAAACTGCTGTATGTCTTTTTTACCTCACGGGAAATAGACAGGGTTTCACTGCTGAACAACAGCAAAAGGTTCAACAGCCTGATTTTCGCCGTATTCCTTATTCCCGGCACACCAAAAGACATAATGTCCTATTTTGTAGGTCTAAGCAAAATGAAACTGGGTCAATGGCTGTTCATTTCCACCATTGCCAAAATACCGTCTATCATCACATCAACTGTAGGCGGCAGCCTTGTGGGACAGGCTGAATACACAGCCGCCACACTGGTTTTTGCCATAACAGCGCTTGTCAGTCTACTGGGAATGTATGTGTACAATAAAATAACCGAAGTATAAAAAAAGGGCGGTGTAACACCGCCCTTTTTTGCACCATTATTCAACTTTGTATATCATTACGTACGATGTTGGCATTGTAACATACGCATTTTATTTTATACATATCCCGTAGGGGCCGGTGCCCACATCAGCCTGTTTAATATCCACCAACTACCACTCTGTCATTCTGAGGGCTTTGCCCGAAGAATCTTTGCACTATAACAATCGTAAAATTGATGACCTTGATATTTTTATTGTATCATAGATCCTTCACTTCGTTCAGGATGACAAGACTCGACTTTGTGTATTATTGCGATACGATGTTGGCATCGTACCATACGGTTTTGTTTTTACATCCTGCGTAGGGACTGATGCCCACATCAGCCTGTTTAATATCCACCAACTACCACTCTGTCATTCTGAGGGCTTTGCCCGAAGAATCTTTGCACTATAACAGTCGTAAAATTGATGACTTTGATATTTTTATTGTATCATAGATCCTTCACTTCGTTCAGGATGACAAAACTCGACTTTGTGTATTATTGCGATACGATGTTGGCATCGTACCATACGGTTTTGTTTTTACATCCTGCGTAGGGGCTGATGCCCACATCAGCCCTTTTTTCAATGTTCACAACACAAAACCGACCTGTTTCCAGGTCGGTTATATTTTTTATTTGGACTCAATAAGAATTACATCCACATAATACATTTTGTCTGTTTCAGGGCGATAGATACCCAGATTCATAGTGTCGCCAGGGGAAAATTTTTCCAGTTCCTGCAACAGGTCATCAGTTGTTCTGATTTCCTTGCCGTTGGCTTCCATAATAACATCCCTTTCGCGCACACCTTTGTTTGCCAGGTCACTGCCTGCTGTGATAGCAGCAATATACGCACCTCTGTTTGGCAGGCCATTGCGTGGGCCGTTGGACTCATTCAGCTCAATTACCTGTACACCCAGCACTGCACGGCCTGTTACATAGCCGTTTTCAATAAGACTGGTAATAATAGGCATTGCCTCTGTAATTGGTATTGCAAAGCCGATACCTTCATAGTCTGTGGCGGCAATCTTCGCCGATGTTATACCGATAACCTGGCCAAAGCGGTTTACCAGTGGACCGCCGGAGTTGCCCGGATTAATGGCCGCACTGGTCTGGATAAGTGCCAGAGAACGTGCGCCGTTGTCCATATCTCTGTTAAGACCGGAGATAATACCCTGTGTACATGTACCTGAAAGTCCGCCTGCATTGCCTATTGCAACCACTCTTTCGCCGATTTTCAGCCCTGTGCTGTCGCCGAATTCTGCGGCAATCAGGCCTGTTTTTTCCACTTTGATAACAGCGATGTCTGTGTCTGCGTCAGCACCGATAATAGTGCCGCGAACCTGTGATTCATCATTGAAAACAATGTTCACACTGCTGCCGCCGTCCACTACGTGGGCGTTGGTTATGATGTAACCGTCTTCTGTCATTACAATGCCTGTACCGCTGCCTATAGGTGAAACCGATGTACCTGCATACACATTTATGCTGACAACAGATGGATTAACCTTTTCAAAAATTTCGGTGGTATCATAGCCGCCGTCTGTATATTCCGGCAATGGCTGCAGTTCAACCACAGGTGCATCACCTGATGGTTTGTTCTGTTCCAGAGATGGCATAAAATTCTGTATTATATGTGAAGGCACACTGCCGCTGCGACCTATACGCACGCCCGCCCACAGGCTGAGTGCCATACACAGCAGCATAACCAGTATTACCGGTCCTTTACTTTTTTTCCTGTATTCCATTAATATCCCTACCTGTCTTGTTACTTTATATATACTTTAATACTTAAATGTGAAATTTTTTTGAATAATAAAATATTTTCACAAAAAGTTTAACATAAAACCACATCCCGTTCAAATTTTACAAAAATTCATGCGGGATGATGATTTTATCTTATTAACAAATTGATTTATTTTTTATTTTTGGACCTGTTCCTGCTGTTTTTGCCTGTACCTGGCAGTGTAACTTTTGGCTGTTGTTGCTTGCCAGTTTTTGCCGCCGGTACGGTGAAAATAAATTCGGTATACTTGCCTTCTTCACTTTCTGCCCAGATGTCACCGCCTGAACGCCGCACCAGAGTTTTGGAAATATACAGGCCGATACCTGCCCCTTTGGTATGAACAGAACGGGATGAGTCTTCTTTGTAGAATCTTTCAAAAATATACGGCAGTGCTTCTTTACTGATGCCCATACCTGTATTGCGTATTTTTACCGTAACCTTGCCGGCAGACTTATCCTCTGTAACGCTGAAAGTGATACAACCGTCCTGCGGTGTAAACTTCAGGGCATTGTCAAATATATTATAAACAACCTGGTGGATTAAATCCTTGTCAGCATTTACCATAATCTTTTCAGGTGTAAAACCACGCAGGGTGATATTGTTTTCTTCAATGCGGTTTTCAAAAGCAAAGGCAATGGCCGCAATGGTATCCCAGATATTGTAATTGGCCACATTCATTTTGAATTCGCCGCTTTCCAGTTTGGAAATATCCAGCATACTGTTTGTCAGTCTGGCCAGACGGCCAACTTCATCACTGATAACAGTCAGGTATCTTTCCTGCATGGCCGGTGGAATGGTACCGTCCAGCATACCATCCACAAAGCCTTTGATACTGGTCATAGGTGTGCGCAGTTCATGTGCAATGTTTGCAACAAAGCTGGAACG
>JAFZDX010000104.1 GCA_017560985.1 Oscillospiraceae bacterium
AGCAGTTGGCCGTGTACGTGTAATGACAAACGACAAAGGCGAAAGAATTGAAGTTGCTGGCCCATCCACACCAGTTGAAATCACAGGTCTTACAGAAGTTCCTGTAGCAGGCGACCTGTTTGACGCAGTTGAAGACGAAAAACTGGCAAGAGAACTGGCTGAAAAACGTATGCAGGCAATCAAAGAAGAAAAATTCAATGCTGTTCAGAAAGTTACTCTGGATAACCTGTTCAGCCAGATTGCACAGGGCGAAATGAAAGAACTGCCAATCATCGTTAAAGCTGACGTTCAGGGTTCTGCAGAAGCTGTAAAACAGTCTCTGGAAAAACTGTCCAACGAAGAAGTACGCGTAAAAGTTATCCACGCTGCAGTTGGTGCTGTAAACAAATCCGACGTTATGCTGGCTTCCGCTTCCAACGCTATCATCATCGGCTTCAACGTTCGTCCAGATGCTACAGCTAAACAGGATGCAGAACAGAACGATGTAGAAATGCGTATGTACCGTGTTATCTACGATGCACTGAACGATGTTAAAGACGCTATGAAAGGTATGCTGGCGCCTAAGTTCAGAGAAGTTGAACTGGGTCAGGCTGAAGTTCGCAGCGTATTCAAACTGTCCTCTGCAGGTACAATCGCAGGCTGTTACGTTAAAGAAGGTAAAGTTGCTCGCCACGCAAAAATCCGTGTTGTTCGTGACGGTATCGTTATTACAGAAGACGAAATTTCCTCACTCAAACGTTTCAAAGACGACCAGAGAGAAGTTATGGCCGGTTACGAATGTGGTATCGGTCTTGAAAAATTCAACGATATCAAAGAAGGCGACATCTTTGAATCCTTCATTATGGAAGAATACCGCGAAGACTAATTTTTACAATATAAATTGTAGGGGCCGATGCCTTCATCGGCCTTTATTGATAATAAGACATTGCGGTGTTATACCGCATTTACAATAAATTACAGGAGGTTAATCACTATGGCTTCAACTAAAGTTGAAAGATTGAACGAAGACATCAAAAGAGAATTGATTTCCATTGTATCTCAGATGAAAGACCCACGTCTTGATTGTTTCCTGACAATTATGCGTGTGGAAACAGCACCAGACCTGACAAACGCAAAAGTTCATATCAGTGTTCTGGAAGGTGACCAGGCCTGCGAAGATGCTATCAAAGCACTGAAAAAAGGCCAGGGCTTCATCAGAGGCGAGCTGTCAAAACGTCTGCGTATCAAACGCAGTCCTGAATTCACATTCGTAAAGGACGAAGGTGCTGCCTACGCCCAGAAGATCAACGAGATATTAAGGGATATTAATAAAAATGACAACTAAAATTGATATACAGTCCACTGCCCAGATGCTTATGGCAAAAGACAACATTCTTATCCTTTGCCATAAAAATCCTGACGGGGACACCCTTGGCAGTGCAGCAGCATTGTGCCATGTGCTTACAGCAATGGGCAAACAGGCTGTTGTTGCCTGCCACAACAGAATCCCTGCTAAATATGACTATCTGAATATTCCTGTATGGGATGGTGTGTCAGAAATTGATTATGTGGTTTCTGTTGATGTGGCAGGTGTAAACCTGCTGGGCGACACACTTTCTGATTTCGCCCATAAAATTGACCTGTGTATTGACCATCACGGTTCAAACGGTGAATATGCAAAATGTCTGTGCCTTAAAGCAGACTATCCTGCCGCAGCACAGCTGATGTATGAAATCATCTGTGAAATGGGGGTAGAAATTACACCACATATTGCGGATTGCCTTTATACAGGACTTATCACTGATACAGGCTGTTTCAAATATTCATCCACCACACCACGCACTCACGAAATAGGCGCACGCCTTATGGAACTGGGGGCACATCACACAATGCTGGTGGAAAAATTCTTTATGTCAAAAACCAGAAAAGCTGTTATGCTGGAAAAATATATGCTGAACAATCTGGAATATTATTACGATGACAGATGCGCCCTGCTGGTGCTTACCCGTGAAACTATTCTGGAAATTCAGCCAGACCCTACTGATCTGGACGGCCTGTCATCTATGCCAAGAGATTTTGAAGGTATAGATGTATCTGTCCTTATCCGCCCTCTCCGTGAAGAAGGCAGCTACAAACTGTCTATCCGCACAGGAGAAAATGTAAACGCATGTGATATTGCTGCTGCCCTTGGCGGTGGCGGCCATCTGCGTGCAGCAGGCTGTGAAGTTGTAGGCAGCATTGAAACAGTTAAAAAAGCAATTCTTAAGGAAGTGGAAAACGCATTATGTCAGTAGACCGCAACGGAATTCTTATTTTATTCAAACCACAGGACTGGACAAGCTTTGACGTTATTGCCAAAGGCCGTGGCATTCTGGGTACACGTAAAGTGGGCCATTCCGGCACACTGGACCCTATGGCCACAGGCGTACTGCCTGTGTTTATGGGTCGTGCCACAAAAGCTGTTGATATGCAGATTATCAAAGATAAAGAATACATTGCCACTTTCAAACTGGGCCTTAACACAGATACAGGTGATATTACAGGCGAAGTTATAAAAGAAAGGGAAGTATCTGCCACAAAGGCAGATGTTCTGGCAGAAATGGAAAATTTCAAAGGTGAAATCACACAGCTGCCACCTATGTATTCTGCTGTAAAAATCAACGGTCAGCCGCTCTACAAACTGGCACGCCGGGGTGTGGAAGCTGCACAGGTAGAAAGAAAACCACGCAAGGCTATTATAAAACAGCTGGAAATGCTGGAAGATGAAACACTTTCAGAAAATGAATACAAAATCCGCGTTCTCTGCAGTGAAGGCACATATATACGTACTCTTGTAGAGGATATGGGTGAAAAC
>JAFZDX010000105.1 GCA_017560985.1 Oscillospiraceae bacterium
GCAGAATCATCTGCCGTGTTTTTGTTTGCATTTTTGTTTATGTATGCTACAATTAATGTAATGTTAAATATGGAGGTATATTATGGCTAAAGCACTTTATGTACTGGCAGGATATGATGATAACACAGAAAAATATCTGTCCGGTATTCAGAACAAACTGTATGAAAGCGGGTTTGTCGGCACCCAGACGAAAAATATACCTATGCACACAACACTGGGTTCTTTCCCTTGTGAAAAGGAAGAAGAATTGGTGGAATATCTGAAAAAGCTGTCCGCAGAAGAAAAAGAATTTGATGTGACGTTCAACCACGTGGGTATGTTTGGTGGCGGTGCTGTGCTGTTTGTGGCACCTGATGCAAACCACCGGCTGCTGAATCTGAAAGAAAAATTTGGTGACAGTTACAACTGGGCAGCCCATACCACAATGATTATTGACAAACCTGATGTGGTTTATAAAGCTATTCCTGTGGTTATGGAAAACTTTTCTGCATTTGCAGGCAAGGTGGACACACTGCACCTGTATGAATTTTTCCCAACAAGACATATAATTTCAGTAAAACTTGCAAAATAGAAATTAACGCCAGGCAGCTGCCTGGCGTTTTAATTTACTATAAAGTTAATCTTTTACCTGGTTTCCGCCGTAAAACAGTATGTCCCCCAATTTCATACCATAACGTGTTTCCACAACGCCCCTTATTGCCAGTGCCAATCCACCAGACTGCTTAGAGTTACAGTACAGTTCACTTTCTTTTGTGGACATAATACAGATAACAGAATCTGTCTGTAATTTATCTTTCATATGGTCATATTCCCATATAGTTACCACAGCTTCCTTGCTGTTTTCAGCAAATTCGTACTGGCTCATTGTTGTCTTATACAGATTACCATCTTTGTAGCTCTTAACCAATTCCTGATGCAACCTTCCGTCATCGTGATAACTGTAGTATTTTTCCAGCTCTATATTGTGGTCAGCATCCCATCTTCTGTATTCTACTTTCTTGCCGTCTTTGCCCACATACTTAACCCGGTTATCACCTATATCAGCATATTTATCTTCCGTTAGATTTTCCTCTATCATCATAACAGTATCAGGAATTCCTGTATCTATTTCGATTTTGGTTACAGGTATATCATCTTTACCGCAGGAAACAAACAGAAACATCATTAACATCGCCAATGTGATTGATAAATATTTCTTCATAAATTCCACCTGCTTTCTGATTTAATTTTAACATAGACAAATTTTAGAAACAATAAAAATATTGTCACTTTATGATTTTCAATCTACATATTTCGCAAAAGCCACTTCATCTTCCAGCTGTTCAAAGCCAAGTTTTTTATAAAAATTATAGGCTGGCACATCCCTTTCGGTATGCAGATAAATCTGCACCATACCGTCAGCAAAAATCTGCTTTTCTATATCCTTCATAAATGCAGTGCCCACTCCCCTGCCCTGCAAATCTGCGCGGATGCCAAATTCATCAATGCAGTATTCGGTGCCGGTGCACCAGTGTATAATTCGACCAGCGGACAGACCTGCCATTTCGTCACCATCGAAATAGCCGTAAGTTAAGGAGTTAAAAGCACCACAGCGTTCTGTAAGGTATGCTGTCAGCTGGTTTTCATCGCTCCAGTCGTCGTTCCAGGGCTCTTTTGTGAAAAGTTCAACAAAGAAAGATTTTATCATCGGCAAATCTTCCATTGTAAGTTTTTTAATTGTATAAGCCATATCTGCACCAACTTTCAGCATATTTTAAGGCTATTATATACAAAAAGGCACCTTTTTACAAGGTGCCTTAATTTATTCACATTATAAGTCAAACAGCAGGTCTGTGTATGATGGCATTGGCCATTTATCCTTTGGCATCATAGATTCCAGTCTGTCCACTTTTGCGCGGAGGGCAGACAGTTTATCCCTGTGGATAAGGTACAGTTTTTCTGCTTTTTCTTCCATTTTTGGCAGTTTCATTGTGCTGTTGCGTGCAAAGTGCATTTCGTCACACAGGTCACTGATTTCGTCTGTCAGCATTGCTATTTCACGCTGGAATTTCACAGCAATACCGCTGAGAGTGCCGGCCTGTTCACAGTAGTAGTTACCCTGTGCCAGCTGCTGGCAGTAAGCGATTGCCGCAGGCAGAATTTCCTGGCGCACCATATCATTTGCAACCCTGAGTTCAATGTTGATTTTCTGGATGTACTGATTGAACATGATTTCATATCTGGCATAGGCTTCTGCTTCGCTGAGAGCCTTTGATTTTTTCAGGAATGCCAGGTTTTCAGGAGTGATGATTGTAGGAATAGCCTTGATGGTGCTGTCCAGGTTTGGCAGACCGCGGCGTGCAGCCTCTTCCACCCATTCCTGTGTGTAGCCATTGCCGTGGAACAGGATGCGTTTGTGTTCCTGGTATACACGACCAACGATTTCATAAGCTTTTGCCAGTGGATCTTCTGCTACTTCCAGCTCACGTGCAAAATCACGGAAGCTGATTGTAACAAGGGCATTGATGATTGTGTTTACAAAGCCCAGAGGCTGTGAAGAACCAACCATGCGGAATTCAAATTTATAGCCTGTGAAAGCAAATGGTGTTGTTCTGTTTCTGTCGTTGTCATCAACTGTAAGCAGTGGCAGTGATTTTGAACCCATCAGCAGTTTGCGCACTTCTTCAGTTTCTTCAATGCCGTGACCTTCTGCAATGCTTTTCATCACATTTTCCAGTTTTGAGCCAAGGTACATTGAAATAATTGCAGGTGGTGCTTCAGCTGCGCCCAGACGGAAGTCGTTGCCTGCTGTGGCAGCAGATAGACGCAGCAGGTCTGCGTGCTGGTCTACACCTTTCATAAATGCGGCCAGTGTCAGCAGGAATTTGATGTTTTCTTCTGGTTTATCGCCTGGATTCAGCAGGTTTTCGCCTTCGCTGGTAACCAGTGAATAGTTGTTGTGCTTACCGCTGCCGTTTATGCCTTTGAATGGTTTTTCATACAGCAGACATACAAGACCGTGTTTCAGGGCTGTTCTCTGCATAATGTCCATAACAATCTGGTTGTGGTCACAGCTGGTATTGGCATATGTGTATACACAGGCCAGCTCGTACTGACCAGGAGCAGCTTCGTTATGTTCTGTTTTGGCAGGAACGCCCAGTTCCCACAGCTGCTGGTCGATGTCACGCATAAAGTCCCTTACACGCTGATGTGTACGGCCATAGTAATGCTCGCTGAGTTCCTGGCCTTTTGGTGCCATTGTGCCGAAAATTGTGCGGCCTGTCATTTTAAGGTCAAGACGTTTGTCAAAATATTTTTTATCTACAAGGAAATATTCCTGTTCTGCACCCATTGTAGGTTTTACAGATTTCATATCATTGAAACCAAGTGCGTGGAAACAGCGCAGTGCGTGTTTGCTGAGTGACTGTGCAGTTCTCAGCAGTGGTGCCTTCTGGTCCAGGGATTCACCTGTGAAAGATGCAAAAACAGTAGGCACATAAAGTGTATTGTCTATAACAAAACAAGGGCTGGTTGTATCCCAGATAGTGTAGCCACGGGCTTCAAATGTGGAACGAAGACCACCCGATGGGAATGCAGAGGCGTCCCCTTCACCTTTTGACAGCAGTTTACCGGAGAAGTTGATAATTGGCTGGCCATCTTTATCTATGCCATCCAGAAATGAATCGTGACGGCCACTGTTTGTGCCTGTCAGCGGGCTGAACCAATGTACAAAGTGGGTAGCACCCTGTTCCATAGCCCATTCTTTGATAGCTGCGGCAACTTCATCAGCAACTGATGAGTCCCATATCATAGCTTCATCTCTTACTTTACAAAGAATTTCATATGCGTTTGCAGAAAGACGTTCTTTCATCTTTCTGTCATCGAAAAGTTTAGCGCCAAATGTTCCTTCAAAATTTACTTTCATAATACCTCCGGTAAATAAAGCCGATTTCATTATCAGTGAAATACAAATGTATGCCTGTTACCAACATTATTATTTTATCATTGACCAAAGATGCTTTCAATATAATTGTTATATACAAAAATAATTTTGTAACTTTTTACAGATAAGGTTGATATAATTTCTTTTACACATTATAATATTTACAAAAGAATTTTTGATTACAGGTTGGCATTTATGAATATCTGTTAATTATGTAACAAGAAAGAGGTGCTTTATGAAAAGCAAAGCAGATGTATTTTTTGAAAATTTAAAAGGAAAGAAAGTAGCTTTCATCGGTGCCGGTGTCAGCCATAAAAAACTTATAGAGATATTTTCACAGGAAGGTGCAGTGGTAACACTGTGTGACAAGAAAACACTGGAAGGTTTTGGCGACTATGCCAACACACTGAAAGAACTGGGGGTAAATCTTTCCCTGGGCGAAAACTATCTGGATGGACTGAAAAACCAGGATATGATTATGAGAACACCTGGCTTTGAATTCTTTACCAAAGAACTGCAGGACCAGGTAGAACTGGGTGTGCAGGTAACCAGCGAAATGGAACTTTTCTTCCAGCTGTGCCCATGCAAAATTTACGCTGTAACAGGCTCTGACGGCAAAACAACAACCACTACACTTATCAGTGAAATGCTGAAAGAAAGCGGCAAAACAGTGCATCTGGGTGGCAATATAGGCAAAGCCCTGCTGCCAATCGTAAGAGAAGTAAAAGAAGATGATGTGGCTGTGGTGGAACTGTCCAGTTTCCAGCTGATTTCAATGAAACAGTCCCCTGACGTAGCTGTGGTTACAAACGTGACACCAAACCACCTGGACCACCACAAAGATATGCAGGAATACATTGACGCAAAACGAAATATCCTTATCCATCAGGACAGAAACGGCAAAGCTGTTTTAGGTTATGAAAACGATGTAAGCCGCAATATGGAAGACGATGTAAATGGCAAATGTGTGTTCTTTACACGTCTTACAGACATCAGCGCACTGCCTGACTGCGGATATATTGATGCAGATGGTATGCTGTGTGTTGGTGACAAAAAAGTTGTAAACGAAAACGACGTAGCCCTGCGCGGCAAGCACAACCTGGAAAACCTGCTGGCTGCTTTCTGTGCAGTAAATGGTGAAGTGGACCAGGATATTATGGCAAAAGTGGCGAAGGAATTCAAAGGTGTTGAACACCGCATTGAACCTGTGCGCACACTGAACGGTGTACAGTGGTTTAACGACTCTATCGCTTCCAGCCCAACCAGAACTATTGCGGGCCTGCGTTCATTCCCACAGAAAATCTGCATTATAGCAGGTGGCTATGACAAAAAAATACCATACGAACCATTGGCACAGCCTGTTATTGATAATGTAAAATTGTTGGTAGTTATGGGTCAGACTGGCCCTGCCATCGAAAAAGTGGTAAGAGAACACCCAGACTTTGAAAAATCCGGTATTAAGATTCTGCGTGCCGACAGTATGGAACATGCAGTACAGCTGATGTATGAAAACACAGTGGCTGGTGATATTGTTTCCCTGTCCCCTGCATCTGCCAGCTTTGACTTCTATCCTAACTTTGAAGTACGTGGCAGACATTTTAAAGACCTGGTAAATGCTTTATGATAACTACCGCATCATCACAAATAGAAAAATTTGAAAAAAATTTTGATAAGCAAGGCGGCTTTCTCACACAGAAAATAAAAGCCGAATACCGCAGTGATAAAAATTCTGTGCTGAACAATTTTTATTGTTTTGATGACTGCAATATCATGCTGATGGGTGAAAACCTATCTGTCTGCGGCAATCTGAATGAAGAACAGTGTGAAGAGCTGTTGTCTTTCTGCCAGTTTTTAGGTGTATACGGTCTGGAATGCCGGCAGGATAACCTGTCTATTCCCCACCGAGATACAATGCATCTTCTGACTTACAGGGGAGCTGGCGGTACTGTATGCCCTGATGTTATAAAAAACGAAAACATCTATCAGTTTTCACAGTTTTCAGTGGCAAACTTTCCGGGCACAGCCTTCAATATGGTTTATTCATATTTTGCACGTAAAGTAAACAATGGCATTGCAGACATTTATTTTATGACACACAATGATAAAATAGTATCTGGCGCTGTTGCAACACATTTTGACGACAGTATATACCTGACTTTTGTATCTACTGCAAAAAATTTCAGAAATCAGGGGCTGGCCAAAAAAGTTATAGAACATATAATCAGCGAATATTCCGACAGGCAGATTATACTTATGTGTGAAGACAAACTGATGGATTTTTATACTAAACTGAATTTTGAAAAAACAGGACAAATATATTTATATAAGTTGAGGGAAGAACATATATGATAGGAAAATTTTTTGATATCAAGCCTGATATGCTGGCACTTGATAAAGAAGTAATGGAAATATGCAAACCATATTTTGAAAAAGTGGACGAAGTTGCATCCTACAACCAGATGAAAGTGCTGAAAGCCTTTATCGACAACGGCATTTCTGCCACACATCTGGTAGGTACAACAGGTTACGGCTATGACGACAGAGGCCGTGATGGGCTGGACAGACTGTTTGCAGACATTATGGGCGCAGAAGATGCTCTGTGCCGCTATAACTTTATGAGCGGTACACACACACTGACAGTTGCACTGTTTGGCGTACTGCGTTCCGGCGACCTGATGGTATGTGCCACAGGTACACCATACGACACACTGCACGGTGTTATCGGCATTGACGGCAGCCATTATGGCAACCTGATGGATTATGGTGTAAAATACGACCAGGTTCCACTACTGGCAAACAGCGAACCAGACCTGGAAGGCATCAAAGCAAAATGTAAAGATGCCAAAGTATGCTATATCCAGCGCAGCCGTGGCTATGCAAAAAGAAAAGCACTGAGCCTGGAAACAATCAAAGCTATTTCTGATGCAGCCAAATCAGTAAATCCTGATATTATCGTAATGGTAGACAACTGCTATGGTGAATACACACATACAGAAGAACCACTGGCTTATGGTGCTGACCTGATTATGGGTTCACTTATCAAAAACCCAGGTGGCGGCATTGCCCCAACAGGCGGCTATATTGCAGGCAGACACGACCTGGTGGAAATGTGTGGTCATCGCCTTACAGCACCTGGTACAGGCAGAGAAATCGGCTGTTCCCTGGATGTTATGAGAGAAATGTATCTGGGTGTTTATTTTGCACCAATGATTACAGCAAATGCTCTGAAAACAAGTATTTATGCATCTTGCCTTTATGAAAAAATGGGCTTTGAAACAGAGCCACGTTACTTTGAAGACAGAAATGATATTATAACATCTATCTGCGCTGAAAACGCAGAAAATGTAATTGCAATCTGCCGTGGTATCCAGGCCGGCAGCCCTATCGACAGCTATGCTGCACCAGAACCAGGTGATATGCCAGGTTATGACAGCCAGATTATTATGGCAGCAGGTGCATTTACAATGGGTTCTTCCATTGAACTTTCCTGTGATGCCCCGCTGCGTGAACCATTTATCGCATATATGCAGGGTGGTACAACCTTCGATGCTTCCCGTGCTGCAGTACTGCTGTCTGCACAGAAAGTACAGGATGTAAGAAACAAATAATATACCATTAGATACCGCAGAAAACTCTGCGGTATTTTTTATTTGATAAAATTATAACAATTTACTTTACAAACCGGAAAAACAGTAGTATACTTTATTCATTAAATGCTTTTTTATAAGCAAACGTTGTATAAATATTAGAGAGAGGATTACAACTATGTTAGACAGAATTGAACAAAAAATCGTTGAAATTATCGAATCGAAAAAAGATGAAATCATGGCATTCGGTACAGACATCTGGAACCACGCTGAACTGGGTTACAAAGAAGTGAGAACATCCGGCAAGTTTGTGGAAGAAATGGCAAAACTTGGTCTGGAAAGCGAAACAGGTCTTGCTTTCACAGGTGTAAAATCTTACCTGCACGAAAAAGGCAGCGTGGAAGGTCCTACACTGGCTATCATCGGCGAAATGGACGGTCTGCCAATTCCTAACCATCCAGACGCATACAATGGTGTTTCCCACTCCTGCGGTCACCACGCACAGATTACAGGCGTTGTAGGCGCTGCAATGGCACTGACAGACCCAGAAGTTAAAGAAGCTATGGGCGGTAACATCTGCTTCTTCGCAGTACCTGCTGAAGAATTTGTTGACATCGAATGGAAAAACCAGATGATGAAGGAAGGCAAACTGGGCTACGGCGGCGGTAAATGCGAACTTATCAGAATCGGCGCATTTGACGATATCGACATCTCTATGGGTCATCACTCATCAACAGGCCTTGATATGGGTATTATCAACTCCACATCCAACGGCTTTGTAAACAAAACAGTTACATTCAAAGGCCGTGCAGCACACGCAGCAGGTATGCCACATCACGGTATCGATGCTCTGAACGCTGCAACAGCTGCTCTGGTTAACATTGCACTGCAGCAGGAATCTTTCAGAGATGAAGACTCTGTTCGTTGCCACGGCTTTATCTCCAACGGCGGCAGCGCTGTAAATATCATCGCTGACGAAGTTGTAATGCAGTACTGCACACGTGGTAAAACACCTGAAGCATACAAAAACGCATCTGACAAAGTAGACCGCTCATTCAAAGCTGCTGCTATGGCAACAGGCTGTGACGTTGTTATCGAAACAATGGCTGGTTATATGTCACAGATGGCAAACCCACATACAGAAGTTCTGCAGTCTGTTCTTGATGATATCAAAGCAGAAGGTGTTTACACAAACCAGGTTGACAGCGAAGGTCACTCCACAGGTTCTGACGACTTTGGTGATGTTTCCTGCCTTATGCCTCTGGTACACTTCAACACAGGTGGCGTAGAAGGTTCTATCCACGGCCCAGACCTGGTAGTTTCTGACCCTTACCTTGCATACGTTGTTACAGCTAAAATCTTTGCACTGACAGCTTACAGACTTATGAAAGACAACGCAGCAGCAGCAAAAGAAAACATCGCTGACTACAAACCAATTATGACAAAAGAAAGCTACATCAAATTCCAGGATTCAATGCAGAAAACAGAAACTTTCACAACTGAAAAACTTCCAATCGTTGGTATGGAATAATAACAGGCTTTTACAAAAATTTACAGGCACGGCAGATATACTGCTGTGCCTGTTGTATATGATATATGATTGTGATAACATATACTCAGTTAGAAAAATTTGAATTTATCTATCAGATAGAAACAGCCGCTCTCATATGTGGGCGGCTGCACTATTTCAGCAAATTAAGTCGAGAAAGACCTTTCGAGTTTCCCTATAATATGAGCATAAGGAGGTGAACAGAAATGGATGGGCATATAGAAGCGGTTCAAAGAATGCAGGACTACATCGCAATACACATTGATTCAAATATTACAATGGCTGACCTTGCGAATGTATCACGGTATTCTCCGTGGTACTCATATAGACTTTTTATGGATTTACTCCATATGACACCCGCAGTTTATATCAGGCGACTGAGATTGTCTAAATCTGCACTCAGATTAAGAGATGAAAAAGTAAAGATAATTGATGTTGCATTTGACACAGGATACGAGAGTGTGGACGGCTATCAGCGAGCATTTTACAAAGAGTTTGGATGTAATCCTTATGAATATTCCGTATGTCCTACACCAATTTATCTGTTCAAGCCTTATGGAATCAAATATGCTCAAAAAAAGGAGAAGGCAGAAATGAGCGAAGTGAAAAGTGTTTTCTTGCAAGTAGTGGAGAAACCTGAAAGAAAGGTCATTATCAAACGAGGTAAAGAAGCAACAGAATATTTCAAATACTGCGAAGAAGTTGGTTGTGATGTATGGGGATTGCTTTGCAGTATGAAAGCAATTAGTGGTGAACCTGTATGCTTATGGCTTCCTAAAAACTACATCAAAGCAGGAACATCTGAATATGTGCAGGGTGTAGAAGTAGCATTGGACTATTCGGGTGAAATCCCAGATGGATTTGATGTTATTGAACTGCCCAAATGCAAATACATCATGTTCCAGGGCGAACCCTTTGAGGAGGAGTATTTCGGCGAGGCAATTGGGCAGGTATGGGATGCAATCAAAAAATACAACCCTGAAAGCATTGGATATGCTTGGGATGACAGCAACC
>JAFZDX010000106.1 GCA_017560985.1 Oscillospiraceae bacterium
GACGGCTTTCAGCAATGTTATGATGAAGATGGTGGATCTGATTATGCTGTATGCGCCATTGGGGCTGTGTGCATATTTTGCCAGTCTGGTTGGTGAGTTCGGTCCACAGCTTATCGGTGCTTACAGCCGTGCAATGATTTTGTATTATCCGTTGTGCATAATGTATTTTCTGGTGGCATTTGCAGTTTATGCTTTCCTGGCAGGAGGTAAAAACGGAGTAAGGAAATTCTTTGCAAATATTCTTTCTCCGGCGGTAACATCCCTTGCCACACAAAGCAGTATCGCAACACTGCCTGCCAACCTGGAAGCCGCCGATAAAATAGGTGTGCCAAAAGATATCAGTGGTATTGTACTGCCAATCGGTGCCACAATGCATATGGACGGCAGTGTACTGGCAGCAATACTGAAAATATCCTTCCTTTTCGGTATTTTCGGTATGGAATTTGCCGGCTGGTCTACTTATCTGGTTTCCATTGTAATAGCTATACTCAGCGGTGTGGTGCTGTCGGGTGTGCCCGGTGGCGGTCTGGTAGGCGAAATGCTGATAGTTTCACTTATGGGTTTTCCACCAGAGGCTTTTCCGCTTATCGCAACCATAGGTTTTCTGGTTGACCCGCCTGCAACCTGCCTGAATGTATGTGGCGACACTGTTGCATCTATGATGGTGGCCCGCATCGTTGACGGCAAAAACTGGATGATGAGAAAACACATAAAATAAACAGAAACAGGGGAGATGTATAAGCATCTCCCCTGTGTATTATTTTGTTTTGAATGCTGATATAAAGTAATCTTCTTCCGGAAAATCACCAATATAATCAAAACCTGATTCGGTATAAAACTTTTTCAGGAAAATATTTCCAGCCCAGCAGTCAAAATATATGGTAATATTCTGCTTTGCGGCATAGTCCTGGACCCATCGGCAGATACTGTGGCTTGCACCACTGCCACTGTACTGTGGATGTACAGCCAGGTGGTAAAAGTACAGCCCGTTGTTATCCTCAGCAAAAGGGTTGTCTGTAAAATCTTTCAGCCCGAAACAGCCAACAGTCTGATTATCAGCACAGGCAATGTAAAAGCTGTCGGTTTCTATATAGCTTTTTACTTCATTTTCATCCCAGGGGTATTCCCACTGGTGAACATCTTTTGCCAGCAGTTTCAGCGTTGCCATTTCCAGAATATTCAGTACAGCGCCAAAATCTTCTGTGGTGGCTTTTCTTATTGAAATATCCATATTATTTCTCCATAAATTCTGCGGTGCCGTCAGTGATAAAACCGCAGTTTTCATACAGTTTTTTTGCACCTGGGTTGTTTATGTTTACATACAGCCTGACACCTGTGGCGTTCAGCTTTTCTTTCAGCCGGTCTGCTTTTAACATCAGCGCAGTGGCGATACCCTGTCGTCGCCAGTTTTCCTGTACCCACAGTTCGTCCACATACACATATCCTTTTTTTACACGGCTGATTTTAGGTAAATACACCAGGCTTATCCAGCCCACATACCTACCGTCAGCCTTTGCGGCGTACACATACAGGTTTGGGTCTGCCAGTTCTTCTGGCACATTTGTACCTGTGGACGGCATCCTTTCTGTGCCAGTGCCTCGCCAGTAAACCATATCTTCAAAAAGGTGATAATTTTCAGCTGTGATTCTTTCTATAATATAATCCATATTTCTAAAAAAGGTGGACAGGGAATACCCCCGTCCACCAGAATTGTTTATTTTGTTCCGAAAATTCTGTCG
Source organism: Oscillospiraceae bacterium (assembly GCA_017560985.1). GTDB lineage: Bacteria > Bacillota > Clostridia > Oscillospirales > Ruminococcaceae > RGIG3102. The sequence goes on from JAFZDX010000106.1 coordinate 1,740, forward strand.
CCTGCATCTCCAAGGCCAGGTACTATGTAACCGTGGTCGTTGAGATGGCTGTCCAGTGCGGCAACATAAATGTCTACATCAGGGTGGGCGCTGCGCAGTTTTTCTATGCCTTCCGGTGCGGCTATCAGCCCCAGGAATTTAATGCGTTTTGCACCTTTTTCCTTTATCAGTTTGATAGCATCTGCGGCACTGCCGCCTGTTGCCAGCATAGGGTCAACCACGAAAACATCACGTTCTTCTATGTCTGCAGGCAGTTTGCAGTAATATTCCACCGGCTGCAGTGTTTCAGGGTCACGGTAAAGACCGATATGTCCCACTTTCGCAGATGGTACCAGTGTCTGTACACCTTCTACCATACCCAGACCTGCACGGAGGATAGGCACTATTGCCATTTTTTTGCCTGACAGCATTTTGCAGTGTGCCACATCAACAGGGGTCTGCACATCCACATCTTCCAGTGGCAGGTCGCGTGTGGCTTCGTATGCCAGTAAAACTGCCAGTTCACTTACCAGCTCCTTGAACTGTTTTGTACCTGTGTTTTCGTCACGAAGAATAGATACTTTATGCTGAACCAACGGATGGTCCATTACCATTGTAATTGCCATGAAAATCACCTCTTATTTCCAGTTTTCTTCCAGCTGTGCCAGTTTTTCTACACGTCTTGCGTGTCTGCCGCCTTCAAATTCTGTTTCCAGGAAAACATCTACCATTTCGCATGCAAGGCCAGGGCCTACTACACGGCCGCCCATTGACAGCACGTTTGCATCGTTGTGCAGACGTGTGTATTTTGCGCTGAATGTGTCAGAACATACACAGCATCTGATACCTTTCATTTTGTTTGCTGCGATGGAAATGCCGATACCTGTACCACAGAAAATAATACCTTTTTCTGCTTCGCCGGACTGGATTTTTTCACAGGCCAGTTTTGCCATATCAGGATAGTCTACACTTTCACCTGTGTATGAACCACAGTCGATATATTCTATACCTTTTGCGTCCAGATGTTTTTTTACTTCTTCTTTCAATAAATAACCGCCGTGGTCAGCTGCTAAAACGATCATTGTTGTGCCTCCATTTTCTCTTTCAGTTCTCTTTCTGCCTGGGATAATCTCAGATAGCTTGGTGACAGGTCAAAATGTGTTTTGCCACCGTCAACGGCATACTCTGCCTTTGCCAGCAGGCATGCGCCCAGTGCAATACATGGCATTTCCACATTGCTGTGTTTCACATTGCCATAGTCTTTATAGGTATTATAGCATAAATCTTTGCCATCACCTACAAAATACACATCTTTTTCTGTTTCATTTATATATTTTTCCAGAACTTTTACATCCCGGCAGAAATCATCGCATACCACATTATCACCGTCCATCACACAGGCATATACCTGTCTGCGGCGGGCATCAAATGCCGGTATAATTACACCATCAAAATCTACTGCCTTTGCCAGTGCTTTCAGACTGGACACACCTATACAGGCTGTGTTGTCAGCACTTGCCATACCTTTTATTACTGCCATACCAATGCGCAGACCTGTAAAAGAGCCTGGGCCTGTGGTGATAGCATACAGATCGATATCTTTTGGCCGGTATCCGCACACAGTCAGTGCCCCCTGTATCATAGGCAGAAAGTTCTGTGAATGAGTGGTGTTTGTGGCCTGTACAGCGGTATAAATAACCCTGTTATCCTGCATAATGCATACACTGCTTTGTTTTGACGAGCAGTCAACACCCAGTATTACCAATTACAATCCACCCCTTCTATTGTTATTCTTCTCACAGTTTCATCCAGTTTTTCAAATGTAACTGTAATATTATTGTCGCCGAAAAAGTCGGCTATATTTTCGCTCCACTCAATGGCCAGTACACCGTCATAGTCCAGATAATCATCAAAACCAATGTTGAACAGCTGGTCTTCGTTTTCGATTCTGTACATATCAAAATGGAAAACAGACAGTGGCCTGCCATAATATTCGTTTACGATGGCAAAAGTTGGGCTGGTAACATCTGCATCTATACCCAGACCATTGCACAGGCCCTGGGTAAATGCTGTTTTACCCATACCAAGACCGCCTACATAAAAAATAATATCGTGATTGTTCAGCTTTGTGGCCAGTTTTTCAGCCAGAGCTATTGTTTCTTCTTTTGAATTTGTAATAAATGTATTCAATGTTTATCTCCATTTTATTATTACTGCTTTAACTTATATAATATCACAAAATTTTCAATGTTAAAAGTATAATATTTAATAGAATCTTAAGAATTTTGTGGTATACTAATAAAAACATGACAATCTCCGTATTGTCCAAATTATAATATTTTTATAAATACTATTTATACAGGAGTATATTTTGAAACATATAAAACAGATTGTTAAAGAAACAGACCTGGTGTTTATTGCCATTTGTGCCACCTGCAGTGGTTTGTCTGTTTTTTCAATGTATGCGATTTTTCAGCATATGTCGCTTATGGATTCTGTCCGCCCGGTAATAGTGCAGCTGATTGCCAGCGTTATCGGTATTGTCCGGGCATTTATCATATCATTTGTTGATTATAAAGAATTGTGTGATTACTGGTATGTTCATCTGGCATTTTGTATTGGTCTTATGATACTGTGTATGTTTATCGGCTATGCACCACCAGGTACTACAAACAAGGCCTGGATAGAACTGCCTTTTGGTATGTCATTGCAACCAAGTGAACTTTTGAAAATCAGCACAGTGTTGCTGCTGGCACATTTTTTTGAAAAGCATAAAAACAATGTAAACGAAGTGCGCACGCTGGTAAAACTTGTTGGCATCGCCTGTGTGCCTATGGCTTTTGTAGCAATACAGAAAGATATGGGTACTCTGATTATCTATGCCATTATGATTTCCTCTATGTTTTTTGTGGCAGGCATCAGCCCTAAAATCATCGGTGGCTGTTTTGCGGCTGTGGCAGTTGCTTTTCCGGTGCTGTGGATGACAGATAAAATTGACACTTACCAGAAAAACAGAATTCTTGGCCTTTTCTACCCTGAAGAATATGCGTCAGTTATGTGGCAGCAGAATATGGGTAAAATTTCTATTGGCAGCGGCCGCATATTTGGCAAAGGTTTTCTGGTGGACAATCACAATGCTACACCATTGGCATATAACGACTTTATGTTTTCCTTTATAGCCGAATGTCTGGGCTTTGTGGGTACAGTGCGGGTACTGCTGTTGATAGTATTTATGTGGCTGCGCATACTTTCCATTGCACGACGCAGTGCAGACCCTTCCGGCAGCCTGGTATGTGTAGGTATTTTTGGTATGCTTATGGCACAGACTTTTATCAATATTGGCATGAATGTGTCGCTGCTGCCTGTTATCGGTGTTACACTTCCACTGTTTTCAGCTGGTGGTACCAGTGTTATAGTTACATATTGTGCCATTGGTCTTGTGTTGAGTGTGGCAAGACACAATCCGAAAAGTCTTTTTGATGCGGGGTTACAGAGTAGATTATGATAGAAAATATTGAAAATAAGGCTGTGGAAAAACA
>JAFZDX010000107.1 GCA_017560985.1 Oscillospiraceae bacterium
CATAAACTCTGCATCTCCGTCTTTATACAGACTTCCCATTCCCATAAATGCACCATTGATGGTAAATGAATGTGAACCTGTAAACTGAGGTATACCAGCAGCAGTAAAAACAGGTGATATTTCCAGTTCGGCACTCATAATAGTATTATCTGTTGGTGTAAGAACAGCATCAACGCCAAGCGAAATAAGTTTTTTGGCAGCATCGATAACTTCAGATTTGTTGTTTGGTGTTGCTTCAACCCATTCAATTCTTATATTTGTAAGATATTCCTTGGCCTCTTTGATTGGAAGTTTTGAAGAAACTTCAGCTGTGTTGTACAACAGACCTATCTTTTGGGCATGTGGTACGGCTGCCAGAGCAACCTGTGCAAGTCTGCCACCATCAAGAGAGTCAGATGTACCGGTAATATACATACCAGGTTTTTCGAAAGAATCAATAACACCAGCACTGATTGGGTCAGAAACAGCACGGAACAGGATATTGATTTTATTTTCAGCCATAATATCTTTCATAACAACTGTTGTCGGTGTTGCTATGGACACTACCAGGTCAACTTTTGCTTCCACCAGCTTATCAGCGATTTCTTTCATCACTGATATATCAGCCTTACCATCATAAACATAATCAGAGTAGCTGATATTGATATTGTATTTTTCGTTTAATTCATCAAGACATCTTTTGGCACCCAGTTCAATTCTGTTAAGTGAAGCGTGGTCAGTGTATTTCACAATACCAACTTTATAATTTTCTTTCATAATATACCTCTTAAAGCGCATTAACTGAAATAATTATACACCCAGATATTATAAAATTCAAATATTAATGACGCTGTTGAAAAAAATATATTAAATTATTATAATGAAAATGATAATTATAGGCAGGTGATTATATGGTTTTTACTGAATACGGCGCAGGAAACGAAAAGACAGTTATATTGTTGCATGGTGGTGGTCTGGCACAGTGGGGATATGAAGCAGTGGCAAAACTTCTTGCCGACAGCTATCATATTATTTTACCTGTTCTCGATGGCCACGGGGATTCTGACAGGAATTTTGAATCCATAGAAGATAATGCTGGGTATATCATAGATTTTATTGACCGTAATTTTGATGGTAAGGTTTTTGCTGTTGGCGGTCTGTCGCTGGGCGGACAGATTGCGTTGGAAATGCTATCCCAAAGAAAGGATATATGCCAGTATGCTTTTATAGAAAGTGCATTGGTTTTACAGTCAAAACTGACAGCTGTACTGACAAAACCTATGATTGACTTATCATATTTTCTTATATCAAAACCTTGGTTTGCCAGATTACAGTTTGACTATCTTAAAATCAATCCAGATTTATTCCAACAATATTATATAGACAGCTGCAAAATTACAAAAGAAAATATGATTTCTTTTCTGAAAGCCAATTCTTTATACACCCTAAAGCCTGGATTAAAAGATACCGAAGCCAAAGTTCTTATAATGGCAGGGGAAAAGGAAGTAAAAAGTATAATTGAATCTTCACATATTATCAAGGATACAATGCCCAATAGCAGACTTGAAATTATACCCGAACTATACCATGGACAGTTATCTATGAACAAACCAGAGAAATATATTTCGCGTTTTGAAAAACATATAAAATAAAATCGGTTTACAAGTTTATTAATTTTTTATTCACACAAAATACAATAATTAGCCTTTACTTTACATACAAAATGTAGTAAAATATGATAAAATAATGTGTAAAAAATGGGGTGCCCAATATGTCTATCAAATATAACAGAATATTGATTAAACTGAGCGGTGAAGCCCTGGCCGGCGAAAAAGGTTTTGGCCTGGACTATCCAACAGTTCTTGAAATTTGTAAAAATATAAAAGACGCACATGACCTTGGTGCTGAAATTGCTATTGTTGTTGGTGGTGGTAACTTCTGGCGTGGCCGTTCATCAGGCGATATGGAAAGAACAAGAGCTGACCAGATTGGTATGCTGGCAACAGTTATGAATGCTCTTTCAGTTGCTGATGCACTGGAACATCTGGGGGTTGAAGTAAGAGTACAGGCTGCTCTTCAGATGCAGCAGGTTGCAGAACCATATATCAGAAACCGTGCTACAAGACATCTGGAAAAAGGCAGAGTAGTTATCTTTGCTTGCGGTACTGGTAATCCATTCTTCTCAACAGATACAGCAGCAGCCCTGAGAGCAGCAGAAATCAATGCTGACATTATTTTCAAGGCTACAATGGTTGATGGTGTTTATGATAAAGACCCTAAAAAATATCCTGATGCTGTAAAATATGATACACTTTCATTTACTCAGGTTCTTACTGACCAGTTAAATGTTATGGATATGACTGCTGCTACAATGTGCCGTGACAACAAACTGCCAATTCTTGTGTTCGATATGGTAGATGGCAATATTGTAAAAGCTATCAAAGGCGAAACAATCGGTACATTGGTACAGGAATAAAGGAGATTTTAGTTATGACAAAGAAATTTGAAGATAAAATGGTAAGTGCTGTAAAGCACCTTGAAAGCGAATATTCATCAGTTCGTGCAGGCAGAGCAAACCCAGGTGTTCTGGATAAAGTAACAGTTGATTACTACGGTGTTGCTACTCCAATTAACCAGGTTGCAACTGTTTCTGTAACAGAAGCAAGAACTCTTTCTATCCAGCCATGGGACAGAAGCCTGCTGAAAGCTGTTGTAAAAGCTATCCAGATGTCTGATGTTGGTATTAACCCAATCGATGATGGTATCAGCATTCGTCTGGTTTTCCCAGCACCAACAGAAGAACGTCGTAAAGCACTGGCAAAAGATGTTTCAAAAATGGCAGAAGATGCAAAAGTTGCTGTTAGAAACGTTAGACGTGACGCTATGGACAAATTCAAAGCTGCTAAAAAAGCTGGCGAACTGACAGAAGACGACCAGAAAAAACTGGAAGAAAAAATGCAGAAAATTACAGACAAGTTTATCAAAGAAATTGATGAAGTTGCAGCCAAGAAAACTAAAGAAGTTATGGAACTGTAATTTAATTTACCGGGTCTATTTATTAAAGGGCATATTGGTTGATATGCCCTTTATTTTCATATAATTGAATTGAGGTAAAAATGGATAACAATATCATAATTCCAAAACATATTGGTATTATTATGGATGGCAATGGCCGCTGGGCTAAAAAGAGAATGCTGCCACGCAATATGGGCCATAAAAAAGGGGCAGAAGTTTTTCAGGATATTACAAGATATTGTAATGAACTGGGGCTTGAATCTGTTACATTTTATGCTTTTTCGACAGAAAACTGGAAAAGACCTGTTGAAGAGGTAAATGGTATAATGTCACTGCTCAAAGAATATCTTATAAAAGCATTTGACTATGAAAAAGAAAATAACAGGGTTGTATTCCTGGGGGATAAATCAGCTTTCAGTGGTGAACTGCTGGAACTTATGCTGGATATTGAAGAAAAAACAAAAGACAGAAAAGGCATGACACTTAATATTGCGCTTAACTACGGTGCAAGAAACGAGATCGTTCACGCTACAAAGGCCATTGCACAGATGGTTAAAAATGGAGAAATTGCAGTAGAAGATATCAATGAAGAACTAATAAGCAACAATCTTTATACAAAAGGTCAGCCTGACCCTGACTTTATACTCAGACCAAGTGGAGAAAAACGTATTTCAAACTTTCTTCTGTGGCAGATTGCTTATTCAGAGTTTGTTTATATGGATGTTCTCTGGCCTGATTTTACCAGAAAAGATTTAGATGCCGCTATTATTGAGTTCAATAAAAGAAACAGACGCTTTGGCGGTGTATAAGGAGATTTTATGAAAACGAGAGTTATATCTGGTTTGGTTGGAATAGTAATATTATTCCTTGTATTAAGCCAGTTTCATACTTGGATTTTTAATGCTGTACTCTTTGCTTTGTATTGCATTGCAGTAACAGAAATACAGAATGCGTTTAAAGAAAACAATGTAAAAATGACATCAGCAGTCCTTATATCAGCTGGATTTGTGGGGCTTATTGTTCCATATTATTTTGAAGTTAATGGTGGGCAGATAAACTTTATGTTAGTTGCAGCATTGTTTGTTGCGGCATTTGCTTTTGTAGTAGTTTTTAATTTTGACAAAATTCAGTTTACTGCAGTGGCTTCAGAAATAGCATTCGGGCTGTATGTATTGTTGGGTTTTTATTCTATTTTACGTTTCAAAATGCTCTTACCATATACACCGTTTGGATGGGATGGTGTTTTCCTTGCAATCTGTGCCGCTGTTATGGCCTGGGGCGGAGATGTGTGTGCATATTTCAGCGGATTCCTTTTCGGCAAACATAAACTTGCTCCCACACTTAGCCCTAAGAAAACAGTAGAAGGTGCTATTGGTGGCGTAATAGGTGTAGTTGCACTTGAATGGTTGGTAATGTGGGTTTACAGCATAATAAAACCGATCCTGGAACATTCAACTGTTGTTTATTCTTTCGATGCACAGCATATGCTGTTTTTCGGTGCCATTGCCGCTGTAGGCGCTGCCGTTGGTATGATTGGCGATTTGTTTGCGTCAGCAGTTAAAAGACATGTAGGAATAAAAGACTATGGCAAGATTATGCCTGGTCATGGTGGTGTTCTGGACAGATTTGACAGCATAATTCTGGTTGCGCCACTTGTTTCTGCTGTTTTAGGCTTTATAGTTGAAAACGGAGGTGTTTTCGGTGTATAAAAATATAATAGTTCTTGGTTCAACTGGTTCTATCGGTACACAGACACTTGATGTGTGTCGCAAACACAATATAAATGTAATAGCTCTTTCCGCCAACAGAAGTTTAGACACTATCCGTAAGCAGATTCTTGAGTTCAAACCACAGTATGTTTGCTTAACAGATGAAAATGTTGCCAACACTTTTAAAGATGAAGCAAAAGAACTGGGGGTAGAACTGCTGGCTGGTAAACAGGGGCTTGTACAGCTGGCCCAGCTGGAAGTGGAAGACACTGTTGTACTGAATGCTGTTGTTGGTATAGCAGGCCTTCAGGCTACACTTGCCGCTATTGAAAGTGGCAAGGATGTTGCCCTTGCAAACAAGGAAAGCCTTGTTACAGGCGGTAAACTGGTTATGGATGCAGTAAAACGCAACAATGTAAAACTGCTTCCTGTTGACAGTGAACATTCTGCAATTTTCCAGTGCCTTCAGGACCCATACAGTGCAAAGAAACTGAAGAAAATTATTCTTACAGCTTCGGGCGGTCCTTTCTTTGGCTATACAAAAGAACAGCTGGAAACAGTTACAAAAGCCCAGGCACTTAAACATCCTAACTGGTCTATGGGTTCTAAAATAACAATAGACTCTGCATCACTTATGAATAAAGGACTGGAACTTATCGAAGCAGTATGGCTTTTTGATGTAAAACCAAGTGATGTGCAGATAGTTGTACACAGACAGAGCATTATCCATTCAGCAGTTCAGTTTGTAGATAACAGTGTTATCGCACAGCTGGGTGTACCGGATATGCGTCTGCCTATTCAGTATGCAATTACTTATCCGGATAGATTCGACTGTCCGGCAGATGAATTGGATTTCTTTGCAATGAAAGACCTTACATTTGCACCTGCAGACCCTGATACATTCCTTTGTCTTAAAGCCGCAATGGAAGCCATTGATAAAGGTGGTCTGTACCCTTGTGCGGTAAATGGGGCAAATGAAAGGGCAGTACAGCTGTTCCTGGATGATAAAATTGCATTTGCGGACATTGGCCGCATTGTTTACAGGGTTCTTTCTGAATTTGAGTTTGGTGATGACTATACTTTGGATGAAGTATTTGAAACAGACAGAAAAGCAAGAGCCTTTGTAGATGCCCAATTATTGAAATAGAGGTTTTTGATATTTAATGAGTATTTTGGTTTCTATTCTGGTTTTTGGTGTTGTAATAATGATTCATGAACTGGGTCATTTTATAATGGCAAAATCCAGTGGAATTAGAGTAAATGAATTCAGCATCGGTATGGGTCCACAGCTTTTTGGTAAAAAGGTTGGTGACACAGAATATTCAGTCCGTGCTTTACCTATTGGCGGTTATGTAGCAATGGAAGGTGAAGACGAAGAAAGCGATGCAGAAGATTCATTTAATTCTGCACCTGTACAAAACAGAATAGGTGTAGTAGTGGCAGGTGCTGTAATGAATATGATACTGGGCTTTCTGGTATTGTTATTCCTTACCAGCAGACAGTCTGCAATCACCAGCCGAACAGTATACGGTTTTTATGAAGGTGCAATGACACAGCAGACCGGGCTTATGGCAGGTGATGAAATCGTGGCTATCAACGGTAGAAAATGCTATATTGCCAACGATGTTATATATGAATTTGCCAGAACACAGAATGGTGTGGCAGACTTTACTGTTATCCGTAATGGAGAGAAAATTCTGCTGGAAGATGTTACTTTCGACACATATATTGATGAAGAAACAGGTCTTAAACAGATGGTTATAGATTTTTCTGTTTATCCAATAGAAAAAACTATACCTAATATGTTGAAAGAGGCTGGCAACTGGACTATTTCCATTGCACGAATGGTATTTTTAAGCCTGGTAGATTTGGTTACAGGTAATGTGGCAATAAACCAGATGTCCGGGCCAGTAGGTATTGTTTCCACAATCAGTGATGCCGTAAGCTATGGTCTGGAATCTGTGCTTATGATTCTGGCTATGATTACAATAAATCTGGGGGTATTCAACCTTTTACCTTTCCCAGCTCTTGATGGTGGCAGACTGGTATTTCTTCTTGTAGAATTGGTAAGAGGTAAACCTGTTGACCAGAAATATGAAATGTGGGTTAACAGTGCCGGTATTGTAATACTGCTGGGCTTTATGGCTTTTGTTACATTCAGTGATATAACACGATTATTTTAAATGGTGAAAATTATGAGACATGAAAAAAGACAAGTAAAAGTTGGTAATGTATATCTGGGCGGCAATAACCCTGTTCTTGTTCAGAGTATGCTCAATGTAAAATCCAATGATGTACTGGGAAATGTACAGCAGGCAGTTGCTCTTGAAAAAGAAGGCTGTCAGATTGTGCGTGTTTCAGTACCAAATCTGGAAGATGTACGTCTTATAGAAGCAATCAAGAAAGAAGTAAAAATTCCACTGGTTGCAGATATTCACTTTGATTATCGTATCGCCATCGAATCTGTTGCGGCAGGTATCGACAAAGTTCGTATAAACCCAGGTAACATAGGTGATGATGATAGGGTAAGACAGGTTGTAAAAGCCTGCCAGGCACATAATGTTCCTATCAGAATTGGTGTAAATGCAGGCAGTCTGGAAAAACATATACTTGCAAAACATGGCGCACCAACACCTGACGCGCTGTGTGAAAGTGCAATGTATCATATCAAACTGCTGGAAAAATTTGATTTTAACGATATAATCGTTTCTATCAAATCTTCCAATGTTCCTACAATGGTTCAGGCTTACAGACAGCTGGATTCTATGTGTGATTATCCACTGCATCTGGGTGTTACAGAAGCTGGCACATATCGTATGGGGCTTATTAAATCCGGTATGGGTATCGGTGCACTGCTGATGGATGGTATCGGTGATACACTGCGTGTTTCACTTACTGATTCACCACTTAAAGAAATCCCAGCAGGTTTTGATATTCTTCGTGCGGCCGGTATTAAAGTACCAGGTCCAGAAATTATCTCCTGTCCAACCTGTGGCAGAACAAACCTTGACGTGGCTGCCATTGCCACACAGGTAGAAGAAAGATTAAAAGGTATAACTAAAGATATAAAAGTTGCTGTAATGGGCTGTGCTGTTAATGGCCCTGGTGAAGCCAGGGAAGCTGACATCGGTATCGCCTGTGGTGTAGACAATGCTGTCCTTTTCAAAAAAGGTGAAAAGGTAAAAGTTCTCAAAGGTGACTTTATAGACGAATTTGTAAAAGATATCTACAATTTTTTAGAGGAAAAAAGTGAGTAATTATATACTTTCGGTTTTTACCGATTATAATAACCCTAATTACATAAATGAATTCAACGAAGCAGTTCTTGAAAAAATAGATGTGCATCGTAAAAATTCGCACCTTTCAGCCGTGATTTTATCATCACGGCTTATACCTTATGTAGCAGTAGAAGATTTTGCCGCATTTCTGGCAAATAAGTTTCCTGAATATTCTATTTCTATTATAAATAAATTTGATTTTGGTACTTTTTCCACAAGGCATCTTATGACTTTGGTACAGCATTTCTGTGATGATGTGGTTAATGTTCCTTTAAGCTATTTTAAAAATTCAGAAGTTTCTTTTGAAAACAATATAATGCAGATAACTGCAAGTACTGGCTATGGTTTTCTTAAAGGGTGTGATTTTGAAAACAGTTTTTCAGAATATATTCATTCTCTCACAGGGACTATTATGCCTGTTAAACTTATTAAAACTGCCTGTGAAAAAGAAACCGAACCTGTGGTTATTCTTCCTCCGGTAGTTAAAATGGTTGAGAAAAAAGCACAGTATACAGATTTTCATATTGATGGCCTTGATATTAAAGACAATTCTGTAAAGGTGTTTATGGGCAAATATACTGCACCTAAAAACCTGATAAGTATTGATGATGCTCTTGTACAGAATGGCAAGGTTATGGTATGGGGTAAAGTTTTTGCCGTTGCACAGCAGGGAAACTTCAGAAAAATTTATATATATTCCATTACTGATGGTACAAACTCTATAAATGTAAAAATTCTTCTTGATCCTAATGAAAAGAATTTTGATAAATATGATGGTGTAAAACCTGGTATGCATTTCCTTGTCCGTGGTGACTGCCAGCTGGACAAGTATGAACGTGACTATGTGATTATGCCTTATGACATAGTTACATTCGATGTAAAAGCTAAAAAGGATAATGCAGAAACAAAAAGGGTAGAACTGCATCTTCACACAAAATTATCTTCAATGGATGCACTTATTGCGCCTGATGAGGCAGTTAAATATGCGTATAAACTGGGTCATAAAGCTGTGGCAATAACAGACCATGGCGTTGCCCAGGGGTTCCCGCAGGCTATGCTGGAATGTGATAAAATCCAAAAAGAAGACCCTGAATTTAAGGTTATTTACGGTTGTGAAGGTTATCTGGTAGACAATATTGTTAATGTTTACCAGGGCGAATACACCGGAAAAATGAGAGAAACAGAGTTTGTTATTTTTGATATAGAAAGTACTGGTCTGAATCCTAATACAGAAACAATTACAGAAATTGGTGCTATACGATGGAAAGATGGGGAAGTGCTGGAAGAATTCCACACTTATGCCGACCCTGGCAAACCTATTCCGCCTAATATAGTGGAACTTACAGGTATCACAGATGAAATGGTAGCCGGTGCACCAGGACAGAAAGAAGCCATTGAAAAGTTTAAGGCATTTATAGGTGATGGAATTCTGGTTGCTCATAATGCCGCAGGCTTTGATGTAAACTTTCTGAAAGTAAATGCAGCTAAAGTTGGAATAGATTTCAAGTATCAGTTCCTGGATACACTGCCACTGGCCAGAAATCTTTTACAGGATTTGAAAAATCATAAACTGGATACTCTGGCCGACCATTATAATTTGGGCAACTTCAATCATCATCGTGCAACAGACGATGCTATTATGCTGTCCAGAATTTTCTATGGTCTGATTGATGACCTTGAAAAACAGGATATTTATTTTATAGATAAAATCAATTCAGATTTAAGCAGTACAGACAAACTGCCAAGAAGAAGTAACCATATAATTCTTCTTGCTAAAACACAGCAAGGTGTAAAAAATCTGTACAAACTTATTTCTTTTGCTCACCTTGATTATTTTTTCAAGACTCCAAGAATGCCTAAGAGTGAAATAATTAAGCATAGAGAAGGCTTAATTATAGGTTCTGCCTGTGAAGCAGGTGAACTTTACAGAGCTATTGTTGATGGAAAAAGTTATGACGAATTGCTGAAAATAGCCGATTTTTATGATTTTCTTGAAATTCAGCCACTTGGCAACAATGAATTTATGGTTCGTGATGGTAAAGTGGAGTCAAATGCTGTTCTGGAAGAATACAATAAGATAATTGTTAAACTGGGTGAAGAATTGAACAAACCTGTAGTTGCAACAGGAGATGTACACTTCTTGACTATGGAGGATGCACAGTATCGCGCTATTCTTATGGCAGGTATGGGGTTCTCCGATGCTGACCAGCAGGCACCTTTGTACTTCCGCACAACAGATGAAATGCTGAAAGAATTCAGCTATCTTGGTCAGGAAAAAGCATATGAAGTAGTAGTTACAAATACAAATCTCATTGCTGATATGATAGAACCAGGTATTCGTGCAATCCCAAAAGGTACCTTCCCGCCAAGCATTGACGGTGCTGAAGAAGAACTGCGTGAAGCTACTTATAGAAAGCTTCATACACTTTATGGTGAAAATCCACCACAACTGATTGTTGAACGAGTGGAAAAGGAACTGAACAGTGTTATTCAGCATGGCTATGCTGTTTTGTATGTAATTGCAAAGAAACTTGTGCAGAATAGTGAAGAGCACGGCTATCTGGTTGGTTCCCGTGGTTCTGTTGGTTCATCCTCGCTTGCTTTCTTTGCAGGTATTTCAGAGGTTAACCCACTGCCACCTCATTGGCTGTGTAAAAAATGCCAGTATTCCGATTTTAATGTTCCGTCAGATGTACTTACAGGCTTTGACCTGGAAGATAAATATTGCCCTGTATGTGGTGAAAAGATGTATGGTGATGGTAACGATATTCCGTTTGAAACCTTCCTTGGGTTCAATGGGGATAAAGAACCTGATATCGACCTTAACTTTTCCGGTGAGTATCAGGCCAATGCCCACAGATATACAGAAGATCTTTTCGGCCACGAATATGTTTTTAAAGCAGGTACAGTTTCTGCGCTTCAGGATAAAACAGCTTACGGTTATGTAAAAAAATATCTTGATGAAAGAGGCCTTACCAAAAACAAAGCAGAAGAAAACCGCCTTACACTGGGATGTTCCGGTGTAAAAAGAACTACCGGTCAGCATCCTGGTGGTATGGTTGTAGTACCATCAGACCATGAGGTGTACGATTTCTGTCCTGTACAGCATCCGGCTGACTCAAAGGAAAAAGGTGTTATCACTACACATTTTGAATTTAAATATTTACATGACACTCTTTTAAAACTTGATATCCTTGGGCACGATGTACCTACAATGTATAAGCATCTGGAAGACCTTACTGGCATAAAAATGGCTGATGTTCCAATGAATGACAAACAGGTTTATAAAATGCTTACCAGCACTGAACCTATTGGAGTAAGCCCTGATGATATACAGAGTCTTACAGCTACATTCGGTATTCCTGAACTTGGTACAGACTTTGTTCGTCAGATGCTTATAGAAGCACAGCCGCAGACTTTTGCTGACCTTATTCAGATTTCCGGTCTTTCTCACGGTACAGACGTTTGGATTGGTAACGCACAGGAACTTATCAAAAATAAAACCTGTACAATTTCTGAAGTTATCGGTACCCGTGACGACATTATGTTGACACTTATCAAAAAAGGTGTTGATAAATCCAAAGCCTTTAAAATTATGGAAATTACCCGTAAAGGCAAGGCTGCAAAAGAATTCAATGCCGAAACAGAGGATATGCTGCGCAGCCATGGCGTAGAAGAATGGTATATTGACAGCTGTAAAAAGATCAAATATATGTTCCCTAAAGCCCATGCGGTTGCATATCTTATGGCAGCCATCAGACTTATGTGGTTCAAACTTTACTATCCGGTAGAATTTTATGCCACATACTTTACTGTTCGTGGTGAAGCTATCGACTATGAAGCTGCAGTAGGCGGCAAGGCTCTTGCTACAAAAAAACTGAAAGATGTAACAGCAAGACTTCGTATAGAAAAAACAGCAAAAGACGAAGAATTGCGTACATCATTGCAGATGGTTTGCGAAATGCTGGCCCGCGGATATGAATTTTTACCTATTAAATTAGGTGAAAGTCAGGCTAAAAAATATGCGGTTGTAGACGGTAAAATCCGTCTGCCATATATGTCACTTAAAGGTGTAGGCGAAACTGCTGCAATGCAGCTGGAAAAAGCCTGCAAAGATAATAGCGAATTTTTATCTGTTGAAGATTTCCAGAAAGCATCCGGTGCTTCATCAGCAGTTATTGACACACTTTATGAAGTAGGTGCACTTGGTAATATGCCAAGAACAAATCAGGTTTCATTGTTTACAGATTAGGGGGGAATAGTTTGAAAATAGGTGTTTCTACCGGTTGTTTTTTCCCGCGGCAGACTGTCAATGCACTGGAAACTGTTGCCCTTACCGGCGCAAAATATACAGAAATCTTTTTCAATACGTACAGTGAACTTGACGAAGAATATGTTTACAGTTTAAAAAATATTGCAGATGCAAACGGTATACAGGTTGTTTCTGTACATCCATTTACATCTGCAATAGAAACATTTATGTTCTGGGCGAAAAGTGACTATAAACTGTCTGATTCCATAAAATATTATGAAAAATATTTCAGGGCCTGCCAGATATTGGGGGCAAAATATGTGGTGATACACGGTTGTCATATTTCATCTGAATATATGACTATGAAAAAGTACACTGAAATATTGAATCTACTTTCCCGTAAGGCAAGGGAATATGGGGTTTACATCTGCCAGGAAAATGTTGTTAAGTTCAAATGCGGATACATTGATAATCTTATTGAGCTGAAAAAGTATGCAGACAGTGAAATCAAATTTGTATTCGATATAAAACAAGCTGTCAGGGCTGGCCAGGATATTTATTCGCTGATTGATATAATGGGTGACAGAATCAGCCATGTGCATATCAGTGATTTCAATGACAGCCGGAACAGCCTTCTACCTGGCCAGGGTATATTCGATTATGGTGAAATGTTTGAATATATTTCTGATAAATATGATGTGGAATTTGCTTTGATAGAAGTTTATAATGAAAATATTACCGAGGATTATGGGCTTTCACAGTCTCTTGATCTTTTAAAAAATATTGTATGATTATTGAAAAGACAATATAAAACATATAAAATAGTTTTGGAATATTAAAATGAGAGGTTAAAATATGAAATGTCCTTTTTGTGGTGGTTTTGACAGTAAAGTTGTAGACTCCAGACCAACAGAAGATGGTGAAAGAATCAGAAGACGCAGGGAATGTATTGGCTGCGGCAAACGATTTACAACTTTTGAAGTTGTTGAAACAACACCTATTATGGTAAAGAAGAAAGATGGCTCTATTCAGGCGTTCAACAGGGATAAACTGCTAAATGGTATGATTAAATCCTGTGAAAAGCGTCAGGTTTCAATTCAGGACCTGGAAAAAGCAGTAGACAGAATAGAATACAAAATTGTAAACAGTCTTAAGCCTGAAATTTCATCAGTTGAACTTGGTGAAATGGTTATGGACGAACTTAAAAAACTGGACGAAGTTGCTTATGTTCGTTTTGCATCTGTTTACAGACAGTTCAGTGATGTAAATACATTCTTTGAAGAACTCAGCGAGTTGTTGAAAAAGAAAAATGTTTAATCAATGCTTGATATATATTCAGCTATCTGATTTATAACTGAAATAGTTTCTATGCAAGTCTGTTTACATTCAGAAAGCTCGTTTTCGTAAAGATAATGTTCTATAAGTAATATATCGGTTTCTATTTCTTTAATATGCTCCTTGCTTATGAAAAGCTGGAGCATATTTTTTTGTTTGGAAAAGTTTTCTTTTAATTTTGTAACAGAATATATTTCTTTACTGCCAATATCCTGGGTTTCTGAAATTGATACAAAAACATTATAAAAATATTCAAGATTAGTTTTTATAAAATAGTTACTGAACAGTGATAACGATAGTATTAAAATAAAAAGTATAACTGAAAAATAAAAGTTTTTCATAATATCTCCTTTATAGTAAGGTTATATTTTCCGTTACCGTCAATCATCATAAGAAGAATATTTTCTATATCAACATTTTCTTTGGCAAGAATCTGGTTTACTTTTTCTTCACTTGAATGCACATAAGATAGATTATTAAATCTGGTTTTACCATCTACGATAATTGAAAAAGGCGGAATATCAGCTTTGTCAATATTGGTTGTTGCAGAAGGGTCTGGATATACACTTACACTTCCATTGGTTTCCACAACAGCCAGATTTACTTCTTCCAGATAGAATATATCTTTTGATCTTATGGCTGTCAGCAAATCATCAACAGTAAATCGTAAAGTTTTCATAACTTGCTGATTAATAATTCCTTTTTTTATTATTATTTTAGGGCTGCCATATGCGATTTTTGCCAGATTTTCGTTCTTTTTTGTAAATACCGAAGTAAATATCTCATAACACATAATAAGCAGAATAGGTACAACAGAGTATAGAATAGGTAATTCCGGTGCTTCAATTACAATCGAAGTAAGATTGGAAATCAGCATCGTGGACACAAAGTCACTGGGTTGGAATTCTCCCAGATTTTTTTTACCCATTATTCTTAATGCAAACATAACGAGAAAAAACATTGTTGTTGTTCTTAAAATAATAGAAAGCATATTTTCACCTCAGTTTATTATTGAATAGTTGAGTAAACTTAAACATTTGGGTCAAAATATATAGAGGTGATAATATGGAGAATCTACTTTACAGTTCTCTGGCTAAAAACAAAGAAGTTTTTGATAAATATTTTGAAAATGCTGCTGATTACTATTTCAAACCCATAAAAATATCTGGAAAAAATGCGGCAATAGTGATGTGTGAGGACCTTATTGATTCATTGAAACTATGGCAGATATTTTTACATCCATTAAATAATCTTGTTATAGAAGATACAGATTTATATGAATTTATTACTGACAAAACTACTATTCCATTTAATCCATCTCCATGTGTTGATTTTGACCAGGCTATGTTTTTTATAACTGCAGGTTTTGCTTTGATACTAATAGAAGGTAACAACAAGGCATTGGTGATGCCTGTACAGGGCTACCCATCACGTGGTGTAGACAAACCAATAAATGAAAGTAATCTGCGTGGATCAAAGGAAAGTTTTACTGACGTAGGAAGAAAAAATATGGGTATGATACGCCGTAGAATACGCAGTAAAAATCTTGTGGTTAAAACAATACAGATTGGCAGTAAAACAAAAACAGAAATTACGGTATATTACCACACTGATTATTGCAGCCAGGAAATGGCAGATAAAATACTTGATAAAATCAAAGAAATAGATTTACCTGTTGTAATGGAGTCTGGCTATATAGCGCCATTTATAGACGATACAAAAGGCTCAGTCTTTCAGGCAGTTGGCTATACTGAAAGACCAGATACACTATGTGCAAAAATATGTGAAGGTAAAATTGGAATAATGGTAGACGGAACACCTTTTGCAATGTATTATCCTGCATTTTTCCACGAGAATTTTATAACCAACGATGATTATACACAAAGACCATATTTTGCATCATTTATCAGAATAATAAGATATTTTTCTTTTTTAATTGCTGTTGCACTTCCTGGGTTTTATGTTGCATTTACCTCATTTGCTCCACAGGCTGTTGCAAACAAATTATTGTTTTTTGTTTATTCGTCACAGAATTCAACACCGCTGCCTCTTTTTGCTGAAGCTGTGATGATAACAATATTGCTTGAAATAATAAAAGAGGCCGGTCTACGACTGCCCGCACCAATAGGAAGTTCTGTATCAATAGTGGCGGCCCTGATAATAGGGGATGCAGCGGTTAATGCAGGCCTTATTGGCAGCGCAATGCTGATAGTGTGTGGATTAAGCACTATTTCTTCTTTTATAGTTCCGTCTTTTTACGAAGCTATTATCATATTACGACTTGTATTTATAGTATGTGCAGGCCTTTTCAGTATACCTGGTCTCGCATTTGCAACGCTTTATTTGTTTATAAATATTGTTGTTGTAAACAGTGCCGGGTATAAATATGCAGGTGTGTTCAGCAAGAATTTTATTTTCAGGGATGGAATTACTAAAGCAAGCTGGCGAAATGTCAAAACAGATTTTGATTTAAAAGAGATGGAATATGAAAACAGATAGAATTTCGATAAATATTTTATTTTTTACCTATGCATTTTTCTGTTTTACAGTATCTTTACCACAATCATCTGCAAACTGTCTGGATTGGATAAGATATATTGTTTTAAATGGAGCTTTATATTTAATATATACAGCTTTATTGGCAGATAATAAAAATTTCAAACCACTGGCGGACTTTATTTTGCTGTTATATATTATTTTCCTTATTAGTGCACAGGCTGTGAAAATATGGAGATATATAAAAATATATCACGGTCAGACATCAGCTTTTTCTGCTGTAATTATAACAATATTTACATTGATTATTTTATCGGTAATTGAAAAAGAGCATATAATTCAGCTAAGTATACCATTGTTTTCAGCAGTGATAATATTGTTGATTACAGTAATGTTATTGAATATAGATAAATTTAATGGATTAAATTTATATGCAAATAAATCGGTTAACCCGTTTTTAGAAAACATAACATTGTTTGATTGTGCGGTTCCATATATAATTACGGTTAAAAACATAGGGAAGAACACTAAAAAAACAGCTATTTTTACGATTATCTGTACTACAACAGCTATTATTTTGATCACAATCTTCTGTTTTATGTCAGTCAGAGGTAATTTACTGTACAGTCTTTCACCTTTACAGATGGTTTTTCAAATATCTTCAACCACTTTAATAAGAAATTTTGATGCTTTATACAATTTATATGTCTTTTTTTCATATTTCCGGTCATTGGCGCTGTTATTGGTATCATACAAAATCATCAAAGCCAGATTTATATATTTTAACAAAACGGATTTATTACTGACTGCACCGTTTTTTGTTTTATTAACAAGTATGGATATACCTTTGGGTGTTATAGAGTTTATAGTAGTTATCATTATGTTTTTTGGCAGAGAGAGAAAAGTGTATTATGAGAAAACTGCGGGTTAGTTTTGCATTGATAATTTGTTTTTTATTTTCAGGATGTGCAGGCAATAAGGAAATATTTGTCAGAAATATTAAAATAAATAAAATTGATAATTTGTTTGTTGTTGAATTTCAAACCTATGATTTTTCTTCTGAAGAGAAAAAATATGATGTTTTACAACATGCAGGTGGTAATCTGGCAAGTTTATGTATCGAGGCTGTAAATGAAGAAAATTATAATTTCAGATTATGCGAAAATATATATATTGATATATCCTTGTCAGAAAATGATTGCAATACAGTTGTTGCTACTGTAAATCTGCTTAAAATTCCACCAGCAGTAAATTTGGTTTGTTTTATCCCTGATATGGATTTATTTCCCGAAATAAAAATTCAACCAGAAACACCACTTTATAACTGGTCAAAATCTGTTGATGGTTTTGATGGCATTATGTCTGTAATAGACAAAAATACAAATGTAGTAGGAGCAGTTATTATCGATGATGGTAATGCAGTTAAATATTTGAATAAAACACAGATGAATGTATTCAATATGCTTACTGGTTGCAGAAATGGGTTCTCTTTGCTGCTGGAAAATATTGAATCAAATATCATCATTGACAGATGCGATGTATTCTATTCGGAAGACAGGATAAATCTGACAGTCAGCGTAAAGGATTATAAAGGTATTTCAGATGAAAATCTGATGAAAAGTTTTGTAAAAAGAGAAATAGAAGATACTGTTTATTTTTTGCTTAATGATGCTGTAGTCAGAAATATATTGATAGGAGAGATGTATTGTTATAAATTGCCGGAAATTATGGTAAAGGTTTTTTAATTGAATTTTAGTTGAAATGAGCAGGAGAATATTATATAATCTTAATAAGTATATATTATAGAATGTGGAGTAACGATTATGAAATTTTTTGTAACTTTGGAAAAATTCATTGCTCAACTTAATCTTGAAATTCTGTCTGTTCCCGATGATATAAATAAAATTCATATCACCAGTACAGAGGTAAACCGTCCAGGTCTGCTTATTTCCGGGTTCAGTGAAAACTTTGAACCAACCAGACTGCAGATTCTTGGTAAAATGGAATTTTCTTACCTTGACAGCCTGGACCAGGAAGTAAAAATGAACAGAATTAACAACCTGTTTTCACGTGGTGTACCAGCGGTAATTATTACCAGAAATATGCTTATTTCAACAGAAATTGTTGAATCAGCA
The DNA here is from genome assembly GCA_017560985.1 of Oscillospiraceae bacterium. Taxonomy (GTDB): domain Bacteria; phylum Bacillota; class Clostridia; order Oscillospirales; family Ruminococcaceae; genus RGIG3102. The sequence goes on from JAFZDX010000107.1 coordinate 18,200, forward strand.
AGAAAACACAAAGTACCATTATTAAGAACAAGTGAAGAAACATCTGCATTTATGGCACATGCTATCAGCTATCTGAACACAGAACTTGCACAGCGTGTTACACGTCACGGTGTTCTTATGGAAGTATATGGTGAAGGTATCCTGATTGTTGGTGACAGCGGTGTAGGTAAATCTGAAACAGCTATTGAACTTGTAAAACGCGGCCATCGTCTTATTGCTGATGATGCTGTAGAAATCAGAAAACTTTCTCATACATCACTGGTAGGCCAGTCACCTGAAAATATTCAGAACTTTATTGAACTGCGCGGTGTAGGTATTATTAATATTGCCCGTACTTATGGTGCTTCAGCAGTAAAACAGAGACAGGAAATCGATATGGTTATCGAACTGGAAAACTGGAAAGCAGATAAAAGTTATAGTACAACAGGCCTTACTGATGAATATACAGATATTCTCGGTGTTTCTGTTGTAAAATCAGTTATCCCTGTAAGACCGGGCCGTAACATTTCTATCGTTATAGAAACAGCGGCTGTAGTAAACCGTCAGAAGAAGATGGGATATTTTGCAGCAAAAGAATTGTTAAGACAGCTTGGTATCGAAGAATAATTAACTGGATATATAGGAGAATTTTGAAATGGAAAAATTATATATTGGTGTTGACCTTGGTGGCACAAATATTGCAGCAGGTATTGTGGATGTAAATGGTAATATCTTGTGTAAAAAAAGTGTTAAAACAAATCTGCCAAAACCAGAGGCAGAACTTGAACAGGATATATATAACCTTTGCAAATCTTTATGTGAAGAAAACAAATACAACCTTGATAAAGATATTAAAGCTGTTGGTATCGGTACACCTGGTTCAGTTGACGGCAAACGTGGTATTGTATGGTCAAATGTAAACTTTGGTTATGAAAACTGGAAAATCAAAGAAAAACTGGAAAATCTTTTCGGTATTTCTGTTTACGTTGAAAATGACGCCAATGCAGCTATTATCGCTGAAGTTATGGCAGGCAATGCAAAAGGTTGTGATAATGCACTTATCGTTACACTTGGTACAGGTGTAGGTGGCGGTGCTTTCCTCAATGGTGAAATATATGCAGGCTATAACTATGCTGGTCTTGAAGTAGGACATATCGTTATCGAAAAAGATGGCAGACAATGTAACTGTGGCCGTAAAGGTTGTTTTGAAAGATATGCTGCAGCATCTGCCCTTACAAGAGATACACAGGCAGCTATGAAGGAACATCCTGAAAGTGCACTGTGGGAAATCTGTCCTGATATTGAAAAAGTAAATGCTAAAACAGCTTTTGATGGTAAAAAACAGGGCGATGCAGTTGCAACACAGGTTGTGGATACATATATCGAATACCTTGCCTGTGGTCTTGTAAATCTTATCAATATCTTCCAGCCACAGGTTGTATGCCTTGGTGGTGGTGTTTCTAACGAAAGACAGTATCTGCTTGATTTGTTGAAACCACATATTGACAGAGAAGACTTTGCAAGAAATGCACGGGAAAGAACAGAAATTGTTATTGCTAAATTCAGAAACGACGCTGGTATAATTGGTGCCGCAATGGTTGGTGTAAACAATGATTAAATCCTTTTTGAATAAAAACAACATTGAAGCTCATTTTGATGAAAGTATGAAAAAACATACCACATTTAAAGTGGGTGGCAATGCTGTGTGTATAGCAGTGCCTGATACAATAGAAAAAGCTGCTGCTCTGATAAAATTTGTAAATGAAAATAAAATCAACCATTATTTCCTTGGCAATGGTTCCAATGTTATTTTCAATGATAATGGTTTTGATGGTGTTATTATAAAAACATCTGCTCTGAACAAAATTGATATCAAAGATAACGTTGTTGTTGCCGGTGCTGGTGTGCTTATGACCTCACTTGCAAAAAGAGCCCAGGAAAACAGCCTTTCTGGTCTGGAGTTCTGCTATGGTATCCCAGGAAATGTGGGCGGTGGAATTTATATGAACGCAGGTGCATATGGTGGTGAAATTTCAAATTGCCTTGTTTCTGTTGATTATATAGATGAAAACGGCAATCTGGGCACAATTTCCAAGAATGACTGCGACTTTTCTTACAGACATTCCAGATTTATGAAAGAAAATTGGCTGATTGTTTCTGCCACATTTGAAATGGAACCAAAAGACAGCGCTGAAATGCTTGCCTTTATGGAAGACATTATGCAACGCAGAAAAGATAAACAGCCACTGGATAAACCAAGTGCGGGTAGCTCTTTCAAACGTCCTGTCGGTTATTTTGCAGCTGCACTTATTGATGAATGTGGCCTGAAAGGTCTTACAGTAGGCGGTGCTCAGGTTAGCGAAAAACACGCTGGTTTTATAGTAAATATCGGTGATGCGACCTGCCAGGATATTGTGGATCTTGCTGATAAAGTACGGCAGATTGTACTTGAGAAAAAAGGTGTTGTGCTGGAAAAAGAAATGATAATTGTATAAATTCACACGAGGAGTATATGGAATCTACATTTTCTAAACAAAGCCGAAATGAAGCACTGGATAATTTCAAGTTTTCAAAAGATGATTGCTGTAATATAAGTTTTTTACAGGGGTATTTTTACCGAGATCAGCTTTCTAAAGATGACGAAAAACTTGTTCATAAACCGGACATTATCAAATCTGCAAAGGTTGTAAAAAAACTTATGAGCAGATATGATATAGATTCATATGTTGTGGATAGGGAACAGGAAGGAAAACGCCAGGTTACCAAGCTCTATATAACAGAACCCGAAAGTGTGCAGAGATTATTTTTATTACAAAATGAAAATAATAATTGCAATAAATGTATTACCAATTATCTTGTTGGGGTATTTGTTTCCGATGGTATACTGGTAGATCCACAGAAAGATTATCATCTTGAATTTACATATACAGATGAAAATTTAGCCAAAAATCTGCTTAACACTTTGAAGTTTGCAGGTTTTGATTTTAAACTTACCCAAAGAAAATCGTCTTTTGCAGTGTATACAAAAAACAGCCAGACAATAGAAGAATTTCTTGTTACTGTGGGCGCACAGTCGTCCTGTCTGGAATTAATGGGCGATAAGATGGTAAAGGATATACGTAACCACCAGAATCGCCTTACAAACTGTGATGCTGCTAATATTGCAAAAACAGTTAAGGCCGGCCAAAAGTATATAAAAGCTATTCAGAAACTTATAGAAACAGAACTTTTATATGACCTGCCCGAAGATATACAGGAACTGGCACAGTTAAAACTGGAAAATCCAGAACTTTCTCTGGATGCACTTGGAAAAATGTGTTCAGAACCAATGACTAAATCATCTGTAAACAGACGTTTACAGAAACTTTGTGCTGTGGCACAGATAGAGGAATAATATGAATAAAGACTTTGTGCATCTTCATCTGCACACCGAGTACAGTTTGTTGGACGGTGCCTGCCGTATAGACAGACTTATGAAACACATAAAAGAACTTGGACAAAGCGCTGTGGCCATTACAGACCACGGCGTTATGTATGGTTGTGTGGATTTTTATAAAAAAGCCCAAAAAGAGGGAATTAAACCTATTATAGGCTGTGAAGTATATGTTGCCAGCCGTGGCAGAAAAGACAAGGTGCATAAACTGGACACATATTACCATCTTGTATTGCTGGTAAAAAATGAAACAGGCTATCAGAACCTTACAAAACTGGTAACCCTTGGTTCTTCTGAAGGTTTTTACACCAAACCAAGAATAGACCATGAATTGCTGGAAAAATATCACGAAGGGCTTATATGTCTTTCCGCCTGTCTTGCAGGTGAAATTCCACGTGCATTGTTGGCTGGTGATATTGAAAGGGCAGAGGAAACTGCACTCTTTTACAAGAATCTGTTTGGCGATGACTATTATATCGAAATTCAGGATCACCACATTGAAGACCAGCAAACAGTTTTGCCTATGCTTTTGCAGTTGGCAAGAAAACACGATATTCAGCTTGTGGCTACAAACGACTGCCACTATATAAACAAAGAAGACTCAAAAATGCAGTATGCGCTTATCTGTGTACAGACAAATAAAAGATTGTCTGACCCGGATACACTTGAGTTTGAAACAGACGAATTTTATGTAAAAAGTACTGAAGAAATGTATGATCTGTTTTCATACATTCCACAGGCTTGCGAAAATACAGTAAAAATTGCTGAAAAATGTAATTTTGACTATGAATTTGGCAAAACAAAATTGCCTAAATACACATCACCTGACGGCAGCCCAAATCAGGTTTTCTTTGAAAAACTGTGCCGTGATGGTCTGGTGAGAAGATATGGTACAATAACACCTGAAATGACTGAAAGACTGGATTATGAAATCGGTATAATCAGCCGAATGGGTTTTGTTGATTACTATCTTATTGTTTATGATTTTATAAACTATGCACGCAGCCATGATATTCCTGTTGGTCCTGGCCGAGGCAGTGGTGCGGCCAGTCTGTGTGCCTACTGTATGGGCATCACAAATATAGATCCATTGAAATATAATCTGATTTTTGAAAGATTCTTAAATCCTGAACGTATTTCAATGCCAGACTTTGATATTGACTTCTGCTATGAAAAACGCCAGTTGGTAATAGACTATGTAACTGAAAAATATGGACACGACCATGTTTGTCAGATTATTACATTCGGTACTCTGGCTGCCCGTGGCGCGGTACGTGATATTGGCAGAGTACTGGATATACCTTATAACACAGTGGATAAGATAGCAAAACTTATCCCTAATAACCCGGCAGCCCATATAAGCATCGAAAAAGCACTGAAAATTTCTCCTGAACTTAAAGCAATGTATGACGGAGAAGGACAGGTAAAAGAATTGCTTGACCTGGCAATGAAAGTGGAGGGTATGCCACGAAATGCTTCTACCCATGCAGCAGGGGTTGTAATTACCGACCAAGCTGTGGTAGAATATATACCTTTGCAGAGCAATGATGGTCAGCTTGTTACACAGTTTCCAATGACAACCATTGAAGAACTTGGTCTTCTTAAAATGGACTTTCTTGGTTTGCGTACTCTTACTGTTATTGACCATTGTGAGAAAATGATACAGAAATTCAATCCTGAATTTCGCGCAGACAATATTCCTTTAAAAGATGAAAAAACTTTCAAATTACTGGAAGATGGCGACACAATAGGTGTTTTCCAGTTTGAAAGTGGTGGTATGAAAAGTGTTCTCACAGGTCTTAAACCTGTGGATATTGAAGACCTGATTGCGGTTATTTCGCTTTATCGACCGGGTCCTATGGACTCTATTCCTTCTTTTATCCAGAACAGACATCACCCGGAACTGATAACTTATAAACACCCTATACTGGAAGAGATACTGAAAGTTACAAATGGATGTATCGTTTATCAGGAGCAGGTAATGGAAATCTGCCGTAAAATGGCGGGGTATAGCTATGGTCAGGCTGACCTTGTACGTCGCGCAATGGGTAAAAAGAAAGCAGACGTAATGGCTGCTGAAAGAACTCATTTTATAAATGGTGCAGCAGAGAAAGGTGTAAGTGAGCAGATTGCCAATGACATTTTTGATGAAATGTCCAGCTTTGCATCATATGCATTCAATAAGCCTCATGCAGCTGCTTATGCTTATGTAGCGTATCAGACAGCTTATCTTAAAGCACATTATCCAAAAGAATTCTGGGCAGCTATGCTGACAAGTATTTTTGAAAATACTGCAAAAATTCTGGAATATACACAGGAATGCAGACAAAGAAATATAAAGATACTGCCTCCTGATATAAATAAGGGATATTCTGGTTTTGTTGTTGAAGGTGATAACCTGCGCTATGGCATGGCGGCAATTAAAAATGTAGGTAAAACTTTTATAGACGCTATGACAGCTGAAAGAGAAAAAAATGGTGAGTTTACCAGTATATTCGATTTTTGCCGCAGAATGTCAGATAAAGGCTTTAACAGACGTGCGCTTGAAAGCCTTGTTAAAGTAGGTGCATTTGACCAGTTTGGTATAAACCGTCGCAGACTGTTCATAAACATTGATTATTTGCTGAACAGCATAAACAATGAACAGAAAAATAAAATTTCAGGACAGCTGGATTTATTCAGTGTTCCAGAGGTAGTGGAAGATTCAAAGTTTACTTTTAATGATGACCGGCATTTTCCACCAGCTGAAGATTATTCAGACACTGAAAAGCTGAATATGGAAAAACAGCTGGCAGGTATTTATCTGTCAGGTCATCCATTAGAGAAAAATCGGGAATATGTGAAAAATATATCAACTTGCAACATTTCTCGATTGACTGATGATGGCAATGAAGTATACGATAATACTAAACAGACTATTGTGGTAATTGTATCCAAATATCGAACATATACCACAAAGAAAAATGAAGTTATGGGGTTTGTTACTGTGGAAGATTTGTCCGGTTCGATGGATATGTTGGTATTCCCAAATGTATTCAAGGAAGTTTCGGATATAATAAATGAAAACAGTGTTCTTATTGTAAATGGCACTGTTTCATTAAAGGATGAAGAGACTACAATTCTTGCTGATTCTATATACGAAATCGGTTCAGAGGAAGCCAAACATATTCTTGCAGCAAAAAAAGACCCTAAATACGGCCTTTATATAAAAGTAGATGGTCAGAATACCGCACAGTTCAGACAATGCTGTGCCGTTTTGGCCAGATATAAAGGCATGATGCCTGTATATTTCTATTTACAGGATACAAAACAGTATGTTAAAGCTCCGCCAAGACTTTGGATGAGAGAAAGCATAAATGCTCTTGATGAGCTTAAATACGTTGTAGGGGAAAGCAACATAGTTATAAGAAAATAAGAGGTGAATTCAATGGGAGATATTAAAACAATAGGTATTCTTACCAGTGGTGGTGACGCACCTGGTATGAACGCAGCTATCCGTGCAGTTGTTCGTGCGGCAATTTTCAATGGTTTTAATGTTAAAGGTATCAGACACGGCTATAATGGTCTTATCAATGATGATATCTTTGATATGAATCTGAGAAGTGTTTCAGAAATTATTCATCGTGGCGGTACAATGCTGTATACAGCACGTTCATTGGAATTCCAGACCCCTGAAGGTCAGCTGAAAGCAGTGGAAAACTGCAAGAAGCACGGTATTGATGCACTGGTAGTTATTGGTGGTGACGGTTCTTTCCGTGGTTGCCAGGCAATTTCCAGACACGGCATCAAAACTATCGGTATTCCAGGTACAATCGATAATGATATTGCCTGCAGTGACTACACAATCGGTTTTGATACTGCTCTTAACACAGCAATGGAAATGATCGACAAACTTCGTGACACAACACAGAGCCACGAAAGATGTTCTGTTGTTGAAGTAATGGGCAGACACGCAGGTTATATTGCTGTAAACACTGGTATTGCAACAGGTGCTCTTTGCGTTCTTGTTCCTGAACAGAGCTGGGATATTGATAAAGACGTAGTAGCCAGAATTAAAGAAACACAGGCAGAAGGTAAGAAAAACTTCCTTATTATTGTTGCTGAAGGTGCTGGTAAAGCACTGAAACTTGCAGAACAGATTCAGGAAAAAACAGGTCTGGATACACGAGGTACAGTTCTTGGTCACGTTCAGCGCGGTGGTTCACCAAGCATGAGAGACAGAGTTGTTGCAGCACAGATGGGTGTACACGCCATTGAACTGTTGCAGGCAGGTATTTATAACCGTGTTGTAGCAATGAAAAATGATGCTATCGTAGATTATGAAATTGAAGAAGCATTGAATATGAAAAAAGAACTGGATCCACTTATGCTGGGTGTAGCAAAAGTTGTTTCTATCTAAAAAAGTCAGTCAGGCAATTAGCCTGGCTGTTTTTTTATTCAAAACTATATTGTGATTTGAATATACTGTTATAGGTGATTTTATGATAAAAAAGAACAGGTCAGAAAGCAGTATATTCAAAAATAAACTATTTTTAATTTTAACTATAATTACAGGGCTTTTTATATTTGTTGATAGCAGGATAAGACCTCAGATAATAACTTTGGCGAAATACAAAGTACAGTCTGTGGTTACACAGGCAGCAAATCAGGCAATAATAGAGCAGATGGAACAGTCACCTTTGTCATACGGTGAACTTATAAATGTGCAAAGAAATGAAAATGGTGAAATTACTTTGCTTTCTTACAATGCACTTGAAGTAAACAGGCTTAAATCTCAGATTACAGCAACAATTATAAGTAAGGTACAAATGATTGATAAGGCGGATTTATATATTCCTATTGGTAATATATCCAATCTTGATATGTTGAATAATAAAGGACCATTACTTCATTTTGTTATTACGCCTGCGGCATTTGTAGAAACTGATATAGAAAGTGAATTTGAAACCACTGGAATAAATCAGGTGAATCACAGGATTTTTATAGTTTTAAAAATTTCAGCTTCGGCACTTATACCTAATTACTCTGCTGAAGTTCAGTTCAGAACAAGGGTTTGTGTCGCTCAAACAGTAATAGTAGGCAAAGTACCTGAAAATATATCAGATAACCTGCATTATTTAGGTGATTGATATTGTAAAAAGTTCATATTTTTGCTATAATAAATTGTTGAAATTATTGAGGTAAGATAAATGGACATTAATAAAATCAAACAGGAACTTGATGAACTGAAAGCTAAAATAGTTTATCATTCCAATCTTTATTATAATGAAAACAGAACTGAAATCAGCGACTATGAATATGATATGCTGATGAACAGACTGAAAGAAATTGAAAGTCAGTATCCACAGCTTATTACTGAAGATTCACCAACACAACAGGTTCAGGGACTGGCAAGTTCTACATTTGAAAAAGTTACACATGCTGTAAAAATGGAAAGTCTGCTGGACGCATTTTCATATGATGAACTGAGAGATTTTGACCGCAGGGTAAGGGAAGCAGTAGAATCTCCACAGTATGTTGTAGAAACCAAGATTGATGGTCTTTCTATGAGTCTGGAGTATGTAAATGGTGTTTTTACACGTGGTTCCACACGTGGTGATGGATTGGTAGGAGAAGACGTAACTGCAAATCTTGCTACCATCAGGTCTATTCCAAAGACTATAAAAAATGCACCTGAATTCCTTGAAGTCCGTGGCGAAGTATATATGCCAAGGGAAGTGTTCTTCCAGCTTGTTGCAAAACAGGAAAATGAAGGTAAGACACCTTTTAAAAATCCGCGAAATGCGGCTTCAGGTTCAGTAAGACAGAAAGACAGCAAAATCACAAAAGAGAGAAAACTGGATATTTTTATATTCAACATCCAGCAGATAAGTGATGATGTTGAAATCACAGGGCACAAACAATCCCTTGATTTGCTGAAAAAATATGGTTTCAAAGTTTCACCAAGATACACTGTATTTGATAATATAGAAGATGCTATCAAAGAAGTGGAAGCCATCGGTGAAATGCGCGGCCAGTTTGCTTTTGACATTGATGGTGCAGTTATCAAAGTTGATAACCTGGAACAGCGTGCTGTAATGGGCAGCACCAATAAATACCCACGATGGGCGGTAGCATACAAATATCCGCCTGAAGAAAAAGAAACTGTACTTAACAATATAGAAATTTCTGTTGGCAGAACAGGTGTTCTGACACCTACAGCAGTATTTGAAACAGTACAGTTGGCAGGTACCAGTGTATCCAGAGCGGTTCTTCACAATCAGGATTTTATTGATGAAAAACAGATAAACATCGGTGATACTATAGTTGTCCGCAAGGCAGGAGATATTATCCCGGAAGTTGTCCGTCTTTCAAAGAAAAACACAGAAGGTGTTTTCAAAATCCCTATGGTTTGCCCATCCTGTGGCAGTATAGTTGAAAAAACAGACGAATCTGCTTTAAGATGTAACAATCCAGACTGCCCACAGCAGCTTGTACGAAACCTCATTCATTTTGCTTCAAGAAATGCAATGAATATAGAAGGTCTTGGTGAGGCCGTTGTAATGCAGTTGGCAGATAAGCAGCTTATCAAAGATGTTGCAGATATTTATTATCTTACATTTGAAGATGCCTTGAAACTGGATGGTTTCAAAGATAAATCAGCAAACAATCTGATAAATGCTATTGAAAATAGTAAAACAAATAATCTGGACAAGCTGGTTTTTGCATTTGGTATCAGAAATGTTGGCGAAAAAGCAGCCAGAATGCTGTGTGAAGAGTTTAAAACCATTGATAACTTGATAAATGCCTCTGTAGAGGATATAATAAAAATTGATGGTTTTGGTGAAATCGTTGCAAAAAGTGTGGTAAATTATTTTGCCAGCGAAAATGTTCAGAACATCATCAGCAGACTTAAAGAAAAGGGTGTAAATACTTCTTTTGTTTCCACAGTAGAAAGTGATGTACTTAAAGGTAAAACAATAGTTGTTACAGGTACATTGCCAACACTTTCACGTGATGCTGCTGAAAAACTGATTACCGACAATGGCGGCAAAGCTGCCTCATCGGTATCCAAAAAAACAAGCTATGTCTTGGCAGGTGAAAAGGCAGGCAGCAAGCTGGATAAAGCAAACCAGCTGGGTATTCCTGTTATCACCGAAGAAGACTTTTTAAATATGATTAAACGTTAAGGGAGAATAAAATGGAAATCGATATTATGCGTCTTGCAAAACTTGCAAAACTTTCCATTCCGGAAGATAAAGTAGAAGAATTCCGGAAGAAAATGGAAGATATTATTCAGATGGTTGAAAATCTGCCAGACCTTGATACACAGGGCTCTCTGGTTGACCCAACAAATACAATGGAACTGCGTAAAGATGAAGTTCAGCCATCATTCCCAAGAAATGAAATGCTGCAGAATGCACCATACACAGCTGCAGGCTGCATCCTCATTCCAAAAGTAGTTGACTAATCAAGAAGGAGAATAAAAATGGATAAATTATATAGCTTGACAGCTGCCCAGATGAAAGACCTTCTTGACAGAAAAGAAGTTACATCTGTAGAAATTACAAAGTCTGTAATTGACAGAATTGAAAAAACAGACGGTGAAATCCAGGCATATACATCATACAACTTTGAACAGGCTCTTCAGCAGGCTGCAGCTGCAGACGAAAAAAGAGCAAAAGGTGAAACAGTAGGCGAACTGGCAGGTATACCTGTTGCAGTTAAAGACAATATGTGCACTAAAAACCTGCGTACAACAGCTGGTTCAAAAATGCTGGGTAACTTTGTACCGCCATATAATGCAACAGTAGTTGAAAAACTGCTTGCAGATGGTGCAGTTATTATTGGTAAAACAACAATGGACGAATTCGCAATGGGTTCTTCCGGTGAAAACTCTGCATTCCAGGTTGCTAGAAACCCTTGGGATACAACAAGAGTACCAGGTGGTTCTTCGTCCGGTTCCGCAGCTACAGTTGCTGCAAGCCAGGTTCCACTTGCACTGGGGTCCGACACAGGTGGTTCTATCCGTCAGCCAGCCTGTCTTACAGGTATTGTTGGTATGAAGCCAACATATGGTGCTGTTTCCCGTTACGGTCTTATTGCTTACGGTTCTTCACTTGACCAGATTGGTCCAATGGCAAGAACTGTTGATGATACAGCTATGCTGTTCAAAGCAATCTGCGGCAAAGATAAAATGGACGCAACAAGCAAAGATTACACATACACACCATATGGCGACAGTGTAAAAGGTATGAAACTTGGTCTGCCAAAAGAATATTTTGGTGAAGGTATCTCTGCAGAAGTAAAAGAAAGAATTTACCAGGCTGTAGAAGTTCTTAAAGCACAGGGTGCTGAAATTGTTGAAGTATCCCTGCCATCAACAGACTATGCTCTGTCTGCATACTATATTATCGCATGTGCAGAAGCTTCTTCCAACCTGGGCCGCTATGATGGTGTAAAATACGGTTTCACAGGTTCTGACAGAAGCAGCCTTGAAAATCTTTATATTTCTTCCAGAAGCGAAGGCTTTGGTGAAGAAGTACAGAGAAGAATTCTTCTTGGCACATATGTACTTTCCAGCGGTTTCTATGATGCATATTACAAAAAAGCCAAAGTCCTTCAGAAAGTTATCGCTAAAGAATTTGACGATGCACTGAAACTCTGTGATGCTATCATTACACCGCTTAACCCTACAACAGCTTTCAAAATCGGTGAAAAGAGCAACGACCCTGTTGCAATGTGGGCAGGCGATATCTGTACAGTTACACTTAACATTGCAGGTCTGCCAGGTATCAACGTACCTTGTGGTTTTGACAGCAACAATATGCCTGTTGGTTTCCAGGTTCTTGGTCGCAAATTCTCTGAATCAACATTATTGACAATCGCAAAATGCTACGAAAATACAGTTGGCGGCTTTGCAGTAAAGGAGTTTTAAGTTATGAATAGCAATTATGAAATTGTTGTGGGTCTTGAAGTTCACGCTGAGCTTTCCACTGAAACAAAAATCTTCTGTGGCTGTAAAAATGAATTCGGTGCAGAAGTAAATACTAATGTTTGCCCTGTATGTATGGGTCTGCCTGGCACACTGCCTGTTCTCAATGAACAGGTTGTTGAATACGCAATCAAAATGGGCCATGCAATGAACTGTACTATCAATGGTACAACAAAACATGACAGAAAAAACTATTTCTATCCTGACCTTCCAAAATCTTATCAGATTTCCCAGTTCGACATTCCACTTTGTGAAAACGGCTACCTGGATGTTCTGGTAGGTGATGAAGTAAAAAGAATCGGCGTTACAAGAATTCATATCGAAGAAGACGCCGGTAAACTGATTCACGATGATTCACTGGGCGGCTCACTGGCTGACTACAACCGCTGTGGTGTACCTCTTATTGAAATAGTTTCTGAACCAGATATCCGTTCCGCTGATGAAGCAAAAGCATATCTTGATACAATTCATACAACTCTGTTGTACCTGGGTATTTCTGATGCCAAAATGCAGGAAGGTTCCGTTCGTTGTGACGTAAACGTTTCTGTAAGACCAGCAGGTTCTACAGAATTCGGCACACGTGTAGAAATGAAAAATGTAAACAGCTTCTCAGCAGCACATCGTGCAATCAACTACGAAGCTGCAAGACAGATAAAAGTGCTTGAAGAAGGCGGCGAAATCGTTCAGGAAACAAGAAGATGGGACGATGTAAAAGGTGTTAACGTTCTTCTGCGTTCCAAAGAAGATGCACAGGACTACCGTTATTTCCCAGACCCAGACCTTCTGACATTTGTTGTGTCTGATGAAAAAATCGCAGAAATCAAAGCATCTATCCCAGAACTGCCAGTTGCAAAAACAATGAGATATATGTCTGAATACAAACTGTCCAGAGCAGACAGTGAACTGCTGGCTCTGAACAAAAATACTGCTGCATTCTTTGAAGCTGTTATTGCAACAGGTAAATGCGAACCAAAATCTGTTTCAAACTGGATTCTTGGTGATATTTATAAAGTTCTTAACGAAAGAAAATGTGAAATCACAGATCTGGCTCTTACACCAGCAAACCTTGCAGAAATGATCAGCCTTATCGAAAAGAAAACTATCTCCAATGCTGCAGGTAAAACTGTACTGGAAGTTATTCTTGATGAAAATAAAGACCCTAATGAAATCGTTAAAGAAAAAGGTCTTGCACAGGTTTCTGACACAGGTGCACTTAATGCTATTGTAGAAAAAGTTCTGGCAAACAACGAAAAAGCTGTTACAGACTTTAAAAATGGTAAAACAAATGTTGTTGGCTTCCTTGTAGGTCAGTGTATGAAAGAAAGTAAAGGCAAAGGCAACCCAGCTATGTTGAAAGATATGGTTGTTGCTGCAATCGAAAAAATGTAAATTTATATTCTTAAAATCATAGGGATTTTTTCTCTATGATTTTAAGTTTACCTGTAACAATTTTTATAGGAGAATTGTGTATGAAATACTTCCCAAAAGATAAAAAAGGTCTTATGATGGTTGCTATGGGCAGACAGTCTGCGGATCTGGCTATTGTAAATGCAAATCTTGTAAATACATTCACAGGCGAAATTTATAAAGCAAATGTGTTTGTGTATGATGGCTTTATTGCTCATGTTGAAACAGAAGACTTTGAAAATGTAAACGCAAAAGAAATTATTGATGCAAAAGGTATGTACCTTACACCAGGTCTGATTGATGCACATGTACATATTGAAAGTTCAATGATGATTCCAAGAAATTTTGCAAAAGCTGTAATTCCACACGGTACTACTATGGTTATTACAGACCCACATGAAATTGCAAATGTTTATGGCATTCGTGCTGTTGAATATATGAATGAACAGACAAAAGGTCTGCCAATGAAGATGTATATTGATATCCCTTCCTGTGTACCTGCTGTACCTGGAATGGAAAATGCCGGTGCAACATTTATGGCAGATGATATCAGAAAGATGCTGAATCTTTCCAATGTAATTGGTCTGGCTGAAGTAATGGACTTCATCGGTGTATACAATGCAGATGACAGAATGATGGATATTCTCAAAGTATTTGAAGAAGACGGCAGATATATCCAGGGACACGCACCAGGTCTTAAAGGCAGACAGCTGTCCTCTTATAGAATCGGTGGTCCTACAACATGTCACGAAACAAGAAATGACTGGGAAGTAAAACCAAAGATGAGAAGCGGTATGTATGTAGATGCACGTTCTTCTTCTATTGCTAAAAATGTTTCTGAAATTGTTAAAGGTATGGAAGGCATCAAGTTCTATGACAGACTTACATTCTGTACAGACGACAGGGAAGTTGACGAAATAATTGCAAACGGTCACATGAACGATGTTCTGCGTGATGCACTTAAATGTGGATTTGATGCTGTTACAGCTATTAAATCCTGCACACTTAATGCTGCACAGGCTGTGCATCTGGAAAATTATGGCGCTATTGCTCCAGGTTATGTGGCAGATATGCTTCTTATCCCATCGCTTGAAGAACTGAAACCAGCATATGTATTTACTGATGGCAATCTTGTTGCTAAAGATGGTATTCTTCTGGCGGATATTCCTACTTTAAAATTCGATATTGAGGATGAAAACAGTGTAAATGCACCTGACTTTACAGTTGAAGATTTTAAACTTAAATACGAAAAAGCTGATAAAGTTAAAGTAAATATGATGGAATACATTGATTTCAATGGTTCTACATCAGTTTGCACACAGATTGAACTGCCTGTTGTAGATGGTGTTGTGGATATTTCTGGTGATGACAGACTTCACTATGCTATTATTGTAAACAGATACGGCAAAGGTACATTTACCAAGGGTGTAGTTAAGAATTTTGGTAAAATCGACGCAGCCTGGGGTACAACAGTTTCTCACGACAGCCATAATATTTCTATTGTTTATAAAAAGCCGGAAGATGCTTTTGCTGTATACGAATGTCTGAAAAAGACAGGCGGCGGCCAGGCTCTTGCTGAAAATGGACAGGTAGTGGCAAATGTTGTTCTCAATGTTGGAGGTCTTATGAGTAATAAGCCAAACAAAGAACTTGCCAGCGAAGTGCAGAATATGAAAGTTGCATTGAAAAATGCCGGTCTTGACCTGCCAAACCCAATGCTGAGAATTGTTACATTGGCTCTGCCTGTTATCCCAAAAGTTAAATTCTCTGATATTGGTCTTGTAGATGTAAACAAACAGGAATTGATACCTATTTTTGTGGAAGAATAATATATGATACAGGAAAAATTAAATAAATATTTTAGCCAGGATATTGCTCTTGCAGTAATAAGCGGACTTAAAAAAGGTGCAGACTGTGAATTTTCAAAGGTTACAGTAAGACCATTTACATCCGGTGAAGAAATCAAATATCAGTTTGAATATACTGTAAAAGCTCAGGTTAAACATAAAAATGTGGATGCTTATAAGCTTGTTGATGAAGTAGCTTTTCTCCTGGAAAACTATTTTACACAGTGTATGGTTTATGGCAGGGAAAATGATTTCCACATTAATTGCTTTAACAATAAAATAAAAGCGAAAACAATGCCGCCAAGCAAAAAAGTGTCTGTCAAAGCACATAATAAAAAGAAAGAATATATACTTAATGAAGGTGAAGATATAGACTTTTTGATTTATCTTGGTGTTATGACAAAAGATGGAAAGGTTGTAAAAGCAAAATACAATAAATTCCGTCAGATTAACAAATATCTGGAACTTCTGAAAACATCTCTTGATATTCTGCCAACAGACAGGCCGTTAAAAATAGTGGATTTTGGTTGTGGCAAAGCATATCTTACATTTGCACTGTACTATTATGTTGTAAAAATTCTTGGCAGACAGGCAGATATTACAGGTCTTGACCTTAAAGAAGATGTAATCGACTATTGTAATAAAGTTGCCAAGGATCTGGGATACACATCACTTGAATTCCAGAAAGGTGACATCAAGGATTATGACCGTACACAGGACGTAGATATGGTTATAATGCTTCACGCCTGCGACAATGCAACTGATGAAGGTATTGTTCAGTCACTGCGATTCAATGCAAAAATTATCATCGCAGTTCCTTGCTGTCAGCATGAATTTTTCAAACAAATTGGTAATGAAAATCTGCAGCCAATGTTACAGTTTGGAATTCTGAAAGAAAGATTTTCTGCCCTTGCTACTGACAGTCTTCGTGCCCAGATGTTAAAAGCATTGGGCTTTGATGTGTCTGTAATGGAGTTTATTGATACCGAACACACACCAAAAAATATCGCAATCAGAGCAATCAGAACTTCCGGTTTCAATCGGAAAGAATATGCTAATTATGAAGCTTTCCGCGATTATTTCAATCTTAAACCTTATATTGAAAGAAGATTGAAAGAAGAAAATATCCTTAAATAAGATTTAATCCCTATGTTTAAACATGGGGATTTTTTTTGTTCTTATTTTGTGGACAGGCACATATTAATTATCAAGGTGAAATTATGGATAAAAATATTGAAAGAATTTTAAATTTATTACCACAGCCGGTCAAGAATTTTTATATAGAAAACATACATAGAAATATTACTGAAATAAGAGTCAGATCAGGTTTTGATATAAAAGTTACAGCGGACGGAAAACATATAGCAATCCAAAACACTGTAACTGATAAAAAGTTTTTGGAAAATCTGTACTATTCTTTCTGCAATAATACAGTTTCTGCATATGAAGACCAGACAGCTAATGGTTTCATAACATTGCCAGGCGGTAATCGTATTGGTCTTGCAGGTAAGTTTACAACTGATTTACAAGGGAAAACCGTTTTAAGCGAAATTATATCTATGAATATTCGCCTGTCGGGTTTTCATATGGTAGAAGTCAACAGGAATATTCTGGATTTTCATAAAGGTCTGTTGATAGCAGGTAAGCCACATACAGGTAAAACTAATTTTGTTAAAAATATTTGTGTTGCATTGTGTGACTACATTGTTGTTGTTTGCGATGAAAGAAACGAATTATACTCACGATTTTTAAACTGTGATTTTATTATTAACCAGCCGAAACATATTGGAGTAATGCAGGCTCTGAGAACTATGAATCCTGATTATATAGTATGTGATGAAATTGGCAGCGATAAAGAAACAACAGCACTTCTGAATCGGCTTAACAGCGGTACAAAATTTATATGTACAGTACACGCTGATGATATCAATGCACTGAAAAATAAACCAAATATAAATGTATTATTAAATTAT
Source organism: Oscillospiraceae bacterium (assembly GCA_017560985.1). Lineage (GTDB taxonomy): Bacteria > Bacillota > Clostridia > Oscillospirales > Ruminococcaceae > RGIG3102. The sequence continues at coordinate 35,813 of JAFZDX010000107.1, forward strand.
CAGGTGTTCGATAAGATAGTTTTCCTTGACAATTATGGCAATGATTTTTTTATAAAGGATGTTTATGATTTGTAAAGTATTGGGTTCTGTATTGATAGTTTTATCAATGATTTATCTTGTGTGTTTTAAATTACTGGCGAGCTATATTACATTTATGTATCTTGATGATATTTTATGGATACTAAATAAAATGAAAACAGCTTGTATTGCTGGGAGAACATATAATTCGGTCTTTGAAGAATGTAATTGTTTGAAATATTATAGTTCGCCCTGGTGCTGTTTTCTGGTCGATGACAAACGGTATAAATTGGCTGATGACATACTGAAAGATACCGGGAAAAGGAACAAAAAAGAAGAACAGGAATACCTGGCATTAGCTGTCACACAGATAGAATATGAAAAAAATGTATTTAAAAATTTCTATATTGACAATAAGAAAACATTTATACTTACTGGAGTTTCCTTGGGACTGATAACTGTAATTGTTTTTATATAGGAGTAAAAAATGAATGTTGATTTGATTTTTAAAATAGCAGCAATCGGTATTATTATTTCGGTTTTGAACCAGGTACTGGTCAGGTCTGGCAGGGAAGACCAGGCTATGCTTACTACGTTAACAGGTCTTATAGTGGTACTGTCTATGGTGCTTAATCAGGTAAAGGAATTGTTTGTTACAATAAAATATCTATTCGAGCTTTAATATGGATTTTATAAAAATTGCACTTATTATATTTGTTTGTATTATACTTATAGCCTGTCTTCCAATTTATGATAAACCCATTTCGGCTTTGGTTACCATAGCTGCCAGCACAGCTATTATACTTGTAATACTAAATACCATTATTCCTGTTATAGACAGGATTAAAATTATTTTTACCGAAAATATAGATAATGACTTAAGCGTTATATTCAAATCTATGGGAATCAGCATTATCACACGGCTTATTGCAGACCTTGCAATGGATAATGGTAACAGAACATTGGCTAATCAGATGATTTTAGCGGGAAAAATCGCCATTATAACTCTGGCATTGCCGCTTTTTTCTCAAGTGCTGGAAATTATAGGAAAGTTAATTGTATGAAAAAGTTATTTACGGTACTTATAGTTTTTCTTATGTTTGTGTTTCCTTTGCGCGCAAATGCAGCAGAAGAATTTTCAGATAAGATAAATGAACTTACACAGCAGTATACGGAAAAAACAGATATTTCAGATATATCAATTTCACAGATTTTAGAATATTTGAAAGATAAGATAACCGACAATATCTCTGCACCATTGAAACTGGGAGTTAAAATTCTTGCAATTATATTTCTTTACAGTATTGTCCAGATTTTGTATGAAAACAAATATACGATAAATACAGTATATCAGAGCCGGTGCACTGTAATAGTTTTTCTGAATCTGTTGACACCTTTAAATTCTGTAATAGAAATAATAAGCGAAAATTTGTATTCGATAAAAAATTTTATGATCAGTTTTCTGCCAGTATATTCTGGCATATGCCTGGCCAGTGGGGAAGTGTTTTCGTCTCAGATTTATACAGGATTTTTTCTATCATCAATGGTTTTTATTTCAAATTTGTGCATTGATATAATAATTCCATCTCTTAAACTTTACTTTGCACTGATAATATCGAATGCGTTGTCTTCAAATATAAGATTAGGGTCCATAAATGAATTTTATGTAAAAACAGTGAAAAACATTATGAAAATATCTGTATCAGTTATTTGTTTTGTTCTAACTGTGCAGACAACTATAACAGGAGGAAAGGATACAATAGCTGTCAAAACAGGAAAAATACTGGCAGGCAGTGCGATACCTGTTATTGGAACAGCCCTACAGGACGCAGTAAGCAGCGTATATTCCAGTATGGAGGCTATTAAAGGCTTTGCAGGGGCAGCAGGTCTTATGACAATCGCAGCCATATTTGTTCCATCTCTTTTGCTTCTGGCTATTTACTATCTGACATTAAATGTGCTGTACATACGGGCGGATATATTCGATGCGCATACAATAAAACTATGCATCAAGGGCTATTCAGATGTTATTCAGCTCATAGTTTCAATAGTGGTGCTTTATATGGTGATGCTTATATTTTCCATAACCATAATTCTGGCAGTAACCAATGGAGTGTAAAATGGAATTATTATATAAATTTATAGGTGTTCTTTGCCTCACTGGATATATATCCGGTGTTTTAGGCGAATTTATCCCTGCAGAATATACACGGAAAACCATCAGACTAACAGTTGCAATTTATATTATCTCTAATTTTTTTATATTATTCGGGAATAGTTACAATCTGCTTAAAATCCAAAATGTGGATTCTGAAGATTATTCCATTGAAGCTGAAAATTATGTAATAGAAAGCAGCGAAAAAGAATTGGGAAAATTTATAGCTCAAACATTGAAAAGTAAAAAAATATCCTATAACCGGATTGAAGTGCATATACATAAACAAAGTGAAGGTTTACATATTGATAGCATCAATATTTATGGTGTAGATAATACACAGAAAAATATGGTTAAAGAATTGTTGTCAGATTATGGAAACCTGTTATTCGGAGATTAAAATGAATGATGTTTTAAAAGAAAAAATACAACTTATCTTGGTAAAGAACAGGATAAATATTATTCTGATTATGGGTGCAATGGGAATTTTACTGCTTTCTGCAGAAGATTTATTACCAAAAGATAAAAAGGTAATCAGTGAAGAATTTACAGCATCACAATACCAGCAGGAAATGGAAGCACAACTTGAGAGTTTACTATCGATGGTGAATGGAGCAGGTAAAGTGAAGGTTATGATTACACTGGAAGGCGGAAAAGAAAACATATATGCCTGGCAAGAAAAAAAATCTGTAGATGAAAAATCAAACACTGATTCATCTGATGATTCATTTACCAAAAGAGAAACCTACGAAAATGAAATAGTAATGGTTACAAATGGCAGTGAAAAGACTGCATTAATAGAAAAAACAATGGAACCTGTTGTACAGGGTGTAGTTGTTGTTTGCCAAGGTGCAGATGACATAAAGGTTATAAGTGATATTACAAATGCTGTGAGTGTTGCTTTAAATGTTACATCAAACAGGATTTGTGTAATTAAAATGCATTAATCAGGAGGAAATTATGAAAAACATACAGAAACAAAGAAAGGCATCATTAATCATTTTAAGTTTTGCAATGATAGTTGCAGTTTATCTTAACTGGCAGTATTCGCGAGCAGGTGCAGATACCTACATACTTACAGATGAAATAACACAGCAAGTCAATACACGGATAAATGATGAAAGCGACCTGTTGAAAACAGAAGAAGATTATGAAACCCAGAACTATGGAGATGCACAACTGGTTGCCACTACAAAAACTGACAGCGATAAGTATTTTGAACAGGCAAGGCTTTCACGTCAGAAGACCAGGGACGAAGCCCTGGATACATTACAAAAAACATTAAAAAATACAAAATTGTCTGATATAGATAAAAAACAGGCAACTGAAAAATTGTCGCAGATAATACAGAATATGACAAATGAAACTGATATTGAAAATATGTTGAAAGCTAAAGGTTTCCGGGATTGTGTGGCCAGTATATCAGATAACAAAATAAGTCTTGCTGTAAGGCCGGTAAAAGGAGAACTGTCCAAAGCTGATGTGTCAAAGATACGAGATGTTGTACTGTCAAAAACTTCAATTTCTTCACAAAATATTGTTGTAGTAGAAGTAAATTAGTGTTGTTATATTTATGCATTAGTGGTATAATATTAAATAATCAAATACAAAATTTACAGGATATATTCAAAATCTTGCAAATTATACATTGATTTTTAGTTTTTAAATATACAGGAGGCAACAATATATGGAATTAAAAAACAGCGTTAAACAAGAAGGTGGCCTTAAAATTTCTATTACTGTTATTGAAAAAATTGCAAAAATTGCAGCTATGGAAATTGAAGGTATCAGCAATGTTTCTGTTGGTTCATCAGGCGTAAAAGGCTTTCTTGCAAAAACAAATCTGCCAAAAGCCGTTGAAGTAAATATGTTTGATGGCGTTGCTGATATCACAGTTCATGTTGTGGTAAAATATGGTATTAAATTACCTGCACTTTGTAAAGAAGTTCAGCAGGCTGTTAAATCTAATGTACAGAACATGACAGATGTTACTGTATCTAAAGTAAATGTGGTTGTAACTGGCGTTGAAGCTGTTACAGAAGAATAACAAAAGCCTAAAGGATATAAGGAATAAAAAATGACAAGACATAAATCAAGAGAAAATGCATTTATTGCGGTTTTTGAAGCAAGTTTCAGTGCCAATGATCTGGATGATATTCTGGCAGTAACACAGGAATTACCAGAATACGAAGATTATATGCTGGATGAATTTGCTCTTAACCTCATCAGAACATATTACGATCACGCAGACGAAGTAAATGAAATGATTCAGTCCAAACTTAAAAAATGGACTACAAGCCGTATCTCTCGTGTTTGTGGTGCAATTCTTCGTCTTTCTACAGCAGAAATGATGTATTCACCAGAAGATATGGATAGCGTAATCATTAACGAAGCTGTTGAAATCTGCAAAAAATTTGCAGGCGAAAATGACTATCAGTTTGTAAACGGTGTATTGGGTGCCGTTTCAAAAGAACTGCGTGGCAAATAGTAATGATTACCCTCGGAATTGATACCAGCAATTATGCAACGTCTGTTGCGTTGGTGGACAATGATACTCATAAGGTTATCTTTTCTGAAAAAAGATTTTTACCCGTTGAGGAAGGGAAGATAGGTCTGCGCCAGCAACAGGCTTTGTTTGAACATATTAAAAACCTCACCAATATCTTTGATTCTTTAAAAGGAATAGATATTGGTGCTGTTGGCGTTTCAGTAAGACCTAAAGATGATACTGACTCTTATATGCCTTGCTTTCTTGCAGGAAAAATGAGTGCGTATTCAATCGGCGGAACAATGGGAGTTCCGGTTATAGAGTCTTCACATCAGACAGGGCATCTTACCAGTGCGCTGTTTGATTTAAATAAAGAAGAACTTTTTGATAAAACACTACTTATGCTTCATGTTTCGGGCGGAACTACAGATATTCTTCTGGCTGAAAATGGAGTTGTAAAAAAAACATTAGGGTCATCTATGGACTTGTTTGCTGGACAGGCCGTGGACAGGCTCGGTGTGAAATTAGGTTTTCCTTTTCCGGCAGGTCAGTATGTTTCAGATCTTGCTGAAAACTGTGATGATAAAATTTCAAATCTGAAAATCAGCGTAAAAGGCTATAACTGTAATTTATCAGGGCTTGAAAATCAGTGTGATAAATTACTCAGCCAGGGATATTCAAAAGAATATGTATGCAAATACTGCCTTACATTTATTGCCAAAACCCTTATTAAAATCATTCAAAACGTTAAAGAAGATCTGGGCGATATGCCATTGGTTCTTGCCGGTGGGGTTATGAGTTCCAGTGTGATAAAAAGCATAGTAACTGAAAATATTCCTGGCGCAATGTTTGTAAAGCCGCAGTTTTCCAGCGACAATGCGATAGGTGTTGCTGTAAATGCACACAGGAAGGTTACAAATGGCTGATATTCTGTCTGTTACATCGCTTAACTTATACGTTAAATCTAAACTTGAAAATGATGCTAATTTAATAAATATAGCTGTGGAAGGCGAACTTTCAAACTTTAAAAAATACCCATCCGGTCATTGCTATTTTTCTCTGAAAGATGAAAAATCAACCATAAAAGCTGTTATGTTTCAAAGTTATGCAAGAGGACTTGGTTTTGTACCTGAAAATGGTATGAAAGTAGTTGTCAGAGGCAAAGTATCTATTTATGAACGTGATGGTGCATACCAGCTTTATGTTACCAATATGTTTCTCAGTGGGGCCGGTGCATACCAGATGGCCTTTGACAGATTGAAAGAAAAGCTGGAAAAAGAAGGTTTATTTGATATAGATAAGAAAAAACCATTACCACAAATTCCTTTTAAAATAGGTGTGGCAACATCCGCCAAAGGTGCAGCCTTACACGATATAATCAGTACAGCTCAGCGCAGATTTCCTTGCGCAGAAATCGTGCTTGCACCATGTATGGTACAGGGAGCAGAGGCAGAACCTACTATTATAAGTGCTATAAAACAGCTGGATTCAATAGATGATATAGAAGTAATTATAATAACCCGTGGTGGTGGCAGCAGAGAAGATCTGTGGGTGTTTAACAGTGAAGTGATTGCCAGAACAGCATTTGCATGTAAAAAGCCTACGGTAAGCGCAATAGGACATGAAATAGATTTTTCTATTCTCGACTTTGTTTGTGATGTCAGGGCTGCTACACCTACCCAGGCTGCAGAAATAGTTTTACCGGATATATATTCTTTAAAAATGCAACTTGCTTCTATAGAAAAATCTAATAGCAGACAGATTAATCGGAATATAGATTTATATAAAAATAAATTGGCTCTTATAGAAAAATCTGATGGTTTTTCATCAGTTAAAAATACAGTAAACCATAATAAAGAATTTCTTTCCAGACTACAGGATAGTATGAAAAAGTCTGTTGAAAGGAAAATTGAAAAACTTGAACAACAAATTTATTCCAGAACACAGATATTGGAAAATCAAAGCCCTTTAAACAATCTGAAAAAAGGGTATGCGATGATTTATAAAGGTGAAACAGCTGTAAAGGAATATACCTTTATAGCAGGAGAAACCGCTAAAATAGTGACTTTCAGCCAGGAATTGGATTGCGAAATCACAAAAGTCAGAAAAAGGAAAATATAAATTTTTATGAAACAGACATTTGAATCAGCAATGGTAAGACTGGAAGAAATATCTGAAATTCTTTCAGAAAACAATGTTACATTAGATGAATCGCTAAAATTATATGCTGAAGGTGTAAAACTTTTGAAGTTTTGCAATTCAAAACTTGAACAGGCACAGATAAAAATCAGTGATATCGAAGGCAATCTGCTGGAGGTAGAATAATATGGACACAAAAATTTATATAGATGCTATTGAAAAAGAACTTGCTTTATGCTGTGATGAATATTTTTATAAAAAATCTTCAGTAGCGGATGCTGCAAGATACTCTTTATTGAACGCAGGCAAAAGAATCAGGGCTATATTACTTTTTATGACAGCTGAAATGTGTGGTAAAGGCTGGAGAAAATATCTCCGCCTTGCCAGCGCAGTGGAGATGATACATTGCTATTCTCTTATCCACGATGATTTGCCATGTATGGATAATGATGATATGCGTCGTGGCAAACCTTCATGCCATAAAGCTTTTGGAGAAGATACCGCTTTGCTTGCAGGAGATGCACTTATCGGTCTTGGTCTTGAAACTATTGTAAACGATGAAAATATCGATGACCTTTCAAAGATTAGGGCAATGAAGGCTATAACAAGAGCAATGGGTCCTATGGGTATGATTTATGGCCAGGAACTGGATCTTGAATATGAAGATAAAGTTGCCGATAAAATAATACTTGATACAATACATCGTCATAAAACCGGTAGAATGATTTCACTGTGCGGTATACTGGGCAGTATTGACTCCAAACTTACTGAAAATCAGAGAAATGCACTGGAACTGTTTTTTGACAACATCGGGCTTGTTTTCCAGATTGTGGATGACATTCTTGACGTAGAGGGTGATCAGCGGCAGCTGGGAAAACCTGTCGGCAGTGACAGTGAAAACAATAAATCAACTTTTATTACTCTTTATGGTCTACAGCAGTCCAAAGTAATAGCAAATAATTTAACACAGCAGGCAAATGAAGCACTTTCTGCTGCTTTTGGTGATAAATCACAGGCACTGATCAAGTACACTTCTTACCTGTTAGAAAGAAAAAATTAGGATTTTAAAATATGTTGCAAATAATAAACCAATTAAAAGACAACTATATTTTTATGGCTTCAGCGTTATCCTGGGCAACTGCACAGGTACTGAAAACAATCATTGATTTCCTTATTACAAAGGATTTCACCGCAGAACGCCTTGTTGGAGCTGGCGGTATGCCAAGTGCCCATTCGGCTTTTGTAAGTTCACTTGCTGTTTCAACAGGTAGATTCTGTGGATTGAATTCACCTGAATTTGCACTTGCATTTGGTTTGGCATGTGTGGTTATTTATGATGCCATGGGTGTCAGACGTGCAGCTGGTGAGCAGGCTAAAGTGATAAATATGCTCGCTGTTGAACTTATGAAAAATTACAACAAAGAAGGTAAGGTCGTTAATCAACTTAAAGAACTTCTGGGGCATACTCCTTTGGAAGTTCTGGCTGGCTGTGCTCTTGGTATTACTATTGCAATGATGTTTAAAGGAATATAAATATGGATTACCCTTTGTTAAATTCAATTAATTGCAGTAAAGATGTTTCAGATCTTCCATATGCAAAACTGCCACAGCTTTGCAATGAAGTTAGAGAATTTCTTATCGAAAATGTTTCTAAAACTGGCGGTCATCTTTCTGCAAATTTAGGCACTGTTGAATTGATTACTGCAATGCATCACAGCTTTTCTACTCCACAGGATCAGTTTGTGTTTGACGTAGGTCATCAGTGTTATACACATAAATTATATACAGGCCGCAGGGAAAAATTTGCTGGTCTGCGTAAACTTGATGGTATATCTGGTTTTCCAGCACCATCAGAAAGTGAAGATGATATCTTTATTGCAGGTCACGGCAGTACATCAATTTCCCTGGCTATAGGTCTGGCAAAAGCTAAAAAAATTAAATCTGAAGATGGATATGTAGTAGCAGTTATTGGCGATGGTGCTTTTACCGGTGGTATGGTTTATGAAGGACTGAACAATGTTGACAAGTCCCTGGACAATTTAATAATCATACTTAATGACAATAAAATGTCCATTTCTAAAAATGTTGGTGCCGTTCCTGGATATCTTTCCAAATTAAGAACCAACAATGAATACCTTAACATTAAAGAAAACGTTTATAATGTTCTGAAAAAAATGCCTGTTGCAGGTAAATTCGCTATCAATACTCTTGTAAAATCAAAAAGTTTTATCAGAAGAAATCTTTATCGGGCTGGTACTTTTTTTGAAGATCTTGGTTTTACATACCATCAGGTTGAAGATGGTAATAACGTAGATATAGTTTGCTCTGCACTTGAAGCAGCTAAAAGGGTAAATGGTCCTGTATTTATACACGCTGTAACTACCAAAGGCAAAGGCTATGCACCGGCAGAACAGAATCCTGGCGAATTCCATGGTGTAAGTGCATTTGATCTTGATAATGTACCAGATCCTGATGCTGCTCCGAAAGATTCATACTCAACTATTTTTGGTAAAAATCTTACAGAAAAAGCAAATACCAATGAAAAATTGTGTGCAATTACTGCCGCAATGAAATACGGAACGGGTCTTCAATTTTTCTATCGTGACCATAAATCCAGATTTTTTGACGTTGGTATGGCTGAAGAACACGCGGTAACTTTTGCTGCAGCCCTTGCAAAAGCCGGTTTACAGCCAGTTGTATGTCTGTATTCTACATTTATGCAGCGTGCAATGGACCAGTATATCCATGATGTTATGCTGATGAATCTGAATGTTATGTTCGGCATTGACCGCGCAGGACTTGTACCTGGCGACGGTGAAACTCATCAGGGTATACACGATATCGGCATATTTGCGAATTATGCAGATACTCCTGTTGTGTGTCCTTCAAACTACAATGAACTTGTCTGGTGGCAGAATTGGCTTATTGATAATGTCAATGGTCCAAAAGTAATCCGATACAGCCGTGGTGGACAAGATGAAAATACAAAAGAATATCAGTGTACTGGTAATCAGTTTGACCTGATTTCCTCAGGTGATACTACAAATAATCTGATTATTTGTTATGGCAGACATTTTACTCAGTGTCTTGAGGCACAACATAAATTACTGGAACAAGGTATATTTGCTGATATTCTGAAACTTAATATTGTTAACCCTGTTCCAGAAGGAGCAGTTAATATTGCAAAACAATATAAAAATATTCATTTCTACGAAGAACATGTAGAAAATGGCGGTGTAGCTCAGAGATTTGGAATTAAACTTCTGGAAGATGGTTTTACATTCAAATATCGCTGTCACTGTGTAAAAAATTATGTAATTAAACAGGCTACAGTTCCACAACTGTGGAAATTGTGCGGCCTTGATTATGAAAGTATTATTAATGATATAAAAGGTGAATAATGAAAATCAGATTGGATCAATACATTTTTGAACAAGGCTATGCACCTTCCAAAACACGTGCCCAGGCGTTGATTATGTCTGGTATCGTGTTTGTAAATAATCAGAAAGCCGATAAAGCCGGCACTATGATTAAAGAAACAGATATAGTTGAAGTGCGCGGAAAAGACCTGAAATATGTAAGCCGTGGTGGATTGAAACTTGAAAAAGCCATCAATGAGTATGGTCTTGACCTTACAGACAGGGTTTGTATGGATATAGGTGCATCCACAGGTGGATTTACAGACTGTATGCTGCAAAACGGTGCACAGAAAGTTTATGCTGTTGATGTTGGCTATGGCCAGTTGGCCTGGAAACTGCGCAGTGATGAAAGAGTTAAAAATATGGAAAAAACCAACATACGCAATGTAACAGTTGATATGCTGGATGAAAAAATTAACTTTTTCAGTGTTGACGTATCATTTATATCACTGAAACATATTTTCCCGGTTGCATACGCAATATCAACAGATGATGTTATAGGTGCCTGTCTTGTAAAACCACAGTTTGAAGCAGGAAGGGAAAAAGTAGGGAAAAAAGGTGTAGTACGTGACAGTGCTGTACATAAAGAAGTAATCGAAAATGTTATCGGTTATGCTAACGAATTCGGTTTTTATGTTCATAATCTTACATTTTCACCTATAAAAGGACCGGAAGGAAATATCGAGTTCCTTATAATTATTTCAAAAGACAGTGAAAAAGCAACTGTAACACAGCAGGACATTGACGAAGTTGTACTGCGGGCCAAAGAACATCTTGGTGAATAAAATGAAATTTTTTCTCAAAATTAATCTTTTAAAAGAAAACAGTTTAAGCGTTGTAAAACAGGTACTGGAGATACTTGATAATTCAAATCATCAATATATGCTGTGCTGTGATGATAAGCTAGGTGATATTGTAACTACAGACCGATGTGCTGTTTCACAAACAGAAGGTATTAAATGGTGCGATGTAATTATCACTGTGGGCGGTGATGGTACACTATTGAATGTAGGCGAAATGGCATCTGACTTTAATAAACCTATCTTTGGTATCAATACAGGTCACCTGGGATTTCTTACAGCCATTGAACGAAATGAACTTGATCTTCTTAAAGAAATTGAAAACAGTGATGTTTTCACTGTGAAAAGACACCACTTCATACAGGTAAAAGTTAATGATCGTGACTGGAAATATTGTCTGAATGACTTTGTTGTATCAAAAAATATTTACAGTAATACTGTACAGTTGATTTTACAGTCAAATGGCAGCCAGATAATGCAGTTTTCCGGTGATGGCGTAATCATTGCCACGTCAACAGGTTCCACAGCATATTCACTTTCTGTAGGTGGGCCTATTGTGGACAGCGATCTTGAAGCTATGATAATAAGCCCGGTTGCTCCACACAGCCTGAACAGAACTTCTATGGTTCTTGGCAAAGATAAACATATTACGATCTCTGCCAGTGACAGAAGTGACAACAAAGCATATATTGCTTTTGATGGTGCAGACCACATAGAATTAAACAGTGAAGATGAAGTGACTGTACGTTTGTCAGATAAATTTGTATCTATTTATACATTGGGCAAATTTGGGCAGTTTGAAAAAGTAGATAAAAAACTTAAATCAAGATAATATATAGTAAAAGGAGTTTACCATGAAAAAGGCCAGACACAAAAAAATACTTTCTCTTATCAGCGAATTCAATATTGACAGACAGGAAGTTCTTCTGGACTATCTTAAAAAAGAAGGTTTTAAGGTAACACAGGCTACTGTTTCAAGAGACATCAAAGAACTTAATCTGGTAAAAATTGTATCTTCAAACGGCGAATATAAATATGCACAGAATACCATTGTTGAAGATACAAAAGCTACTTTTACTCGTTTTGACTTTATTTTCTCTGAATCAATCAAATCTGTTGATTATGCAAACAATATAATTGTTATCAAATGCCGGGCTGCTATGGCACAGGCTGCATGTGAAGTGTTTGACAACCTTCATTGGGATGGTGTTGTAGGTACACTTGCAGGTGAAAACACAATTTTTATCGTTGTAAGAACAGAAGAAATTGCACACAATCTGTGTGAAAAACTGAAACAGTATATTAAATAAAGGGTATTTAAATGCTTTGTGAACTTATTATAGAAAATGTGGCGGTTATCGAAAAAGCCAGTATAAACTTTTCCGAAGGTTTTACTTGCCTTACAGGCGAAACCGGTGCTGGTAAATCCATTATTATTGACTCTATCAATGCCATAATGGGCGAAAGAATTTCAAAAAATATTGTAAGAACAGGTGCAGATAAAGCATCTATTGTTGCTGTGTTTGAAAATCTGGAACAGAGTATAATTGACAAAGCATTGGAAATGGATATTGATCTGCGTGATGAATGCATAGTATCACGTCAGATTACAGCAGAAGGCAAAAGTACAGCAAGAATAAATGCTGTGCCTTATCCTGTTTCTGTGCTGAAAACACTTTTCAGTGATGCTATCAATATTCACGGTCAGCACGACAGCCAGAGTCTTCTTACTCCATCAAAACATATCGGAATTCTTGATTCTTTCGGAACAGATTCGGCTATAAAAGCTACATATGGTCAGTTATATAAAGAATACATTTCTATTGAAAAACAGATTAAAGAACTGGAAGAAATAGACAGGGACAAACGGAATACACTGGATCTACTGTCTTTTCAGGTCCAGGAAATTGAAGATGCTCAGCTTTCAGCTGAAGAAGAACAGCAGTTGAACAATGACAAACAGCTTATAAAAAATGCAGAACACATTCTTTCCTCTCTTTCAGATGCCTATAATTATCTTTTTGGTGACGATGATATTCTTGGCGGTCTTTCAGCCTTGCAGGAAGCTGCAATGAGTACAGAAAAAGTATGTTCTTTTGCTGAAGTTCTTTCCAATATCAGTGAAAAACTGAATGATGCCGCTGCTATAGCACAGGACGCAGGTTTTGAGCTTAAAAGTTTTATGGATGACTTTGATATTGATATTTCTGATATCGATACTATCGAAGAAAGACTTGATGTTTATTATAGAATGAAACGTAAATATGGCCCTGAAGTTGAAGATGTATTGGCGTTTTATGAAGAAAGTAAAAAGGAACTGGAAAAAATAGAGTTTGCCCGGGAAAAACTGGAAAAACTGTATGACAAAAGAAAAGTAATTACGGACAAGCTGTCCATTTCTGCAGGCAGACTGACACAGAACAGAAAAGATGTATTTGATAAACTTGCATCTGAAATCCAACAATCATTGGTATTTCTCAATATGCCTGACGTTAAACTTTATCTTTCCTGCGAAGAAAAAAAATATAGTTCTGACGGTAAGGATGATATAGAATTTCTTATTTCCACCAACAAAGGCGAAAATGCCAAGCCTATGGCTAAGATTGCTTCTGGTGGCGAATTGTCCAGAATTATGCTTGCAATAAAAAGTGTCCTGGCTGAAAAAGAAGATACACACACACTTATTTTTGATGAAATTGATACCGGTGTTTCTGGTTCAGCCGCAATGAAAATAGGTAAACTTTTAAAACAAACTTCAGCAGGCAAGCAGGTGTTGTGCGTTACACACTCTGCACAGATAGCTGCTTTCGCTGATAACCATCTTTTTATTCAAAAAAACACCAGGGATGATTCTACATACACTTCAGTTACATTACTGGATGAAACTGAAAGGGAAAGGGAAGTTGCCAGAATTATTTCAGGTGATAATATTTCCCAGACTGCCCTTATGAACGCCCGTGAAATGATATCACTTGCAAAAAACAGTTGACAATTTTTTATCACAGTGCTATCATAATTCATATATTAAAACGCTATGACAAAGACAAGTAACTGGAAAAGTGCGGTTTAGAGAGAGTGCGGTTGGTGAAAGCACGACTTGAGTTTTCAGCGAATACCCTTTAGAGCGGCAGTCCGAAATTACAGTAGGCGCTGACGGCAGTTCCCGTTACAGAACAAAAAGTCTTTGTACTTTGTGAGACGGATTATTGCGAGATATTCCGTAAACAGAGGTGGTACCGTGTTATATTTAACGCCCTCTGCCAGAACGGCAGGCGGCGTTTTTTTATTTCCATTTTGCCCGCCAGCTGAAAAAAAGATTTTTAAGGAGGACTTAATAATGGAATTTAATGGCATGAAATTACCTGATAACGCTTTTGACCTGCTGGTAGAAAGAGGTCTTATTGCAGGCGTTACAAACCCAGAAATCGTACGTGAACTGATGGAAAAAGAAAAAATCACATTCTACATCGGTTTTGACCCAACAGCTGACAGCCTTCACGTAGGTCACTTCCTGCAGCTGCTGGTTATGAGATATATGCAGATGTACGGTCACAGACCAATCGCTCTTATCGGCGGCGGCACTTGTATGATTGGTGACCCTTCCGGTAAAGCTGATATGCGTCGTATTATGCCAAGAGAAGAAATTGATGCTAACGGCGAAAAATTCAAAGTTACAATGAAAAAACTGCTTGATTTCTCTGAAGGCAAAGCTATTATGCTGAACAATGCTGACTGGCTGATGGAACTTAACTATGTTAACTTCCTGCGTGAAGTAGGCTGGCATTTCTCTGTAAACAAAATGCTGTCTGCTGATGCTTTCAAAGTAAGAATGGACAGAGATATCGGTCTTACATTTACAGAATTCAACTACATGCTTATGCAGGGTTACGACTTCTACCGTCTGTTCAATGACTACGGCTGTATCGCACAGTTTGGCGGTTCTGACCAGTGGTCAAACATTCTTGCAGGTACAGAACTTATCCGTAAAAAAGACGGTAAAGATGCTTACGGTGTAACATTCAACCTGCTCACAACTGCTGACGGCGTAAAAATGGGTAAAACAGTTAAAGGTGCTGTATGGCTTGACCCAACAAAAACTACTCCATACGAATTCTTCCAGTACTGGAGAAATATCAATGATGCTGACGTTGCAAACTGTATGCGTATGCTTACACTTATCCCCCTGGAAGAAATCGATGCTTATGTTGAAAAAGGCGGCGCTGCATTCAACGAAGCAAAAGAAAGACTTGCATACATCCTGACAGAAATGATTCACTCCAAAGAAGACGCAGACCTGGCTCTGAAAACTTCACGTGAACTTTTCTCCGGTGCTGCAAACAGCGATACAATGCCTGCATTTGCACTTTCTGATGAAAACTTTACAGATGGCAAAATCGCTATCCTTGATCTGCTGGTTGCATCCAAACTTGCTCCATCCAAATCAGAAGCAAGACGTCTTGTTCTCCAGGGCGGTATCCTTGTAAATGATGAAAAAATTGAAGCTATTGATGCTGCATGGGATAAAGCAGCATTTGGCGAAACATTTATCGTTAAAAAAGGCAAGAAAACATTTCTTAAAATTACATTGTAATTAAATATTTAAGCGGACTGAAATTCAGTCCGCTTTTTTATAATTCAATTTTTTCAGGGAAAGCCTGTTTTCTCATAATTCCCCACATTTTATCAATGTAGGAAAGGGTATAGAAATTTTCGTAATAATGATAATAAAATGCGCCTTTTAAGGTCATAGAATAAATACCGTCTTTTTCTGTGATAAAGCCAAGAAGCTTTGCAACTGCAATTTCCATCCCATACATTTTTTTCAGTTTTCTGCCAAAGAATACCTCAAAATCTTTTTCGCTTACTTTTGTGCTGTATGCAGTCCAGAAAAGGTAATATATCATCCTTTGTCTTTCTGTGAATCTTATTGTAAGTGAAGTAGCCAACTTATCACTGTCAATTCGCTTGCAGTATTCATCTACAGAAAAAGTATTTATTTTGAACTGATCTTTCAACAATGTTGTTGCAGAACAGCCAAAGCCCAGAAAATTATCTCTTGTCATAGACGAGTATTCAGCCTGTTTTTCGCTGGCAAACGTCCATATGGAGCTGCGGTCATATCCTTTTGAAATGCAGTATTCTGTGATTTCGTCCAATAATTTTCTTTTGTCTTTTTTATTCATTGCCTTTACAGTGCTGCTGGTAAATGTAAAGTCAATAAATGGATAAATGGCAACGTGATTTGCGCCATTTGAAAAAGCTGTGTCAATGTCTTTTCTCAGGTCGTCAAATGTCTGCTGCGGCAATGCAAAAATAAAATCCATGGATACTGTTTCAAAGCTGACTTCAGTAAGCGCTGCAAAAATTTTCTCTTCATCAGCTGTTTTTCTTCCGAGAATATTCCGGTATTTATCCTGAAATGACTGTATACCTATACTCAGTTTAGTTACTCCGGCTTCTTTCAGCTTGTTTAAAACCGGAATGGTTACGTTGTCAGGATGCAACTCCAGTCCTATTCCTTCTGTAATTGTGAAATATTCTTTCAGAGTGTCCACAATTTCTTTAATTCTGTCAATAGCAAGGGCTGGAGTACCGCCACCAAAATACAAACTTGTTACTATTTTCTTTTCGTTATATTGGCTGCCGACTTTATGTATCTCTTTTAAAAGATAATCAATATATTTATTGCATTTTTCTTCAGTATATATTTCTTTACAGTACGGACAAAAATTACATATGCTTTTACAAAATGGAATATGTACATAAAGACCTAAATTTTCGCAGTTTTCGTAATGAAGAAAATCATCATATTCATTTGTGAAAGTAAAAGGTTTTGTGGAACGTGTAAGCCACATTCTTGTAAAATCAGTAATTAAACTCATATTTCTCCTTAAATATATCTGAGATATGTCATAAGCATTTCAAATATAATTTTAATATTTCCTCTGAACAGCAGTGTGTATTCCGCAACAAAGAAATATCCGCATTGCTCACACAGCCCCTCTTCATGAATACATCTGCCACAGGTGCTTAATTTTCCGTCTTCTATAACAACACACTGATGACAAGGGGTAGGGAAGTCATTATTAATAAGATATTTAAATGCACTTTTAAGATTAAAAACAGGGCACTTTTCTTTAATCATATCTTTTATGTCTTTACAGCATTTTGCTTTTTCTTCTTTTGTCAAAGCAAGTTCTTTTGTATCAGGATATGGGGTATGGAAGTTAAATGAAACTGCCTTTACATTTTTGGTGTCTCTTGCAGTTCGGCATACATGCTTTACAGTGTCTTTATTTATCTGATTAATAGCCATATAGAAACAAATATTATCTGATGTTGCATTTTTAATATTTTCCATAATAAGATCGTATGTGTCACCACGAATATCATTATGTTTTTCTCTGTCACCATCAAGGCTGAGCAAAATCAGATCAGCTTCAGGAAGGTCAAGAGGATATGTCCCATTTGTAACGACATTTACAATTAAAAATCCCATTTCCTTGGCTTCGATAACAAGATCACGCAATGTTTTATCTCCATCTTTCCAAAGGAATGTTTCACCGCCACAGAAAAACAGGATTCTTACACCCATATCATACAGCTGCCGCATTTCATTTTTTATTTGTTCATAAGGGTGTACAACTGCGGTAATATTGTTTACAGAACAGTGTTTGCATTTAAGGTTGCATTTATCTGTAACTATCACTGTACCCAGAATAGGCTTTTTCTGCCTGAACAGAATTGTTTTTACACCAAAAGCTGCAAGATACGCAAAAGAGGAAAGCTTCATAAATACCTCCGGATATTTTTATAATTACAGTATATCATTATATAAGACTGCAAACAATTAAGATTTTCTTAATATTTATTTTGATACGATATTTGATTTATTTTATGGAATAAGTTATAATTAATTATTACAAATTATTTTACTTTATTCTGGAGGTAAATTTGTCAATTTTCGTAATAGGTGATTTGCATCTGTCTTTTGGCGTGCAGAAGCCTATGGATATTTTTCAGGGCTGGGAAAACCACTGGCAGCGAATTGAAAAAAACTGGCGCAAACTTGTAAAAGATACAGATACTGTTGTTATACCTGGGGATATTTCCTGGGGACTGACAATAGATGAAGTTTTGCCGGATTTTCAGTTTATAAACAATCTTCCTGGTCAGAAAATCATATCTAAAGGCAACCACGATTATTGGTGGCAGACAGCAAAAAAACTGCAGGAATTTGTGGAGAAAAATAATTTTGATACCATTAAGTTTCTTCACAACAACAGCTATGAGGTAGAGGATAAAATTATATGCGGTACCCGAGGCTGGATATTTGAAAACGGTCAGCGGCAGGATGAAAAAGTTATTCTTCGTGAAGCAGGCCGATTAAAAGCATCGCTGGATTTTAATAAAAACACAGATAAAGAGAAAATTGTCTTTCTCCATTATCCTACTGTTTATCAGGACCAGCGTGCTAATCATATAATTAACACACTTAAAGATTATAATATTAAAAGATGTTATTACGGACATCTCCACGGCAAAACAATTAATTATGCATTTAATGGTGTGCACGAAGGCACCAAATACAAATTAATTTCTGCTGATGCCATTGATTTTTGTCCATATATAATTGATTAATCTGTTTTTGTGTGATATAATTATTTAGTCATAGTGCGTTTTCGCGCTATGGTACCATAATTTTTGATAAAAACAATTTAAGGAGTTTTAGAAATATGGAAATTATCAGAAATGAAAAAGTTGCTGAAAATACAGTTGAACTTGAATTCAAAGTATCAGCAGAAGAATTTGAAAAAGCACTGACAGCTGCTTTCAGAAAAGCAAACAAAGAAATCACAGTTCCTGGTTTCAGAAAAGGTAAAGCACCAAGAAACGTTGTAGAAAAAATGTTTGGTCAGGAAATCTTCTTCAACGATGCTATCGACGAAATCCTGCCACAGGCTTACGAAGATGCAGTTAAAGAAGCTGGTCTGGTAGTTGTTGCAAGACCAGAACTGGACATCCCAACATGCACAAGAGAAGATGGCTTTACAGTAAAAGCTACTCTGACAACATACCCAGAAGTTAAACTTGGTCAGTACAAAGGCCTTAAAGTTGAAAAAACAGTTATTCCAGTATCTGATGAACTCATCGAAGCTGAACTGATGAACCTGCAGGATAGAAATGCAAGACTTGTTTCTGTATCTGACAGAGCAGCACAGCTGGATGACACAGCTAACATCGACTTTGAAGGCTTTGCTGATGGCGTTGCTTTTGAAGGCGGTAAAGGCGAAGGCTTTGACCTCCTCCTTGGTTCAGGCCAGTTTATCCCAGGTTTTGAAGAACAGATCGTTGGCCACGTTGTAGGCGATGAATTCGATGTAGAAGTAACATTCCCAACAGAATACCACGCAGAAGATCTGGCTGGCAAACCAGCAGTTTTCAAAACAAAACTCAACGAAATCAAAGTTAAAGAACTGCCAGCAATCGATGACGAATTTGCTAAAGATGTAAGCGAATTTGACACACTGGAAGAACTGAAAGCTAACATCAAAGAAGTTAAAGGTGAAGAAGCTGACAGAGCTGCTGAACTGGATATGGAAAACAAACTGGTTTCACAGGTTGTTGAAGGTATGGAAGCAAATATTCCAGAAGCTATGTACGAAACAAGAGTTGACGACATGGTAAATGATTTTGCTAACAGACTGTCCCAGCAGGGTCTTTCTATCGAACTGTACCTGCAGTACACACAGATGGATATGGAAAGCTTCAGAAAAACATTCAGAGAACAGGCTGAAGAACAGGTAAAAATCCGCCTTGCTCTGGAAGCAGTAGTTAAAGCTGAAGGTATCACAGCTTCTGACGAAGAATATGAAGAAGAACTGATGAAAGCTGCAACAGCTTACAACTTCCCACTGCCAGAACTGAGAAAAATGATCCCAGTTGAAGAAGTTAAACACGACCTTGCAGTTCAGAAGGCTATCGATTTCATCAAAACAAACGCTGAAATCACAAACGCATAATTATACTGTTATAGCCTAAACTAACTATTGATAGAAATTGGAGGTTATTTTATGGCATTAGTACCAGTAGTAGTTGAACAGACAAGCAGAGGAGAAAGATCTTACGATATTTTCTCCCGTCTGCTTAACGATAGAATTATAATGCTGTCTGATGAAGTAAACGATGCAACAGCAAGCCTTGTTGTTGCACAGTTGCTCTATCTTGAAGGACAGGACCCAGATAAAGATATTCATCTTTATATCAACAGCCCAGGTGGTTCAATCACAGCAGGTATGGCTATTTACGATACAATGCAGTACATCAAATGCGATGTTTCTACTATCTGTATCGGTATGGCTGCATCTATGGGTGCATTTCTGCTGGCAGCAGGTGCAAAAGGTAAACGCTATGCACTGCCAAACAGCGAAATTATGATTCACCAGCCACTTGGCGGCATGCAGGGTCAGGCTTCTGATATTAAAATTCATGCTGACAGAATTATAAAAATGAAAGAAAAACTTAATACAATTCTGGCTGAAAGAACAGGCCAGACACTGGAAAAAGTTACTGCCGATACAGACCGTGACAACTTCCTGTCTGCACAGGAAGCCTGCGAATACGGCCTGATTGACAAAGTAATCGAACACAGATAACGGAGAAATATGGCTAATAAAGATAAGGTTATTTCTTGTAGTTTTTGTGGTAAATCTTCCAATGAAGTAGAGCGTATTATCATTGGTCCTGGTGTAAATATCTGTAATGAATGTATTTCTTTGTGCTGTGACCTTCTGGAAGATGAAGGCCTTATGGAACCAAAAAAATCTTCCAAACCACAGAAAAGAAACAGCAGACAGGAAGATATAAATATTCTTTCTCCACTGCAGATTAAACAGGGCCTTGATAAATATGTTATCGGTCAGGATGACGCTAAAATTGCACTGAGTGTTGCTGTTTATAACCATTATAAGCGTATCCTCAGCGGCAATAAAATTGATGATGTAGAAATTCAGAAAAGTAATATTCTTCTTCTGGGTCCATCAGGTACAGGTAAAACCCTGCTTGCACAGACATTGGCAAAAATGCTGAATGTTCCTTTTGCAATCGCTGATGCTACAACTCTTACTGAAGCAGGCTACGTTGGTGAAGACGTTGAAAACATACTTTTACGTCTTATCCAGGCTGCTGATTACAATATCGAGAAAGCACAGATTGGTATTATTTATGTTGATGAAATCGACAAAATTACCCGCAAAAGCGAAAACCCATCAACTACACGTGATGTAGGTGGTGAAGGCGTACAGCAGGCCCTGCTGAAAATTCTTGAAGGTACAGTTGCTTCTGTTCCACCACAGGGTGGCAGAAAACATCCTCACCAGGAATTTATACCTATCGACACAAAGAATATCCTGTTTATCTGTGGTGGTGCATTTGACGGTATTGAAAAACATATCGCTAAACGTACTTCCGTTGCAGGTACACTTGGTTTTGGCGGCACAGTCAAAACCAAACAGGAAGAAGATGTTTCCAAAGTTCTCAAACAGGTTGAACCAGATGACCTTGTAAAATTCGGTCTTATTCCTGAAATTATCGGTCGTCTGCCGGTTGTTTCCGTTCTTTCTGCCCTTGATAAAGATGCTCTTATAAGAGTTCTGAAAGAACCTAAAAACTCTCTTATCAAGCAGTATCAGGCTCTCTTCGGACTTGATAACGTAGAGCTGGAAATTACAGATGATGCTCTGGAAATGATTGCCGAAAAAGCTATCGAAAGAAAAAGTGGTGCCCGTGCACTGCGCTCAATTTTTGAAAATTGTCTTATGGATGCCATGTTCAAGGTACCTGACGACAATACAATAGAAAAGGTTATCCTGGATAAAAACGCAGTTAAAACAGGTGTTTGCCAGTATGTATATGGTCAGGCCCGTCAGCGTTACAGTGATAATTCATTCAACTAAAATCAAGAGACGTCTTATGGCGTCTCTTTTTATTTTCAAATCAGGTCTATTGAAAAAATATAATAAATTTGTTATAATATAAATTCAAGTGTATCCAAATTATAATAGGAGGTAATTATGTCTGTTAAAGTAAAAGTAAAGACCGACAAAATAGGTGAATATATGCATTTGCCTGCAATCGCATTGCGTGGTCTTGTTATCTTTCCAAACAGCATTGTTCATTTTGATGTGGGCAGGGAAAAATCTGTAAATGCCGTAAATGAAGCAATGGCAAACGACAGAATGATTTATCTTGTACCACAGGTAGATATGGATGTAGAAGACCCTGGTAAAGCCGATGTGTATGACGTAGGTGTTGTTGCTGAAATCAAACAGGTGCTTAAATTACAGGATGGTCTGGTTAAGGTTATGGTAGATGCCAAATACCGCGCCAAAACAGTTGATATAGAACAGGATGCTAAATTTATCAGTGCGTTGACAAAACATTATCCTGTAAATAAAATTCGCTCTGGCAGAGAAAATGTAGCAGAAGCACTGATGCGTTCAATCAAAGAAATGTTTGAAGCTTATCTTACTGTTGCTCCAAAACTGTCAAAAGAAGTTATTTCAAAAATTTTCCTTTCAGAAGAAGCAAACCAGCTTTGTGAAAACATCGCCGCAAACATTATGTTCAGGGTAGAAGATAAACTGGCTGTACTGACAGAATCTTCTCTTGAAAAAAGAATGAATTATGTACTCAAATTCCTTAAAAATGAATTTGAAGTTCTTAAAATTGAAGCTGATATCAAATCAAAAGTTCATGCTGAAATGGACAGAAGCCAGAAAGAATATTATCTGCGTCAACAGATGAAAACAATTTCTGAAGAACTTGATGAAGGCGAAGATACTGTAAAAGAAAGCGATGAATACAAACAAAAAATCATTGCTTTGGGATTGTCTGATGACAAAACAGATAAACTTATGAAAGAAGTTAACCGTCTTTCTAAAATGATGGGCTCTTCTCAGGAAGCTGCAGTTATCAGAACATATCTGGATACCTGTATTTCTTTGCCTTGGAATGTTTCCACAAAAGAACAGGCAAATGTAATCAAGGCTGAACAGATACTGAATAAAGGCCATTATGGCATGGAAAAGGTGAAAGAAAAAGTTCTTGAAATCCTTTCTGTGCGTCAGCTGAAAGAAGATGTAAAAGGTCAGATTATCTGTCTTGTTGGCCCTCCTGGTGTAGGTAAAACAAGTATTGCTTCTTCCATTGCTGAATGCCTTGGTCGCAATTTTGTCCGTGTATCACTGGGTGGTGTAAGGGACGAAAGCGAAATCAGAGGTCACAGAAGAACTTATGTAGGCGCAATGCCTGGTAAAATTGCAAATTCGCTGATTAACGCAAAATCAAACAATCCGGTTATTCTTCTTTATGAAATAGATAAACTGGCAGGTGATTTCCGTGGTGATCCTGCTTCAGCATTGCTGGAAGTTCTGGACAGCGAACAGAACCACGCATTCAACGACCATTACATAGATATGCCTATTGACCTTAGCAATGTGTTTTTCATTGCTACTGCCAATAATATGGGCACAATTCCTGCTCCACTGCTGGATAGAATGGATATAATTGAACTTTCTTCTTATACAAGGGAAGAAAAATTCAATATTGCAAAAAGACATCTTATTCCTAAACAGCTGGAAAAGAATGGTATGAAACCATATGTTAAGTTCAACGATGCTTCAATCTATGAAATCATCGATTGTTATACAAAAGAAGCAGGTGTTAGAACTCTGGAAAGAACTATTGTTGACCTGCTGAGAAAGTGCGCTAAAATAGTAGCATCCGGCAAATCCACAAAAGTTTCTCTTACCAAAAATAAAGTTACGGAACTTCTCGGCGCTGAAAAATTCAAGCCAAACAATCTTGACCTGACTGATACAGTTGGTGTAGCAAACGGACTGGCCTGGACCAGTGTGGGCGGTGAAATGCTGCCAATAGAAGTTACTGTTATTCCAAATGGTAATGGCAGACTGGAACTTACAGGCAGTCTGGGGGATGTAATGAAGGAATCCTGTAAAATTGCTTTGAGCTATATTAAATCAAATGCAGAAAAATATGGCATCACAACTGATTTTTCAAAGATTGATATTCATATTCACGCACCTGAAGGCGCTGTTCCAAAAGATGGTCCATCTGCCGGTATCACGCTTACAACAGCTTTGTTGTCAGTACTGACAAAAAGAAGTGTTAAAGGCGATGTTGCCATGACAGGTGAAGTGACACTGCAGGGCAGAGTACTGCCTATTGGCGGTCTTAAAGAAAAGGCAATGGCTGCATACAGAGAAGGTATCAGAACAGTTATTATCCCTTATGATAACCAGCCAAACCTGCAGGATGTAGATGTTAAAGTTAAAGAACAGATTAAATTTGTGCCTGTAAAAACTATTGACCAGGCAATCAGTGTAAATCTTAATTAGGTGTAAAATGATTATTAAAAAAGCAGATTTTTTTGCTGCTTTCGGTACAAATAAACAGCTTCCGGCTTCAGTTAAACCGGAAGTTGTGTTTTCCGGTCGCAGTAATGTAGGCAAATCCAGCCTTATAAATAAACTTTGTAACAGAAAAAACCTGGCCAGGGTTTCTGGTGAACCTGGTAAAACAGGTACAATCAACTTTTACACAGTCAACGATTTTTATATTGTTGACCTGCCTGGCTACGGTTTTGCAAAGGTAAGCGATAAAGAAAGACAGAGATGGGATAAACTTATCAACTCATACTTTGAAACCGGTCGTGGCATCAATCTTGTGGTACAGCTGATTGACTGTCGCAGAGAGCCATCAGATGACGACTATATGATGTTGGAGTACCTTTCCCATCATAAAATTCCTTTCATCATCGCACTTACAAAAGGCGACAAACTGAACAAAACACAGCAAAATGCAGCTGTAGAACAGTTTAAAGAATATTGCCAGGGTTATAGCTGGTCCGAAATTATTCTTACAAGTGCGCCTAAAAACATCGGAATAGATATTTTAAGCAGTACTATTGAAACTTTTCTGGGAGAATAATTATGTCATACAAAGAATTCAGTTATTTTTATGATTATTTCAACTATAATGCTGATTATGACAAACTGTTCAAAAATATAATTTCTCTGGCAAAACAGGGTGGTGTAACAAATGGCATTGTGTGCGACCTGGGCTGCGGCACAGGCGAACTGGCATTCCGTTTCAACAGTGCCGGTTTTGACGTAATTGCAGTTGATAATTCCGATGAAATGCTGGATGTTCTCTTTGACAAAAGAGATGAAATAGAAGCATACAATGTACAGATACTGAAACAGGATATTACACAGCTGGATATGTTTGGTACTGTGGATCTGTTTACCTGTACATTTGATACAGTAAATCATCTTGAAGGTCAACGGGCTGTTCAGAAACTTTTCGACAGAGTTTCTCTTTTTATGGACCCTGATGGAGTATTTATATTTGATATGAATACACGGTACAAGCATATATATGTTCTTAAAAATGAAACTTTTGATTTTATAGATGAAGAGGCAGACTGCCATTGGCAGAATACTCTTTACGAAAGTGAAAATAGAACTAAAATTTCAATTACAATTAATGATAAGCATGCCGGTGCCGTATACAGCGAAGAGTTTTTTGAGTATTATTACAGTCTTGATACTGTACTTTCAATGCTGGAAAAAGCTGGTCTTAAAGTTGTTAAACTGATAGATGGCGAATCATTTAAAGAAGTAAAAGAAAATACACAGCGATATATGTTTATGGTTAAAAAGGAGCATAATAATGGCTAAAATTATTAGAGCGATATCTGATATGGGCGGTGTTGTTATCACAGTTATTGACTCAACAGATATTGTAAAAAGAATGGAAGAAATTCATCAGACATCTGCTGTTGTAAGTGCTGCACTGGGCAGATTTCTTACAGCATCACAGCTGATGGCTGCTAACCTGAAAAGTGTAAACGATTCCATTACACTTCGTATTAAAGCAGATGGCCCAATCGGTCTGCTTACTGTTGGATGTGATGGTCGTGGCAACTGTAAAGGTTATGTAGAAAACAATATTGTAGAACTTCCACTGCGTGCAGACGGTAAACTGGACGTTGGTGGCGCAGTTGGTAAAGACGGCTTTTTATATGTTGTAAAAGATATTGGTCTTAAAGAACCATATGTTGGCAGCATTCCACTGGAAAGTGGTGAAATTGCCGAAGATATTACAGCATACTATGCTTATTCAGAACAGATTCCTACTGTTTGTGCGCTGGGTGTACTGGTAAATCCTGACCTTTCTATTAAAAGAGCAGGTGGTTACCTGTTACAGTTGCTCCCAGGTGCAACAGATGAAGAAATTTCAATGCTGGAAAACAACATCAAGAATGTAAAAAGCATTACATCTTTCTTTGAAAGCAATAAAACTGTTTATGATGTAGTAGATACCATTCTGGATGGTTTCAATCCAAATGTTCTTGATGAAAGTGAAGTGCATTACCACTGTGACTGCAACCGTGACAGAGTAGAAAAAGCACTTATCAGTATTGGTATAAAAGATCTGGAAATGCTGCGTGATGAAGAAGAACAGATCGAAATGGGTTGTCAGTACTGTGATGCCAAATACTATTTTACTAAAAAAGATTTGGATAGAATGATAAAAACACTTAAAAATAAATAGTAATTTATCATTTCACTTAATAATAAATTTTTTTGAAAAAATTCAAAAAAATAATTAAAAAAGTGTTGACAAAAGTAAAAATAGTGGTATAATAAATAACGTTGCCGAGAGTTATGGGAGCATAGCTCAGCTGGGAGAGCATCTGCCTTACAAGCAGAGGGTCACAGGTTCGAGCCCTGTTGTTCCCACCAAATCTCGGTGACGAAAATGCGGGTTTAGCTCATCTGGTAGAGCGCCACCTTGCCAAGGTGGAGGTAGCGAGTTCGAGCCTCGTAACCCGCTCCAGCATCCTTAGAAGAGGATAATGTGTGGGAGCATAGCTCAGCTGGGAGAGCATCTGCCTTACAAGCAGAGGGTCACAGGTTCGAGCCCTGTTGTTCCCAC
>JAFZDX010000108.1 GCA_017560985.1 Oscillospiraceae bacterium
AAAAATTCTACATAGTAGGCGGCACAGGTGCAGTGGCTGAAGGATATGAAACAGCGCTGGCAGTTTATGGCAGTGTAGAAAGAGTAAAAGGTAGGTCAAGATATGAAACATCAGTGGCAATAGCAGAAAAATTCTTTGCAAGTCCTGATTATGCGGTAATAGCCTATGCAGAAAACTTCCCGGATGGTTTGTGTGGTGGCCCATTAGCAATGACAATGGATGCACCGCTTATCCTGACAAAGACAAGCAAGCAGGCAGCAGCAAAAGGATATATGCAGGCTAAAGGCATTACCAGTGGCGCAGTACTTGGTGGTGCCAGTCTGATAGACGATGCAACTGCAAAAGATATTTTCAGCGCAAGCGAAGTTATTGTAAAATAAGCAAATAACAGAAAACCCACGGAGAAATCCGTGGGTTTTAATTTTTATATAATTTCTATTACTCTTTTTGTTTTTTTTGATAAAAAAGCGGTATATATATTATATATTGAATTTTTCTATGATCACAGAACATAATCGGGGCGGGGCGCCAATCAGTATTTTACACATTTCACGTTGGAAATATATAAAATACGGCAGACGACCTGCGGTGCTTATGGCCTGCGGGCGACCTGCGGTGCAATTTAAAAGGAGGATAAAATGAAAAAACAAAAAACCACTCATATTTTTGCGAAAATAAGTTCAATTCGTGACTGTTGCGACAGGCTGAATTACATCAGTAGTCCAGACAGGCAACAGGAAAAACTGGTGCTTGCTGCTGGCAATATGGATATGGAGTTCTGGAAAGCGTTAGCGCAACAAAGCCAACAAAATTCAAAAAACACAAAGAAAACTATTAGTGGTAAACGCAAGGGGATAGAGGCAGTGGAATTTATAGTAAACCTGCCTAATGAAGTGCTGGATATGTCGGAGACAAAACAGATGAAGGTCTTACACAGCCTTATCCGGTTTACCGTTAAAAAGACAGGTACCGAGTGTATGGTAGGTTTGCACAATAGTCATGAAGGGCAGGAGGGAAATAAAGGGAATTGTCATGTTCATATTCTTATTTCAGACAGGGTGAAGTTGCCGCAACCAAAGACAATAGTTGCTGATAGAAATTACTTTATCAATGAACAGGGAAAAAGAGTACGTACAAAGAAAGACATATTGAATTCTGATGGCAATATAAGAAAAGGATGTAGGATAATTAGAAAAGGAGATGTGTGGAAAAGTGATATGTTCGGCAGCAAATATGCTGAAATGTCCACAGAGCTATGGCTGGCTCGTATGAAGCAGAATTATTGTGACTGGATTAACGAGACTTTGTCACCAGAATTGGTTAGAAAAGTATATGACCCAGATGAAAGCTTGTTTATTCCTTACATTCACAAGGAGAAAGGAGCTTCACAGCAAATCATTAATAATGTAGAAATTGCAAACCGAAACATTAGAGTGTGGAATAATGCTGTCAGGGAGGGGAAGATAATGCTGGATGAAGATGCCAGAATATATCGTGACTTGATTGCCCTTTCTCCATCAAAATCAAAAACAATTTTACAGCTGTATAATGGAATAACTAATCATATAGAAAACGGGTATATAGTTCCGGCAAAGCAATTATTGCAGGAACAGTTGAGAGAGGAATATCGACTGGCTACTGTGAACAGAAAGGCGGCAAAAGAAACTGCTGATGCCAGACAGCGACAGCAATACATACGATTGGCAGCACAGCATTCAGCCAATATAGACCGTATCAATAGACGGTTAGGGCAAATAAAACCTGAACGATACTTAAGAGAACTTCATCAGGCACAGGAAGAATTGGCCAGATTGCAGGCTGAAAGTGAGAAATTGAAATATTGGATTTATGTTTTATCAAAAGCAAAATCCGATGAAGCATATAGAAGGTGGAAAGGCTACTGCTATGCTTTGAAAGAAATGCAGGAGGCAGAAATCAACCTGGCACGACAGATAAGAGCACACAATATCAGATGGGAGGCGGTTGGTTTTAATGAACAAAAAATACCTGCCTTAAGTTTTGACCGGATATTAGAAAGTATAAGAGCCAGAGAACAAGCGAAAGAAGCCATTAATCATGACTATTCGACAAAAGAATCATATTTTGGACCACCCCACAAAAAAGCTCAGGCAATGATGGACACAATAGCATTGTTCAGACAGTATGATATAGATAATATTTATCATCTGAAGACAAAAATAAATAATATAGGGGTAATATTGCATAGGGTAAAAAATGACTTGGATTTATCAGAAAAAGTACGGGAAAGTATCAGGCATATACCGGATATAATTATTGAACTAAATAAAATAAATTACCGGATAAAGGAATCCTATGAAAATGGGGCAGGTGTTACAGAGATTGCGAAACTACATGCAGAAAAAAATAAAATAGTGGAAGAACTACAAAATGAAAATATAAATTCTGCGGCAGATATTAAAAATTTTTTGAAAAGATATGAAAGATTGGAAATAAATATCAGAGAATTAACTGTACAGCAAAAAGAAGCTGAAGCAGAATATCTGAAGTTGAAGAAGGCAGAATATGTATATTATGTCGGTCAGGGAAATCCGTTTGTTCAGGATATTACTGAAGTCAATTATTTCGAACTGCGACTCAATACAAAAATAACAATAGATTACGACCATACACCGCCTGATACAAGTGACTATCAGCTGGATTTTTGAGATGTTTTATAAAAAAATGTTTATTTAGACAGTATAAAAATTACTTCGCTAAATCAAAGTTTAGCGAAGTAGAGGAGAGGGGATAACTTTGCAATAATTAGTATAGATGTAAATTCTTTCGGCTTTTTATACGTTAGATTGGTTATTCAGAAAAAATAACATGATTTTCCGCAATGTTTTAATATATAAAATGTAATTATGAAAAATAAAACCTACAGTATGCTCTGTAGGTTTTACTGATTATTTTTTAAGTATTTTATTTACCCCAAACACATCTTTGGCGGTTTCGTCATTAATTCTAGCTATGCCGCCAAGGACAGCACCATCAGATATACCGTTTACGGCCATAAAATATTTTGCTGCATCATAATCACCAGATTTTGTAAGAATCAGAGGGCAGTTCATTGAAATGGCCAATGGGCCTCCGCACAGCCCATCCGGGAAATTCCATGCATCAGCAATCAATGCTGATTTTGGGTTTGTAAAGAATTTTTCTGCTATTGCCACTGATGTTTCGTGGCGGTTGGCACCTTTTATTCTTTCCACATTACCGTATACAGCTAGTTCACTTTCATAGTTTTCCCCCACTGCACCTGTGCCACCAAGAATGTACAGATTGCCAGTATCAAGGGAATTCAGATAGTCTTTTTGAGATTGTGTTAGTGATTTTTGACCGTCTACTAACAGGATTGGCTTACCTGCAGCTGATGCTGATAAACTGTCTGCAAAGTTTGTACCTGTTGCCACCAGTATGTCTTGGTTTGTTACACCAGATTCTTTCAGAATTTCAATGTTTGTGTCGTATCTGGTTTTACCTTTTAGTCGTTTAACATTTGCCCTTGGAATAGATTTCAAGGTATCTTCTATATGCTGGTTTACTGCAGCAGTACCACCCAGGATATACACTGTGCCATCATCTGTCAGGTTGGCCAGGATATAATTTTTAATATCAGATATGTTACTGTCTTTACCATTTGTCATAAGTATAGGTGCATTTTTTATCTTTGCCAGATAACTGCCAGACAGTGCGTCAGCAAACTTTTCGCCACTGGCAATAATTACAGTACTAAACTTATCCACGCCCATTTGTTCTTTTGTTTTATTCGCAATTTCAAATGATGTGGCATATCTGTCTTTGCCTTTGATTCTTTCTACAGCGTTGTTGTTATCAGGTGCATCAGGCAGTTTGTATTGAATTTGTGCATTGAGCAAATTCTCGTTATAGTTTTCTACTGCCATATTGTCCCACTGGGCAGGACTGCCACCATAATAAACATTAGTTATACTGGTACAGCCGTCAAAGGCCAGGTCAAAAATTCTTTTTACTGAATTAGGGAGATGAATAGTTTTCAGATTGAAACAATTCTTAAAAGCACCTTCTTCAATAAGATTTGTAGCCTGCGGAATTTCTATATTTTCAAGAGACATACAGCTGTCAAAACTGTTAGGACCTATTGATTTAAGATTTTTTGATAGTTTAACATTTTTAAGACTTTCACAATCAGAAAAAGTGTACCGCATATATGTGACGCTGTCTGGCACAGCTATTGTTTCTAGTGCAGTGCAGTATTTGAAAGTTCTTTCCAGTTCTGTAATTTTTTCAGGAATGGTAATTTCTTTCAATCCATAACAGCACATAAAAGCGGCATTTCCCAGAATTTTTAAATTTTCAGGTAAAATCACAGTATCCAACATTTCACAGGATTCAAAAGCATATTCCCCTATGGTTTCTACTGTGTCAGGTAATGTGATTTCTGTAACACTGTGTAGGCCGGCAAAAGCGTATGGTGGAATATCCACTGTCCAGCCGAACTCATAGTTACAGCCACTGCCTATTGGGCCAGCAGTTTTCAGACTGTTGCAAGCATACAGTGGTCTGCCAGTAATTGTTGTAACAGAAGCAGGTATAACCAGCTTTGATAAATTGGAACAGGTGTCAAAAACACTGTGGCCTATTTCAGTTACGCCATCTGGGATAATCACTGTTTCGAGTGCCTTGCATTCAGAGAAAGCACCGTAATCTATGAGTTTTAACTCAGCTGGAAAATCAATATTTGCCAAAGAATAGCAGTTGCCAAAAGCGAATGGACCTATTTCAGTAATAGTATCAGCTATTTCCAGCGAAGTGATTTCTTTACCGTAGTGCCGGTTCCAGTCGTAAAAGCTGTAGTCGTCAATTCTACCTGTCCCTGTGATACTCAAATGCCCATCTTCGTACAAAGTGTACTGGGCAGACCGGCCACAGCTACCCTGATCAACAATATTTTTATCTGCTGCAAATGCGGGTAAAGGTATATTCAACCATAAAATAACAACTAAAAATAAAGAAATAATTCGTTTCATTATAGATTTCTCCATAGGAATAACATATATAGATACTTAAATTATATCACCAAAATGTCGTAATTCAACGAAAACAAAATAAAAGCCGCAGTAAACCTGCGGCTGATATTGATTATTTTACAGAATTTATAAGAGCATTTAGTGTCGCGCTGTCCATACCATAAGCTGTAGAAACTGTGATTTCCCCATTGGCCAATCTGGATTTGATTTTTGCCAAAGCGGCCTGGTCGTCGGTGGAAACCAGTTTTAAATAGTTTTCGTTTTCTGCAATGCCCACACAGCCCTCTGCTACGCCAAACCACATACACTGTGACCAACGATAGCTACCGTCAATTCTTGATTGAATAACTGTTTCCAGAGATTTGCCAATGTCTTTCAGTGAAGATGTTACTATGGCGTTTGCCAGTCTTGGATGATCATATTTAAACGCTTCATACCGGTCTATATCTACACTGATGGCCAGTTTGCCGTTATCCCGTGCAGCTTCTATGTAGCCGTTTCCGGCAGAGCCTGCAACGGCGTGTAGAACATCAGCACCTCTATTGATGGCTGATATACCCAGGTCTTTGCCTTTAGCAGCGTCTGTGTAAGAACCGATGTAGGAAACGTCAACTTTGATGTCTGGGTTAACGTATTTAGCGCCTTCAACGTAACCAACGAGGAAGTCGTGAACAACTGGAGATTCCATACCGCCTACGAAACCGATAATGCCTGTTTCGGAGATAAGAGCAGCAAGAGCACCAGCAAGGAAGTCAGATTCATTGGATTTATATGCCAAAACCTGTACATTAGGAATATCAACAAAGTCAACAGGTTCATCATAGAGGATAAACATTGTATCCGGATAAGATGCTGCGTTATTTCTCATCCATGCTGCAGCCATTCCATAACACAGATTACTGCAGACAACTATGTCGTGTTCAGTGGAAACTTCTGAAAGGATTCCTGGCACTTTTGAATTATCCCAGCCATATTCATACACTTTATAATCTATAAGTCCTTTGTTTTTAAGTCTTTTCAGCCCTGCGTCAGCAGAATCGTTAAAAGACTTATCACCTAAAATATCGCATACAAGAATTACAGATGGTTTTTCAGTCAATGGTGGATTGTTCGGTGTAGGAGTTGGCTGTGGTTTTGGATGAACAGTATGTTCTTCTGAACCGCAGTCAGGGCATTTTGATTCCGGTGTTATTTTGTTCGCGCCAAAAATATCTTTGGCAGTTTTGTCATTGATAAGGCTTGCACCGCCCAAAACAGCACCTGCTTTGATATTATTTGCCTGTGCATAACCTTTTGCTGCTGCCTGTTTGCCTGTCTTTGTCAGGATAAGTGGTGCATCCATTGTCATTGCCAGTGGACCGCCACACAGACCGTCCGGGAAGTTTTCGGCATACGCGATTACCGCATAATCAGGGTTTATAAAGAATTTTTCTGCTATTGCCACTGATGTTTCATATCTTGACTTGCCTTTTACCCTTTCTATATTTCCATATGCGGACAGTTCGCTTTCATAGTTTTCTCCTACTGCCCCTGTACCGCCAATAATATAAAGGTTATTGGTTGAAAGACTGTCAAGATATATTTTCTGAATGGCAGATAATGATTTCTTGCCGTCTACCAGCAGTATGGGCTTTCCTGCTGCTGATGCGGAAAGACTATCGGCAAAGGTAATGCCTGTGGCAACCAGAATATCTTCATCATATACCTCTGCTTCTTTCAGGATTTCTATATTTGTTTCGTATCTTGTCTTACCTTTCAGACGTTTTACAGTTATTCCGGATATGCCATTCAACACATCTTCTGTCTGCTGATTTACAGCCGCAGTACCACCCAGAATATATACTGTGCCATTTTCTGCCAGATTAGTCTGTATGTATAGTTTCAGATTGTTTATATTATCGTTTTTACCACTGGCCATAAGGATTGGTGCAGCTTTTACTTTTGCCAGATAACTGCCTGCCAGTGCATCTGCAAAGCCTGTGCCACTGGCGATGATAATGTTATCAAACTTGTCTACGCCCATTTTAGCCTTTGTTTCATCGGCAATGGCGAAAGATGTTTCATATCTGGTTTTTCCTTTTACTCGTATCAGTTCGCTGTCACTGGTTTGCGACTGTGCTGCTGCACCCAACGGTACAGAGGCCAAAAACAATATTGATAAAAATATGCTGAGCAGTTTTTTCATCAGTATCTTCCTTTCATCGAATTGATTATTTCCATTCAAAAATTTCTGGAGTGCTGAAAATATCTTTTACGGTTGCATCATCTATCAGAGCTGCGCCACCCAACACCGCACCGGAGTGTATACTTCTGGTCATCAGATAAGATTTGGCAGCTGACCTGTTGTCAGGTCTGGTAAGTATCAGTGGAGCATTCATAGTCATCGCCAATGGTCCCCCACACAATCCGTCTGGGAAGTTTTCTCCATAGGCTGTGATAGCATAAATTGGATAAGAAAAGAATTTCTGGGCGATAGCTATTGATGTTTCGTATCTGTTTTTTCCTTTTATTCTTTCCACTGTACCATATTCAGCCAGTTCACTTTCAAAGTTTTCCCCTACTGCTCCACTGCCACCTACTATGTAAAATTTATTGGTACCAAGGGTAGCCAGATAATCTTTTTGCAACTGTGTCAGTTCTTTTTTCCCATCGACCAGCAGAATAGGTCTGCCAACTGCTGATGCAGACAGACTGTCTGCAAAATTATTGCCTGTTGCAACAATTATCTCTTCGTCTGTCACACCGGCTTCTTTCAGTATTTCAATATTTGTTTCATATCTGGATTTACCTTTGATGCGTTTTATATTGTAGCCTACCAGAGCATCTTCTGTGCTTTGCGGCACTGCTGCAGTACCACCCAGAATATACACTGTGCCGCCAGGGACAAGGTTGTTGGAAATATATGTTATAAGTGCACTGTTGATATTTCTGTCATCTTTTGTCATCAGTATAGGTGCGTTTTTCACTTTTGCCAAATAACTGCCAGCCAGTGCATCAGCAAATTTTTCTCCAAAAGTGATAACAACGGAATCAAATCTTTCTATACCCATTTTTGTTTTTGTAGCGTCAGCAATAGCAATAGATGTAGCATATCTGTTTTTGCCTTTTATGCGATATAATTCATAAGCCTCGTATTCAAGATGGCACACAGAGCAGGTTGCATACATAGTGCCGTCATTGAGAGACACAAAATCGCCAAACATATGGTCTGTAACAGGCAACCATTCTATCCTGTAAAAACCACAGCTGCAGTGGTCTATTATATAGCCTTCATACATACAGTCAGCCGGCTGTGTAACAGTCTGATAATTTTTGAAGTGTGTGTGTACAGATGTAGGTGCTGCCTGATAGTACAGAAGATAATCAGCTGTGTAGTATCTTTCACTTTTGCCTACTGCCAGGTAATAAAGGCCCGGTTCCAGAGTACACACAACACCCTTTGTGTACACTCCGTCATTATAGCCGTAATCCAGCCCGTCCTGCATCATATTACCGTTACTGTCATAAAGGGCAACCCATACAGAATCATATTCTGCACCGGTTATAGCAGTAATGGCTGTATAGGTGTCAAAGGAAACCAGAAATACGTCAATATCATTATCTGGTATACTGCCCAAAAGAGTATAATCGTTATAAATCAAATTTGCCTGGTCAAAATAATCGTTTGGCTCCAGTTCTGTGTAATAGTTGTCGCCAACAGCATAGCCGGCAGTGTCTGAAACAGTAAATAAGGGGGTGTTGTCAGACAGCCCGACAGGTGTATTGTCTGTATTAGCCGGTGGAGCAGTCTGCGCTGCTACATTTATTGGAAGGGATAAAAAAAGTGTTGCAGATAAAATTATACTGAGCAGTTTTTTCATACATATATTCCTTTCAAAATAAATATTTGTATAATTGTTTTATTTTAACAGCTGAAATCCATTATATTACTTACTAATATAACATAGGTATACAGAAATTTACAAGATTGTGTGTATACAGATGTAAAAAGTTCATAAATAGGCAAAGAAGATGACATTACTGTCATCTTCTTTAAAAACATATCAATACACAAACTCCCCGTCCATAGCAAGACGACCGAGGTAATATTTTGAAAAGGCGGTCTGTGTCAGATTGCCATCCTCCAGCAGCTGTGCGATAAAATCTGGTAAAAATTCATCATACTTTACTTCCAGAATGTGCATTCCTTGTGGCAGTACGGGTATTTTATAGGACAGGTTTTCGTCCATAAATTCACCACAGTGTCTGGACACAGAAATATCCTGGTCAAATGTGATTCTTACATTGCCAAGAGGATGTATAAATGCGGTACGTTGATATTCTATAATTGTTTTTGGCATCATATGCCGGGTTTTTATCGCAATGGCCAATGAATTGGACACTGTGCGCTGGTCAAATGCCAGTGGTTTACCGCTAACCAGCTGGAGGCACTCTTGTCTTGTTACAATATTTCTTGTCTTTTTTGTATATCCCAAAAATTTTTCCTTGTTTTCAAGAAATATCTTTTCTGCTGAAGGCTGATATAGTCTTAATCGAAACTTGCTGCGCTGGTCTACACCGGATTCATTTTCCTGCATACAGCTGTCAAAAATATCATCAAAGTACAGGCTGCGTATAAGATATGCTGTCCCCTGTTGATTTGCATCAGATTGCATCACTGTTTTCAGTTTTGCTGTAAGTATATGTATCTGCCGGTCAGAAATCAGGAATTTTTTTTCTACTCTGTATTCCATAAATTGCTCCAGCTATATTCGCAGTTCGCCATTGTGGCTGAGCACACTGGTAGATATTATACCGGTAATCTGTGAAATTTCATCAGACAATGCGGAATAATCCTTTACCTGAAGTTCAAAAATCAGTTCCATACCTGTCAGAGTGATATTTCTGCTGCGGAGAGAAACTTTTTTTGTATGTGATTTCAGCACTTTTATAATATCAGTTTCCACATTGCTGTTTTCTGCAGAAATAACCAACAGACAAGGCGCTTTGAAAGCAGGAATAATATCCAGCACAGCCATAAACAGGCTGATTGCCAGGCTGGCCACAACTGCCAGTTCATACAGACCAGCACCAATTACAATACCGGCACTGATGCTCCAGAAAAGGAAAGTCAGGTCCATTGTATCTTTTACAGCATTTCTGAAACGCACAATAGACAAGGCACCAACCATACCCAGGCTGATTACGATATTGCTGCTCATAGCCAACAAAATAACCGTGGTAATTACTGGAAGAATGGCCAATGATTTATTGAAAGAACGGCTGTAAAAATTGCTTTTTGTGGTAAGTCTGTAAATAAAAAATATGTACAAGCCTACAAGAGCCGCCAGTCCCAGTGCCACTACAATTTTTGTTGTGGTCAGATCTCCGGCGGTAAAACCTTCGATAACCGATTTTTTTAATGCATCTGTAAAACTCATATAATCTCTCCTTTTCAGTAAATTAAACTGAAAATCTATGGTAATGTTTTAAGTTAAAAATGTACTTTACCTTATATTATATACATAATTTATAATACAAGCAACTATTATTTATATTTCACCCTGTTGATAACAGGGTTTTGATGTTGACAACAGCAGTTTACGGATAGTAGAATTATACACAGAATAAGTCACTAAGGCAGACAGGAGATTTTTATGATTATAGAAAATAAAAAATTACATATAGTCAGACTTCTGGTACCTTTCTGCCTGCTTATAGCGGTACTGTTGTTTTCATTTTCGGTGGAAAAAAGTACCTGTATGGGTGTAAAAGTAGTTTCAGCCGAAGAATATTTGCAAATGGCCATAGATAGAACTGATAATCTTGATGTGGATTTTATGTTTAATAATTTGCCTGCGGCAGTAGATAATGAAGAAAATATAATATATATTTCTCAGAAATTTTCTGAAGATATTGATATGCACAGCATACAAGGCGAGTTGACTTCTGTAAATCCAAATTTTCAGCTTGCAATAAAAGAAGATACTGCCAGACCGTTGGAAATAATGACAACAGGTGGAAATTATACACTGCTGGCAACAGCCCCAAATGGTAAAAGTATAGAGTACAAAATAATATTCACTTCCCTGCCACTGATAAACTTCAGTGGAGAAATAATAGGGGTAGCGAATAATAATAACGAGTTGTATTCTGGTGAAATAACTTTTTTTGATCCTGATTCTCCTGAAACAGGAAGTTACCGTAACCTTTCATCTGAGGCACAATGGAATATCAGGGGTAACACAACAGCGAAACAGCCAAAAAAGCCGTGGAAATTATCTTTGAAAAAATCAAATAGTGAGAATAAGAATCTGTCTTTGTGTGGGCTGGGGTCTGATGATGACTGGATTTTGAACCCAATGAACCTGGACGATCTGAAAATCAGGGAAAAGCTGATGATGGACCTGTGGAACCAAGATGAGCTGTTCAATGTCGAGGGGCACAAAATGTCCAGTTGTGAATATGTGGAAGTGGTAATGAACGGCGAATACCAAGGGCTGTATCTGCTGCAGCGTCGATTAGACAAAAAGTATCTGAATATTCCTGATCAGGATATTCTGCTGAAAAGCCGGAACATGCCACCGCAATCGGCTGTAACCAGTAAAACTATGGAAATTGTCTACTCCCCTTTCTCTGAAACAGAAACAATGGCGTGGTTGGAAAAATATTTTGATGGGAAATATATTTCCAGAACCAATATTGAAAACTGGGCAGAAATGACAGCATTTCTTCAGGTGCTGTGCAGTGTAGACAACAGACAGACTAAAAATATAGTTATGCATCTGGATATAGATGAAAACAATGAATATATTGTAAATTATATACTGTGGGATACTGATATGTCTTTGGGTCTTTGCTGGGATGCAGGTTATGTATATGATTATGATGAAATGGTGTTTAAAAATATTGTAAGATTTGAATACAGCCAGTTGTCTGCACTATATCCATCATTGAGCAAAGATATTAGTGCCCGATGGCAACAGCTGCGAAAAGATCTGTTAAGTGATGAAAATATCAATGAGAATATACAAAATCTTTACAATACCATTACTTACAGTAACAGTTTTCAGCGTGATGCTGACAAATGGGGGCTGAATTATAATGGTATAGACAATATGGACCAGTTAAATACCTTTATGAAAAACAGGCTGGGCTATCTGGATAATTACTATTCTGTAGACTAATTAAAAATAAAAGTCATGGCTTAATGCCATGACTTTTCTATTTTAGTATTTTTTTCAGTTTGTTAACTGCCCTTTTAATTAGACTATGTTTTGGATTCAGATGGGATAAATCCAGATTTTTCATATCTATTGTACAGTCATAAAGTGTTTCTTCAATACTGCCATAGTGGGTTTTGTATTCATAATCACCGCCGGCAAAGAAAAGCTGTGTATGCTTCTTTTCTGTCATACGGATAAGATGATAATAGAAAATAAAACGTCCCAGAGAAAAATCTTTCAGGTCAGGATTATAGGCAAAGTTTTCACCGTAAACAACAGGGCATTGTTCACAAGAGAAGCGCAACGCACCAACAGTATCGCCAAATTTTACAACATAGCAATGAGATACATTATATCTGTCCAGATATTCCTGACCAGTCATGTTGTATTCTCTGTTGCGGATAGCATATTTAAATCTGAAAAAATGCTGAACAATATCTTCTGTGATATTGTTTCTGTCATATTCTTCTATCTTCATTTCCCCATACTGTTCCTGTGCCCTGTTCAGCTTCTTTTTCATTTTTGAACGGGATTTGGAAGAAACACGGCTTTCCATTTCTTCGACAGTCTGTGGAAACTCTATGCGGAAATGATTATGAGCTTTTGCTTTGCCATAAGAAAGTCTGTTGTTTTTATAGGTTACTCTCTGAATATCAGGATGATTTGTTTTTATATACAAAAGCAGATGTTCCAGCTCAGCTTTTGTAATATCCACAAGCCACAGACCCAAATCAGCCTGACTACCAATAATAGAATATTCTATTATTTTCTGGCTGTTACCACTATCTATTATAACAGTTTTAAAATTCTGTGGTTTGTTATATAAATCAAATCTGTTATATATAAAATTCGGAACAACTTTTTCATAATCCAAAGTGTTAGTTGTTTCAAGTACTTTTATTTTCATATCTCTTTCTCTTATATCTATCTTTCAACAGACAGGCCCCACAGCCTGTATTTTCTTTTTATATCAGTAAAACCTTTCGATTTCAGGTAACGTGGTAAAGATTTATCTTCTGCCTTCAAGGTACCGTCAGACTTAAAACCAGCTTTAAGTATACCTTTCTGGCTGGCAAAGTTATCCGGTGAAGTGTAGATAACAAAATCTTTTGGTCCAATTGCCTGTGAAACAATGGATTTCAGAAGTTGACCATACAGCCCCTGTCCCCTGTATTTTTCTTCCGTTTCAAAATGATACAGCAAGCCTGTTTCGCACTGGGACATATCAAAACCGAAGTCGGTTTCACTGATGTAAAAATCATGTTTATAGGCCAACCATCCTCTGGTGAGAATTTCTTTGTCAGAATTTATGATACACCAGAAAGATGAACCGTCCTGAATTCTTTTCAGATTCTTTTCTGTCAATGGAACATTGTGTTGCTGACAGAACTGTGTGTATTCATCCACCTGACCGCCCAGCACACTGACTAAAACATTGTCTCCCAGGTCTGGAGCGTCACACAGTGACATTGAATAGTACAGCTGTTTCTGCTTTTTCAGTTTCAGATATTTTCTGTGGTTAATGTAAAGTCGGTCGGCTTTACTCATATATTTAGGGCTGATTTTTACAAAAAATCTGTTTTTTGTGTCTGTTATGTAGTCATTAAACTCGTTTGTAACGGAATGGTAGCCTATTGCATAGCGTTTTTCCTGTGGATTCCAATAAGAATATGCACGGATAGCATTATTTATCTTATCTTTTACTGATGATACAGCAGTCAAAACTTCTGGTTCTATAGGAATTAGTCTGGCATTGTCTTTTACTTGCTCATAGTGATATGGTTCAATAAACAAATGCCGTTTTCTGATTTCACCCCAGTTTGTAAGGTTTTCCACAGCACGGCCCAGAGTTTTATGGTCACGGTGTTGTTTTGGCCCATTGTTCAATGATATGGTACATACCACTGCTTTTTTATCAATTTCTTTAAGATACTGTCTTACAATCGACTGGGCAGTGGACAGTTCAAGAGAACCATCTTTGCCACGACTTTCAGGAATATGGATATTTTCTCTTTTCACACCAAGGGCGAGACAACTGGCCACAAATTCAGTGTCTCTAGCCTGAATAAACTCTTGTTCAGACAGGTCATATATGTGCTCTCCCGGATGTTTGTTACATGACTTTCCATCGTTCAACTTTCTTTTTACGCTTGAACCAGAGCCATCAGTGCACAGGACAACATGAACGCTTTTTCCCTTTTTCAAAGAATTACAAATATCTACGCCCATGCTCAGCAGCTCGTCATCCTGATGAGGTGCAAAATATATAATTGTATTGCTTACATCTGCCATAGACTACACATCTTCCTTTTTTTCTATGCCGAAAACACTGTTCACAGTAGGGTTATCTACTACGCTTTCACCACCCATAATAATACCGGATTTTATATTATTTTTTGCTACGTATTCGGCAGCTGCAGCATTATTGCCTTTGTCTATCAGCAGCATAGGGTTGCCTGTATGTGCAGCGTATACTCCACTGCAGAAACCATCTGTCAACACTTTACCGGAAACAAGTACAACTGATTCTGGATTTTTAAAAAATTCACTGGCAATAACTGCAGATGTGTTGTATCTTGTTCGGCCTTTTATACGTTTTGTAGGACCAAACTGTTTCAGATGCTGTTCTATATCTTCATTTACCGCTATTTCACCACCGATAATATCAATAGATTTTCCATTGTTATTTTTGAGAAATTCAATCTGATAATCTGTCAGCGCATCTTTTACCAGCAATATTGGCAGACCAATAGCAATAGCAGATACACTATCAGCAAAATTTTCACCAGTGCAAACAAGAATTTTGTCAGAATCAATTTTGATTTCTTTCAGTGAACTCATATTTATTTCATATACGTTATCACCTTCGATACGAATAATCTGGCAGTTCATGCTGCTAGTTAGCATTTTATCTGTCAATCCTTCAATTTCACCTATTATATAAATCTTCCCATTGTCTTCAAGGCTCTGGTACAGATATTCCATAACCCACTGAATGTCTTCAAAATCCACAAAAATCAGTGGGGCATTATTTCTTTTTGCCAGATAGCATCCTGACAGTGCATTTGCCAGAATTTCACCATCAGTCAGGACTACGGTTTTAAATTTCTCGCTTTTCATCCGAATTTTCATCTGGTCGGCAATTTTCAAGGACATATCATATCTGTCCATACTTGTAACACGTTTTAAGAATCTAGCCAGCAGGTCATCTGTTTCGCCCTGATGCTCTGGTGCCAAAACGTCAGGCCTTGTTCTTTTGAGAATATTCATTGCAGCCTGTACAACAGCATCACTGTCACCTGCTTCCAGAATAGCCTGTAATTTTTGTGTTTCAGTACGTTCCTGTTTTTTACGTTCTTTGCTTTTTCTCAGTTTAAAGGCTTTAGCTAAGTCTTCTATCTCTTCACGGGATTTTGGTAACTGTTTTGTAACCAAAAATTCTTCGTAAGCATCCAGATAAAGGGTTGTTTCGTCTGTAAAGGCGATCTGCTTGCCATGATCTAACCACAGGATTTTGTTGCACATTTCGCGCACCTGAGCAATTGAGTGTGAAACCAGTATGCCTGTAACACCACCAGCCAGAATTTCTTTCATTTTATCGCCACTTTTCTTTCTGAACGCACCATCACCAACAGACAGAACTTCGTCCAGGATAATAATATCAGGGCTTACCAGACAGGCGATGGAAAAAGCCAGACGACTTTTCATACCACTGGACAGCTGTTTGAACGGACGTTCCTGAAAATCTTCCAGTTCTGCAAATTCGATAATCTGGTCATACATCTGGTCCATAAATTCTCTGGTGTAACCCAGCATTGCACCACGTAGATATGTGTTTTCTCGCACTGTCAGTTCGCCGTCAAAACCACTGGCAAGTTCCAGCAGTGCGGCAATACTGCCATTTGCAATCATTTTGCCTTCAGTTGGCACCATAATTCCGGATACAGCTTTCAATAATGTAGACTTACCAGCACCATTTGTACCGATAATACCCAACATATCACCTTTTTCCAGTTCAAATGATATGTCTTTATCAGCCCAGAATTCTGTAACGTTATATTCGCCTTTAAATTTTTTTACAAAATATTCTTTTAAACCTATATCTTTAAAGTCCCCAGTTATGTAACGGATAGAGACATTTTCAGCTTTTACTACAACAGACATTTATTCTCCTCCTTATACATAATACAGGAATTTATGGTTGTATTTTTTATAGATAAATGCACCTACTGAAAAAGCAGCCAGTGCATAAAATGCACACAGACAATGATATGCCAGAGATGGTATGGAACCATTCAGAACAACTATTCTGAAGTATTTGATATAGCAGTATACCGGATTGAACATGATCAGTTTCTGAAACCAAGGTGCCATACTTTCAACCTGATAGAAAATAGCAGACATATACATCAGCAACAGTGTGAAAATATCATACAGGTACTGTACATCACGGAAAAATACAAACATAGCAGAAAGTATCAGACCAACGCCAATGTTAAATATCACCAGACAGCACACAGGAAATACCAGTGCAAGGAAATGCAGTCCAAAATCGATACCATCGATAGCGGCAAACAGGAAAAATACACACAGTGTAAGTCCAAAGTTTATCAGCGAAGATATGTTTTTTGATAAAAGGAACAGAT
This sequence comes from Oscillospiraceae bacterium, assembly GCA_017560985.1. GTDB lineage: Bacteria > Bacillota > Clostridia > Oscillospirales > Ruminococcaceae > RGIG3102. The sequence goes on from JAFZDX010000108.1 coordinate 16,882, forward strand.
ATTTAGGTACGTTTACTTTTGTAAATATTCTGGCATTGTTCATCAGAGCAGTCATACCTGTGCCAGTTGATTCTTTAAAATAGGCAAATATCAGGTTGCCACAGAACAGGTAAATGGTGTAGTGTTCCATTCCTCTGCCGAACAACTGGCCAAAAACTATACTCATAACCAGTAACTGAAGCAAAGGTGAAAGCAAGCTCCACCCCATACCCAGCACTGTTCTTTTATATTTTTGTTTAAAATCTCTTTTTACCAGTTCTTCAAAAAGAAACTGGTGTTTTTTCAGTTTTGTCAACATAATAAATCCTTTTGATTATCTGCGGAAAAGTTTGAAAACCTTTGAAAAGGCTCTGTGAATTGTATATTTCAGTCCATTGTCTTTATAGCACTGAATACCGCCTTTTATTTTCGCTTTGATAAATTTTAATAAACCTGTATTTACTCCTGAAATCAGGCTTTCGTAATTACATTTTGAATAGATAAACTGATAAACTTCAGGATAAGTAACCAGAATTTTTGCTCTTTCTTCAGCAGACAGTTCTTTATAACGATAGCTGCTGGTATTATACATTGCCATTGCGCGCATCAGCAGACCATTGTCTTTTTTACCGCCAGCCATATATGCGTTCATCAGTTCTACGTAAGCTATAAAATAGCCTTCAAAGTTTCTGTGTGTATATGCCTTTGTCATAATTGAATCATCACGCATTCTTCTCAGGTAGAATCTGTCTTCTATACACATTGCTCTCTGAGCTTTTGCCATTACCAGTGGTGAGAAAAGCTCATCTTCGTGAAGAATACCAGAATAAAATTCAATATTGTTGTTTCTTAATAAATCAACACTGAACATCTGCATGCAGGCACTGCTTCTGAACTGATTGGATTTAACCTGAAGTTCCAGAAGTTCATTGCCCGCAGAAACAAAATTCAGATAGCCTTTTCTATAATAATAGTCATCCTGTTTCATTAGGCGTTTTCTCAGTTCCTCTGTTTCATAGAAAGTTTCTGCGCTGAAAAGCAGTAAATCCAGGTCGTTTGTTTCGGCCTTATTGTACAGTGTAGATAATGTATCAGCAGCATACAGGTCATCACTGTCAAGGAACAGAATGTATTTACCTTTGGCTATTTTAATACCAGCGTTTCTTGCGTTGGACAGACCACCATTTTTTTCAAAGGAAATGATAGTAAATCTGTCATCATTTTTCCGGTAGCTGTCAAAAATTTGGGCCGTATTATCTTTTGAACCGTCATTTACACAGATGATTTCAATATCTTTGAAATCCTGGTTGATTACACTGTCAATGCACTGATTCAAAAATTCTGCAGAGTTATAACTTGGGATAACAATGGAAATTTTTGCCTTTTCAGCACCTCCTCCAGAAACAACAGCTGTTGTACTCTTGATTTCTTCATGTGCTGTTTCTAGATTGTACACATCTTCTGACCAGAATTTTTCTATATAATCCATGTCAACATTGGCAACTTTTGGATCTATTGCTGCTGTACCACGGTAGAAAGTTTCCAGCATTCTGCCAGCATCCACAACAGTATAGTTTTCAATAGCTGTGTCAAAACCTGCTTTCAATCTGTTGGCAACTTCCTTGTGAATTTTGTTCAGTTCGAAGTCTCTGGAAATCTGTAATTCTTCAATAACACCTTCCATACGGTCGTAGATCTTTTCCGCAGTCCATTTGATGTTGGAAAAACCGACACGATAAGTATATACAAAATCAGGAATAGCATAAAATTGCTGTGCTGTGGCCATTGCTTTTACAAAGAATGGTGGGTCCTGGTATCTTTTATAATATGGAAAAGACAGATTGTTTTTTTTCAGCATTTCCCTGTCAAACAGGAATCTCTGATAGTAATAATCCTGTTGAAAGTCAGAATATGTTACCCATCCTTCTTTTGAAAAATAATATTTTTCGCCTCTCAATACACCTGGTTCAACCTTGTCATTTTTCAGAAATTCTACAGAACCACCACAAATCAGGGCGTTGTTATTGTCAGCAGCTGTATACAGTTTTTCCAGACAATCCAGAGAAGGATAAATGTCATCCGGGTCCATAAAAGCGATGTATCTGCCTTTTGCAAAACTAAGACCGGTATTTCTGGCGATACCTGCGCCCCTGTTCTGTTGTGAAAACACCCTTACGCGACTGTCTTTTTCGGCATACATCTGCATAATTGCAGGTGATGAGTCTGTTGAACCATCATCAACACACAATACTTCTATTTCTTTCAGTGTCTGGTTCAAAACGCTGTCCATACATTCACTGATGTATTTTTCAACGTTATACACAGGCATAATAATTGAAATTTTAGGAGAATTATTCATTTTTTCTGCCTTTCTATGATATATAGTAAATTATTTTTTTATAAAATGTTTGATTTTTCTTGGAATAAATGTAATTATACGACCTATTTTGTAAGAGAAAGAATTAAGCACATCTTCGTGCAGGCGTTTCAAGCTTTTCAGTTCCCAGCCAAGTCTGGCAGCTTCCACCTTTTTCTCTTTCAGCATAATCAGTTCATCCACACCAGCAGTGTATAAATCCAGCTGTGCAGTTATATTTTTCATCATATTTTCATCGAAGCCATCAGGGCATACCCCACAGTCTTTGTGATAGTTCACAATCAGTTTTACCAGATAAAAATATTTTTTTTCATCATAATAAAATGCTGCCGGATAAAAGCCAATACCCAATTCGCTGTAACATACTTTTATAAATTGGTTGAATACAAGGTCAAAACTTTCTTTGTCTTTTTCCAGGGATTTAAGGTTATATTCGAATCTGGTAATATTGCTGTTTATATGGCTTTGTTTGTAAATATTGTAAACTCCATCAGCTTTGAGTGTGTTTTCAAATATTTTTATTGCATCGTAAAACACCAGTGGGTCAGATGCTTTTGTGTTTTCCAGACTGGTAACAACGTTTCTTTTGCAGTATGTAGACTCGTTCAACACTGCTATTCTTTTTGCTTTGTAGTATGAACGGTATACAAAGTAAAAATCTTCACTTTTTTTCAAAGTAAGATATTCTAGATTATTGTCCTTTATCAGTTGCATTTTTACCAGTTTACCAGGTGGCCCTGCTACTGAAATATTGAACAGGAAGGGTGCCATTTCATAAGGTGAAAAAATCTGAGGTGCAGGCAAATATCTGTTTCGCAGCCATGTAGGTGCCAGTTTGACTTTATTTGCATCATCAAAGCCAACTACATCAGAGATGACAATATCAGCATTATTATCTATTGCAGCAAAATACATTTTTTCCAGTGCATATGGTTCAAACATATCATCAGCATCCAGGAATGTAACATACTCCCCTTTTGCCACAGTTAATGCATAGTTTCTTGCTGCGCCTGCACCTGCATTTGGCTGTGAAAGAACCACAATCCTGTCATCTTTTTCCTTGCAGTCGTTCAGAACAGCCAGGGAATTATCCTTACTGCCATCATCAACGCAGATTAGTTCAAAATCAGTTAAGGTTGATTCCAACACACTGTTAACTGCATCCTGAATATATTCTTGTGCGTTATATACAGGCATTATAACAGATATTTTTATAGTATTCATCTTATCAGCCAAATCCTTCCTTTGAAATTTATTAATGGGTTTTATCTTTAATTTTTAAAATTATTCTTTTTATGGTGTATCTGATGCCATTTTGATTGAGACATCTGATACCACCACATATTTTTCTTGGAATAAATGTAATTATTCGCCCAACTTTATAAGAACGGGAGTTGATGACATTGGTAAATTCTTTTTTTATTTTGTCATTTTCTTTTTTGATTTTCCGGATTTCCTTTTCCAGATTATCTTTTTCTTTTTTTGCGTTTATATTGTACTGGTTATCAGCTCTTGCGTAAAATTCCCGTGGATGCAAAATAATATCTTCAATATCTTTTTTCCTGTTTTTATCCAGCAATGATAAATCAATTTCATTGTTTTCATATGATTTTTTGAATTCTTCAGACATCCTGCACAGGTAGAACAGTTTACTGTCATCAGCTATTCTGTTGTAATGATAGATAAAATGGTCACATTTCTTTTTCCAGTAAACTTTGATGTAATTCTCATCATTTTTAATATCATTTGGTATATTTTCATCTATAAAATTATACTCGTCAAAAATGGCGTAAATCTTGCCTCTGTTGAACACGGAAGATTCATTTCTATCTCTGCGCAACATATAAAATGCCCTGTCCATAAAATATGCCTTTTTAGCTGCTGCCAGTGTCAGCACCCAGAAACTGGTGTCCTGATATGACGCCCCAGGTGTTTCATTGTGTCGGATATTGTTTTCTTTAAGAAAACTCATTTTGTAAACAGAGGACCATGTGCTTGGGTTTGAAGAAAAGGAATCAGGATTATGTATAGGAGTAAAAATTTTATTGTAAGCAGATTTATCTTTAAAATGTGAAAAATAGCTGTATTTACGGCCGTCTTCAGTATCCACAAAAGATTCAAAGTCAGTTTTTACTATATCTGCATCTGTTTCAATGGCTGTATTGTACAATACTTCATACATATCTGGCTTTATACAATCATCTGTTTCCAGTATAGCCATATACTGGCCTGTTGCTGCAGCAAAGCCCAGGTTTATCTGGCGACCATAACTTTTCACATCAGAAACAATTACCTTTACACGGCTGTCTTTCTTTTCATATTCTTTCAGAATTTCCAGGGTGCCATCTGTAGAACCAGCATCTACACATATAATTTCAATATCTTTCAGTGTCTGGTTAATTGCACTTTCAATACATTCTGCAATGTATTTCCCCACATTCAGTGAAGGCATAATAACAGAAACTTTTACTGAACTGTTACACATTATAATTTAATCCTTTTTCATCAATTTTCGTACTGCTTTTTTTATAGTAAAAACAACACCTTTGCTTTTAAGTGATTCCTTAACTTTGGAAATAAGGTCCTGATTTTTCCGTCTGGCTATCTCTTTTACCTTTTCTTCAGGAATTTTTTCCTCCAACGGAAATTCATAAATCAATCGGTACTGTTTGTACTCATAATTATTATAAAAATAAGATTCTGGAAAGGCAGTCACACCAAGATCATCAAACCATTCGTCACGCAGCTTATTATATAATAATGTATGTGTAGGCTCTTTCAGAGTGTTAAGATGCCACAGAGAAAAATTTACACAGTAGTTTATATAATCCTGCTGAAATCTTTCGTACAGATTCCATTCTTTAAGCTGACTGCGCAAAGCAACCAGTGCATCGTAAAAACAGTGCCAGCTTTTTTCTCTTGTTACAGACAACGTTCCCGGTGCCTGTCTGTGATGAACCAATATTTCATCCATAGTTACAATGCTGTCTGCTTTTGCCACGGCGCTATAAACAAACAGCATGTCGTTTGTTGTGCGCTGTTCCTGAAAATATAGGTTATTTTCTTTTACAAAGCTGGTTTTGAACAACTTGTCCCAAGACCACCCCACAAACAGCATAAATATATCCTGTGGTACATCTGTCCCGGCAAAAGGAGATTTTTCCGGCAGAAGTTTCTTTCGGATAGAGTAATTATTAGGATAATATGATTGTCTGGCTGTGTCATAGTGGTCACAGGCAAATACAATTATATCAGAATCTGTTTCTTTTACCTTATTATAGGCTTTTTCCAGCATATCCAGTTCATAAAAATCATCTGAATCCAGAATAGACAAGTATTCCCCTGTTGCATACTGCATACCATTGTTTCTGGCTGCACCTGCACCGCCGTTTTTCTGTTTTATAACTTTGATTCTGTCATCTTTCTGTGCATAATCCAGCAGTATATCATAGCTGCCATCTGTAGATTCATCATCAACACAAATGATTTCTATGTTTTTCAGCGTCTGCTTTACAATGCTGTCCATACACTGCACCAGATAGTCTTTTACATTGTACACTGGTACAATTACAGATACTTTTATACGATTATCCATATAATGATATTCCTATTTTAATTTATTCTTAATTTTTATAAACAGTCGTTTAACTGTATACACCAGGCCGTTCTCTCTGAAACATCTTATACCACCACGGATTTTTTTCAAAATACGATTTAGGATACTGTTTTTTTTCTTTGGAACAGCAGGGATTGGCTGTGGTGGCACAGCTGCTGCATTTGATTTCGCCGCAGTATTTTTCCGAGCAAGCTGAACCATTGCCCGTTCTGATTTATCTATTGATTCCAACAACAAATCTGTTTTTTCAGCTGAAAACAGATTCCAGCAGGCAGTAGTCAGCGTTACTCGCCACCAGTGGTCTGCATATCTGAACCTGGCACTATGCCAAGGTTTCACTTTGTCAGCATAATGAATTATAACTGGCTTACTTACCTGATGTTTATACACATCATATGCCTGCTGGCCAATTACATTTATAAAATAATCTTCACTCCAGGCATTGTATTTGGTCATAACATTATAAGCCGCAGAAAGTTTCACAATTCTGTTCCTACACACGATGTTGATAATATCCTGGTCCTGTGATTCCAGCTTGTTGCTGATCATGCCCATAAATTTATCAGTTATGTTATCTTCTCTCATCTGGCGAAGATTTATCAAGATAACACCCGCGTTGTAATATTTGAATTCATCTTCTGGCGGTATCCCCAGACGAGCCATATGGTAGCCTTTGTTTTCGTAATAACCCGGTGCTTCGGCTGCTCCAACATAATTATTTCCCATATCGATAGAATACAGGTTAAACAAGTCGTCCAGCACTATGGTGTCGCCGTCCATGTAGATGCATTTATCACAATCAGGTAGCAATTCAGGCAATAACAGTCGGTAGTATGTAGGTGTTGTTATATCTTTAAGTTTAAGATAAGCATTGTTAAACTCATCGCCTATTTCCAATATTTCAATAGTATAGTTGTTATACTCTGAAAGGATTTTATCAATTAACTCCCTATATTTCTCTATAGAACCTTCAGGAATCAAAATTATGAACCTATATGTAATATTTATCGTCGGATGTCTAAGGATAGAGCACATGCTGACAAGAGTATATTTTAGATAGTTATAATCTGTGGCAAAAACTACAGGAATAACAATATTATCAATCCCCTGGCTGAAACTTAAATCCAACAGGTTGCTGTCACCATAAACTACATTAAACAGTTTCTGGTACTGTTTTTTATTGTAGTAATATTCGTCTGGCTGTATAAGATCCAGTTCCTTCATCCACTTGGTTCTTAAACTGCTGATTTCCTTCTGCAGATTAATTCCACTTTTACCTTTCAGATCTTCTGTAAACAGGTGAACAGCATAGTTTGAAAAATCCTGTCTGTATTTACCAATAAGATTATTTTCGTCCAGAAAACCTTTTATACCTTTCATCAGACTATAGGCACAGTCAGTAAAACGGCTTCGTCTGTCTGTAATTGAATTCAATGCCTGTCTTTTACGTTGTGTGCACAGACACTGGTCCACCAGCGCTATGCGCTGTGCTTTCAGCAGTGCTGTATACACGAAAAATGCATCGTTGAAAACCGGCTGTTCCTGAAAGAAAAAATTATTGGTTTTCACATATTCTGTCAAAAACAGCTTATCCCATGTATATCCCAGAATTGCAAAAAAGAAATTCTTTTCCACTTCTTCAGGAGAGAAAACATCTTTTTGTGGCAGGTATTCAGTCTTGATTGTCCATGGGCAGTCCACATATCTGTCGTCTGCTTCCAGATACTGCTGTGTTCTGTACATAACAATCTGTGCATTTACACTTTCAGCCTTTTCTACGGCTGTCAGCAGCATATCCTTATGAAAGAAATCATCACCGTCCAGTAGTGACAGATATTTGCCTTTTGCGTATTGCAGACCATTATTTCGTGCTGCACCTGCCCCACTGTTTTCCTGATTTACAATTATAATTCTGTCATCTTTCTGAGAGTATTCCTCCAGAATAGCCATAGAGCCATCTGTAGACCCGTCATTGACACATATAATCTCTATATCCTCAAGACTCTGGCCAATAATACTGTCCAGACATTCCCGCAGATATTTTTCTACGTTATAAACCGGTATAATTACGGATACTTTTGGAGATCTGTTCATACCTGTTCCTTTCTTTTACAAAAAATAACCGCTATATTCTTTTAAATATATGTTTGATAGTATATATAATTCCATTGTCTTTCACACATCTGATACCACCACGGATTTTGCGCGGGATCAATGTAATAAATCGCCCGATTCTAAAAGAAAGGGAATTTTTTATACCAGCTATTTCAGAAGACAGTTTGTTATTTGTGCGTTCCAATGAACTGCATTTTACACCCAGTCTTTCTGACTCTTTTTTATATTTATTATATTCTTTTATTAAGTTTTCGTCTGTACTGCGTTTCAGTTCATCACAGTAACTGCTCAGCTGTGAATTTTGCTTTTTCAGCAGTTCATTTTCTTTTATGTTTTTTTCAGCTGTTCTGATGTAGCTACCCACGCTGTCCAGCAAACCATAATCATTGCCAGTGAAAATATCCACACCAATAACATTGCTGTCAGTTGTGTAATTATCTTCAAAAATCATTTTCAACAGCCGGCCATCATTGTCATACACTTCCAACAACTTAGCCAGTTGTATATCATTGCCGTGATTTCCCATATTATCATGGCGCAGTCCAATAGCCTGGCTGCCAGGGACATATGCCAGTTTTTCATTGCGTTTTGCCAGCACAACAGGAGTTTCTTTTTTCACCTGCATTATCTTGAACCACAAATCATCAGCATTTGGTGCTAGCAGTCGGATATTTTCCATATTAAACAGTTCTTTATCCATGCAGTCCGGTGGAAACAATGTACCTCCACCACTGGTTGCAAACAGTTGCATTGTCGGATGCCCCAATATGCCTGAAAACTCGTTACCCCATTGCATATATGGTGCAATTTTACCATCGTCATCCATTTTCATCAGATGAGTTCTGGCAGCCGAAACAGCATCAGGAAAATGCAGATAGGAAGTTATCAAAGCTTCAACCAACTGCTGGTCATATATAAGATCGTCATCAACCGTGATAACAATGGCCTTTGGATATTCCTGCATTACATAATAATACTTTTTATGGGAACGCAGGTCTTCTTTACACCATCTGATTTCCAGCCCCAGAGGGATATAATCTGTCAGTGACTGTGGCAACTGCTTGTCTGGAAACTGTTCTTCTGCCAGCCAGAGAATAACCCTGTCTGGTTTGAAAGACTGTATAAAAACTGAATTCAGTGCCTTGTATACTGTATCAATTCTACCTGGAAAAGTAGTCATTGAAACTATAACCTCCGGCAGATATGAATAGTCTTTTCTTGCCTTTGCCTGCTGTTTGCATTTTATAATTTTTTCATACAGTTCTATTTCTTCAAAATCTATTTCTGATACATTTAAAAACAGTTTATAGCAGAAGAAAAAGGCTTCAACTTTTCTGGAAAACACCAGATATCCGGCTGAATCTTTATCCGGAGTACAGGTTTTCAATTCATCAAACAGTTTTTGTGCAATAAACTGCCTGATTATGTTTTTATTATCATTATAAAAAGAATATGTCTGCAGCTGTTCATCAAGGAAAATCAGTCTGTCGATTACACTTTCGGTATCTGTTGCTGTAACAGTATACCATTTTTCCAGATATTCCAATGATAGCTCATTTATTTTTTCACCTGATAAAATCATCTGTTTTCCTTTCGAAATCGATAGTATTTATACAAAGTATCTCTCTAATGAAATACCTTGTATAAATACTACTGAAATAAAATTCAATAGTATTTATAACTATACTTCAGGCTTTTTCAGCCTGAAGTATGTTATTTATCAATTACTGATACAGAGTTACTGAAGCAGTATTAAAGATGTCCATTGTTGTAGTATCGTCAATCAGACTTGCACCACCAAGGATGTAACCTTCAGCGATATTGTTTGCGCCGATGTAAACTTCGGCTGCATTACCCTTACCTGTTTTTGTCAGAATAAGAGGTGCATTAAGGCTCATTGTAAGTGGACCACCAGACAGACCATCTGGGAAGTTTTCTGCATAAGCCAAGACAGCTACTTTAGGATTTGTAAAGAATCTGTTTGCAATAGCTACTGAAGTTTCATAACGAGATTTACCTTTGATACGTTCAACTGTACCATATCGAGCAATCTGTGCTTCAATATTTTCATTTACAGCACCAGTGCCACCAACAATAAAGTATTTAACAGTTGTAAGTGAATCCAGGTATGCTTTCTGTACATCACTGAGACCTTTTGAGTTATCTACCAGCAGAATTGGTTTACCAACTGCTGATGCAGACAATGAGTCAGCAAAGTTTGCACCTGTTGCCACGATAATTTCCTGGTTTGTTACACCAGCTTCTTTCAGGATTTCGATATTTGTTTCATATCTTGTTTTGCCTTTAAGTCTGTGTACGTCATAACCGGAAAGTGTAGTATCAAGTGATTCAGGAATTGCTCCTGTACCACCCAGAATATATACTTTACCGCCTGGCACCAGGTTTGCATCCAGGTAAGCTTTGATGTCAGCATTATTTGTACCACTGGCCATAATGATTGGAGCAGTTTTAACTTTTGCAAGATAGCTGCCTGCCAAAGCGTCAGCAAAGTTTTTACCGTTGGCAATAATTACTGTGCTGTATCTGTCGATACCCAGTTTTTCTTTTGTTGCTTTTGCAATTGCAAAGGATGTTTCGTATCTGTTTTTACCTTTGATACGTTCCACCATCGCATTTGTAACAGGTTCCATATGAACAGCAACTATACCACTTGTATCACCTTCAACACCTTTTGCAGATACTGTAACAACTTTGTAGTAATATGTCTTACCAGTTTTTGCTGTTGTATCTTTGAAAGAAGTACCAGCTGTAGTTGTAACTTCTGTGTAAGTACCGTCAATTGTTTCTGAACGGTATACCACATATTTACTTGCGCCGTCAACTTTTGTCCACTGAATTGTTGCAGCTTTTTCATTTGTTACTTTAGCATCTGTCTTGCCTACTGTTGCAGTAGCAGAAACTGTGTTACTGAACATAGATTCTGTGCCGTTTGTATACACAAATTTAATACGGTAATAGTATTTTGTATCTGCTGTTGCTTTGCTGTGTACATAATAGGATGTTGTGCTGCCTACAGTATGCAGTTCTGTGAAGTAATTGCCATCTGTAGAGTAATAGATTCTGTAAGACTTGATTGTTTCATCTGTCAGTGACCATGAAATCTTTGGCTTACCGCTTTCGTTAAGACCATTGAATACCAGGTCTGGTCTTGCTGTTTTGGATGAAAGTGAAACTGCATTTGTTTTGTTTACAGATTCATAAATCTTTTCAACTCTGTTTTCATCAAGGCCTGCTTTTCTTGTGCCAATCTTGAAGTATGCATTTTTATCTGCTGCTTTGATTGAGAAAGATGTTTCAGTTGTTGTGCCATATTCTGTATATGTTTCACCATCAGCTGATTTGTAAATTACATAAGTAACTTCCGGTGCTTTTGCAGCTGTCCACTGCAGTGTAGATGCGCTGCCTTTTGTAACAAGTTTAACGTTTGTTGGCAGGTCAGGTCTGATTTCAAAGTACATAGTTGTTGTACCTGCAACAGTACCACGCCATGCAGTATGGTCAACGTTATGTGCAACCCTTGTAGCATTGAACTGTACAGTAGCTGTACCAACATCTGTGTTATTGCTGATCTTTGTATAGTAGTCAGCGAATGCAGCGCCTGAGCCAGGTTTTGTCAGAACATAACCATCAGGAGCAACGGCTTTAGTACCTACTGTGATTGGGTTACCTGTGTATGTGTATACATTACCAGTAATAGTAGTGGTAACTTCTGCCATTTCAATTCTTTCAAAGAAACATACCTTACATACATATGAACCATTAGGCTGAAGCACATATTCATGGCCGGCAGCATCTACTTTATAAACTTTTGTCGCACCTGATTCAGATGTGTAAGTGTATACCGTTGATGTTACACATGTTTGTGCACTTGTTTCAACAGTTACAGATTCTCTGATACCTGTTTTTGGATCATAGTATCTCCATGCACCATCTGTGAAACGGATCCAGCCGTTTTCATTAAAGTTTGCATGGCCTTTTTTATAAATTGCACCGTTAATAAGGTAATATTCATTGCCTTTTGCGTCTATATATTCACCTGTAAATGGAGTATGACCGATATTTACGCCATTGTTGCCAAAGTCGTAATACATGCCGTCTTCTGCAACGAAGCAGATGCCTGTGTATCTTTCTCCGTTGTCATAGTATGCCCAGCCACCATCTGCCATTACCCAACCTTCCGGTACGGAATTAATAAGAGTGTAGCTATCTTTGAATTCTTTGTATGTATCCATGAAGTGACCACCACGTGGATGTTCTGTGTCAGCATCATTTTCGTATGGATACAGACCAAAGATTTCCTGATTTTCAGGTTTTGATGAGAATGTGTACAGTGTGCTGGTACCCAGATAAATATCATAACCAATTGTGCCAGTATTAAGAACATTCAGTTTTTTGTCTGCAGACCATTTAGCGTTATCTTTAGGTGTCAGTTTGATGCCTGTTAAGATGCACAGTGGGTTAGCAGAATCTTCATCAATTGGTTTACCCTGGTCAATCCAGCGCATTTTAACTGTAAGTGTATTTGTTGCTTCATCAAATACCAGTTCATCTTTATTGAATTCAAAGTATTCATTTGTTACAACAATATTGCTGTAATCAACATTCATATTGGAATCAAATGTGAGTTTAGCCTCAACATTTGTCAGATTGGAGATACGTTCTGCCAACTGAAGCAGGAACTTCCATGCAGATGCACCTTCCAGGTCAGCACCTGGCAGCATATATGTCAGGTCTTTCAACTGTGGAGGAATCTGAATCTTGCTCATATCAATAGCGAATGTGTAGGATGTAACCATATCTTTGTTGACATCCTGAACCATATATACGCCACTGCCTGCATATGCAGAGTTGCTTACTTCTCTTTCAAATGCCAGCTGAGCGTCACCGCCTGTAGCATTATCAAAGTCAAAGCTTGCTTCGGCTTCGCTGAACATAGCAATATTGATTGTATCTGTAAGAGCTGTATTTGCATTAAGTTTTGCTGTAGCAGTTACTTTTCTCAGGCCAGATGCTTCGTTACCGATAAAGTCAAAGCCGTTCATTGTACCTGCAGTTTCGTTAGCAACTGTGATAGTAATGTCGTTTTCATTGATAGAAACATCTTTACCATCATATACCGCCTTGATTGGCAGTGTGAAAGCTTTACCGTAAATAGTGTTTACACTATCTTTTGTAAAGAAAATGTTGTTAGGTGTTACAACATAGATTTTCTTCGAACCAACGGATTCACCGTCCAGCATCAGGTTAACTGTTGCTTCACCATTTGCTTTAGCTGTGAATACACCGTCTTCAGAAATTGTGCCAACAGCATTATTGCTGATTGCCCATGTTACACCTTTTGGCATATCAACAGCATTACCAGTTGCAGAAACACCTCTTGCTGTCAGCTGTGCTATTGATCCTGCTGTAAGATATGTATAATCACTTTCGATTACAGCGTGGTCAAATTCTGTTGAACTTGGAGCTGTGGAAGCAACGTAAATTGATGATGCAACTGAACGTTGCATACCGTCAGATGGGCTATTAATAACTGAAAGTTCAGTTGTACCTGGCTGTTTTGCAACAAATGTTGTAGAACCGCCACCGTCAAGGTTGATAGCCTGCCAGCAACCTGCATCCAGCATAATCTGGGCTATTTCGATAGCTGCAGCACCTGCAGAACCACCACCGTTATCATGCTGACGACCGTCAATAGCCAGCAATACTACTTTACCGGTTTTTGTAATACCAATAGCTGTTCTTGGCGCACGGTCATTAAAATAATTGGAATTTGCTGTAATATGTATCTTACCATCTTTTACAAGACGTGTACCGAAGGAACTGATAGCTTCCATCAGTTCGCCATTGGCCAACAGTTTGTTATATTCACTTCTTGTGCCGATTATAGCTGTACCGTCTTTCTTCATACCAAAGAAGTCAGCATTGAATGTTTTGTTTGTATGAACTACTGTTCCTTCCATAACCAGCAAGTCACTTGGTTCGCCAGTGTTCATATTAAAGCCCGTACCATTTACAGCTGCAATTACATTGAAGTTTGGAATGTATCTGTCAGATGTTGGGTCACTGTGGTTTGCCTGGGCGGCATTTGCCTGGTCAAGAACACGTTTCATGCCCCAGTCAACTTCACTGTAATTTTTACCCTGTGAAATAAATGGGTCATTGTCTTTGTAGTTTACATAAACAGAAACATCGTTTCTTGTTACATCAGCAGTTGCAATATAATAGTCAAGACGTTTGCCGTCTGCTGTTGTAGCGTTGAGAACTTTCTGGGTAACACCAGGAGCCAGTTCAGAAGTTACAGTGTTGTAAACTTCTACATAAGGGTTTTTCTGGTCATCTATCCAGTCACCTGCCAGTTTGCACAGATAGTCTGCAACTACATAACAGGCTGCTTTTCTCATATTGTTGATGTCGGATGCTGTATTTTCAAATACACGTGTGCTTTCCAGTGTGGAAACAACACTGTTTGCAACATATTCGTTATAAACTGTGCTGCGCACATCACTGCGCAGTGATACACCGCCCAGTCTGTGCTGGAGGAAGTATTCTGCACGGTATTCATTTGTCAATGAAACTGTCATATAACCTGCGAACAGCTGTGTAAGTGTACCATTTGTATATTCGCGGTTTTTCAGTTCATTGAAAATGTAGAAACCATCCAAGTCGCCATCGATGTCTGTCTGGCTGAATGTGCCTTCCAGTTCACCATCAACGTTAAGAGTTGGGTTATATGTTGCAAGGAGATCATCTTTTTCCCAAAGGAAGATTTTTTCTCTTATTTCGTCAACCAGCTGTTCAACTGTTTTGCCTTTTGCATCAATATGACAGTTATCTGCTGCTGTCAGCAGGTCAACTGTATCACCTGCCCAACCAGCAACGTCAGCATGGTTCATGCTTTCTTTGTTTGTGTAGCTGATATCCAGTGTACCAAATACATGGCCAATATCAGCTTTCTGTCCGTTAGGGAGATTGAATTCAGTCAGGTTTTTAAGGCCTGTAACTTTCATCATCTGTTTATAATCTTCTACGCCTTCATTCTGTTTTGCTTCGTAATCTTTTACAAACTTGGCAAATTTTTCATCTTCAACACCGCAGAATGCCTGCCATGACATAGAATTGTATCTGAATACACCTGTACGGATATATTTGATTACCAGTTCTTCTGCAGACAGTTTTGAATAGTTGCTCTTAAGATATTCTGTTGCCAGATTTTCAAGAATAGCAAGGTTTTCAATAAAGTCGTCAAAATTATCAATTATAGCTGCACCCAGTGCAGGAATTGGTTTATATGTGGAATAGAAACAGTCTTCAGGGTCGCGTACGCATCTTTCATACTCTTCCCAACCTGCATCTTCATATGTAGGGGCCTGTGCAGGTACTTTTACCAGTTTATGGCCCAGAGCAGGTTCCACTACCTGTTCTTCTTCTTTACAGATAGCACAGATATATGTTGTCAAACCATCTTCTTCACATGTTGGTTCTGCATCAATTCTACCATTGTCATAGTCTATATCATGACCAAGGGCTGGAATTTCTTCCTGTGCAACCAGTACTTCTTCACATACTTCACAGTGTTTACCTTCTGTAAGGCCTGTTTCTGTACATGTTGCTTCTACAGCCTGGTCAATCACTTCTGTATGACCAAGTGCTGGAATTTCTTCCTGTGCTGTCAGTGTTTCATCACAAACAGAACAGTGTTTACCTTCTGTAAGACCTGTTTCTGTACATGTTGGGTCTACTGCTTTATCAATCACTTCTGTATGACCAAGTGCTGGAATTTCTCTCTGTGCAATAAGAACTGTACCACAGTCATCACAGTGTTTACCTTCTGTAAGGCCTTCTTCTGTACATGTTGGGTCTACTGCAATATCTTCCACAACGTTGTGGGCGGTTTTGTCTATAAATTCCTGTGCAACCAGCACTCTGTTACAAACAGAACAGTGTTTGCCTTCTGTAAGACCTGTAGATTTACATGTTGGTTCTACAGCTTCATCAATTACTTCTGTATGGCCCAGGACTGGAATTTCTTCCTGTGCTACCAGTACTTTTTTACATTCTGAACAGTGGCTGCCTTCTGTATAACCTACAGCTTCACATGTTGGGGCAACTGCTTCATCAATTACTTCTGTGTGGCCTGTTGCTTCGATAACTATCTGTGGAACAATATCTTCACCACATACTGAACATTTCTGGCCTTCTGTAAGACCATCTTCTGTACATGTTGCTTTCACAGCAGGAACGGCTACTTTAGAATGGCCTTTTGATTCAATACCAATCTGTTCAACAGTTACTACACCACAAACAGAACAGTGTTTACCTTCTGTCAAACCTGTCTGTGTACATGTTGCTTCTACTGCTTCGTCAATTACTTCTGTATGGCCCAGGGCTGGAATTTCTTCCTGTGCTACCAGTACTTCTTTACATGTTGAACAGTGACTGCCAACTTTATAGCCTGGTTCAATGCATGTTGGATCAACTGCTTCGTCAGTTACTTCTGTATGGCCCAGAGCATCAACTGTTTCCTGTGCTTTCAGTGTTTCACCACAAGCAGAACAGTGTTTGCCTTCTGTAAGACCTGTCTGTGTACATGTTGGTGCTACTGCTTCATCAATCACTTCTGTATGGCCCAGAGCACTAACTTCTCCAGGAATGATAATCACAGTATTACATGCTGTACATTCCAGACCTTCTGTAAGACCTGTCTGTGTACATGTCGGTGCTACTGCTGGAATAACTTTTGCAGTACCAGCATGATTTGTAGCAGGAACTGTTTTCTGTGCTGTCACTGTTTCGCCGCAAACAGAACAGTGTGTGCCTTCTGTCAAACCTGTCTGTGTACATGTTGGTGCTACTGCCGCATCAATTACTTCTGTATGACCCAAGGCTGCGACTACATCCTGTTTTGCAACTTCTTTACCACAGTTACCACAGTAGGCACCTATTGTAAGACCTGTCTGTGTACATGTTGGTGCTACTGCTGGGATAGTTACAGTATTATGTGGTATTACATCCACAGCTGTCTGTACAACCAGCACTTTGTTACAAACAGAACAGTGTTTACCTTCTGTCAAACCTGTTTGTGTACATGTTGGTGCTACTGCTTCATCAATTACTTCTGTATGACCCAGTGAGTCAACTACTGTCTGTGCAATTTTATAGTCACAACGTGAGCAGTGCTCACCTTCTGTAAGACCTGTTTCTGTACATGTCGGGGCTACTGCTGCGTCCACAATAATATCATGGCCCAGAGCAGGAGCTGTTTCCAATGTTTCTTTTTCGCCACAAGCGGTACATTCACGAACAACTGCTTCGCCATCTTCTGTACATGTTGGGGCTTTGCCTTCAACAGTTGTCCATTTATGACCAGCCGGGATAGTTTCCTGTTCAACCAGAGTTACATTACATACAGAACAGTATTTACCTTCTGTAAGACCGTTTGTTGTACATGTTGCTTCATAGCCATCAACAGTTACTTCCGTATGGCCCAGAGCATCAACTGTTTCCTGTGCTTTCAGTGTTTCACCACAAACAGAACAGTGTTTACCTTCTGTCAAACCTGTCTGTGTACATGTTGGGGCTACTGCTGCATCAATTACTTCTGTGTGACCAAGAGCTGCAACTTCTGTAGGGACAGTAAGTACAGTATCACAAGCTGTACATTCCAGACCTTCTGTGAGACCTGTGTCTGTACATGTTGGGGCTACTGCTGGGATAACCTGTGTTGTACCCACATGGTTTGTAGCAGGAACTGTTTCCTGTGCTGTCAACACTTCACCACAAGCAGAACAGTGTTTGCCTTCTGTAAGACCTGTCTGTGTACATGTTGGTGCTACTGCTGCATCAATTACTTCTGTATGACCTGTTGCAGGAATAGTTTCCATGCCACTGAGCACTGTTCCACAAACTGAACATTTTTCACCTGCTTCATTACCAGGCTGTGTACATGTTGGGGCTACTGGAGCAACAACTGCTGGAGTATGATTTTTAAATGGGATTGATTCTGTTGTACGTGATAATTCAGTTTTACATACTGTACATTTAACAACAGAATCATAGCTACCTGTCTGTGTACATGTTGAATCTATTTTATTTTCTTCAACTGCTGTACCAGCTTTATGTCCAGGAGCTTCGGTTACAATTATAGTTTCGCGGGAAAGTTCTTCTTTACATACATTACATCTTGCAACCAGATCATAGCTTTCTGGTATTGTACATGTAAGAGCAATCTCATTTTCAATAGTTGGTCTGCCTTTTACATGGCTTTTCTTTGCAATAGATTCTGTTCTTGTATGGATAGAATCATTTGTACATGTAAATGTTCTTACCCCTTCTTCGGAACATGTTGCAGGTTTTGTAACAAGACCAGTGTTCCATTTATGGCCCAGGGCAGGGATAACTTTCTGTGTTGTACCAGCTGTACAGCCAGGGTTCTGACATTTTTCACCTGCTGTCAAACCATCTGCTTCACAGGTTGGAGGTACAGCTTCCAGAACCATCATATTATGTCCCAATAGTGGGATTACTTCCTGTTTAACCAGCTCTGTTTTACATAATGAACAGATTTCACCATCAGAAATACCTGATTCTGTACATGTGGCTGGTTTACCTGTCACAACTTCCGGTGTATGATCACCATTACCTGTTGTAATAGTTTCAGTGTGGTGAATATTGTTTGCATAGTCACACACTGTGCTGTCACGTTTACAATATGTAACCATATTGTAAATACCGCCTGTAAGACATGTAGCTTCGCGGATTACTTCTTTTACAGGTTCTGCCAGGTCATGGCCCAATGCAGGGATAACTTCTGTATAGGAATCACTACAACTGCTACATCTGTAAACCATTGTACCTTCCTTTTCACAAGTTGCTGCAGGTGTTGCTTTTCCTGTGTAGCTGTGGCCTTTAGCAGGTACAATTTCCTGTTTTACTTCGTAATCACAGCGTATACATTTTTCGCCTCTTGTAAGACCATCTGTTGTACATGTTGCTTTTACTTCTGGCAGAATTGTCAGTTTATGACCTATTGCTTTTGTAGGTGCATCATAGCTGTGTTTGTTTTCACCGGAACATTTACTACAGCTATATGTGCTTACACCATCTGCTGTACATGTTGCTGGTGTTTTTACAGTTTCTGTATATGTACATCCTGTAACGTGCCATCTGCCATCTTTATAAAACATTTTACCACTATCTGTAGCAGTCAGTTTTGTATAAGAGCCATCAGCATTTTTCAACCATGCTGGGTTTACAGGAATTTTTGTCCAGCCGTTATAAGCTGTACCATTTTCGATGTAGTTATCAAACTGTACGGCCTGGTAAACATATGTTTCAGGGCCAACAAAGGCAGTAACCACACCTGTGCCTGTGCTGTAAACATTAGCACCATGGGCTGTTGTATATACACTGCCGCCACTGGCATTTACTGTACCGTCAATCTGCAGCAATGCATCTTTATCTCGACCTATAACACCATTGCCGCCTGGTACATACCCCAATGGAATATATTTAACATTAGGTGTACCTACAAAACTTTTTCCGTCTTCACGAGTCCAGTCTTCGCTGTCATATACTACAATTTTTTTACCACTTTTCAGTGTGCATGTTACACCATTGCGAATATAGAATTCTGAACCTGGCAACAGGCCAAGATCCTGTTGAATATCAATATTGCCTTCCATGATATCAACTGTCATATTGCCATTGATACCCAGAATCATCTCAGCTGTGTCCAGTTTCTGTACACCGATGATAGCAACCAGCTGCATTTCAAGAGTAATCGGTGTTACTGAAACATCACCGTGAGATTCAATTTTAAGTCTGCCTGTACCTTCGATATAGTCTTTTATGATATAACCGCTGGACAGTTTAAACATTGCACCATCTGTTCCAACGAAAGGCAGATCAGAACCCTGAATGCCAACCATTGTAATGGCGGCAGACATATATGCTTTTTCGGTAGCACCTGCATGGATTGTAAGTGGAACCTCAATATTCTGTACATAGTACTGAGACATTGGGAACACATGATAAGTGCTTGCGCTTACCACCATACCGGATGTAGCATTACCTCCACGCCAGTCTGCCAGCTGGAAATCTTCAAAAACTGTGGCGCCACTTTTTGCTTCCACGCTACCGGAACCTACAATATAGCCCCATGCGTAAAGTGTACCACCATTTTCGATAGTGATTTTACTGTTGTCTGACATTTCCACAAAGCTTACAGGACCCGTTGGCATACCATTATGGCTACCCTCAGATGATTGCTGTGCAGAAAGGCTCATAGAACCTTTGACAATAATTTCTGCTCCGCTTGCCATTTTCAATGTACGGTAAGCGGTAGGTGTTACATAATCATCTACACAATGTAATTTTTCACCTGCCCGGTTTTCCACATCCATATCTGTAACCAACGTATTGTCACTGTTATATGGAATCTGGAGTGTTACCCCTGCCGGAATTGTGTATGTGCCTGCTGGCAATGTGTAATTATCCATAAGAACAATAACATCACCTGTCTTTGCTGCACTGATAGCTTCTGTCAGTGTGGCATATGTACTGTTGCCAACTTTGAAATTTGATTCAACTGCAATTACTGCAACATCACTTGCTGCTTCGTCTTTGACTGTAATTTCAATTGAAGGTTCTATTGTTGGTTCTGCAGATGGTTTCACTGAAGGTTCTGCTTCAGGCTCTTCAGTTGGCTCAACTGATGGCTCTGATTCAGGTTCTTCTGATGGTTCCACCGAAGGTTCTGTTTTAGGCTCTTCTGGTGGCTGAACAGATGGTCCTTCAGTTGATTCTGTGGAAGGTTCCACAGTTTCTTCATCTGCAACATCTTCAGAAACGAGTACATCCTCAACGTGTACATGGTTATGTTCTTCACTATCCAGCGCAAAAGCCTGAACAGGTATCATATTGATAACCATAACCACAGTCAGTACCAAAGAAAGCACTCGTTCCCACAGCTGTGTTTTCATTTTAATTCCTCCTTGTATATTTTTAACTTTTTACAAGTTAATGGCATTATGTATGACTTTTGGGATATAAATCAATTAAATATTCACAAAAAATTAATCTATTCAACTAACCAAATTTCTACAAGTCATAGTCATTTTAATTATATCACAACTGGCACTAAAAGTGTATATATAATAAGTATTTTATAGTATTTTTACATACAAAAAGCCGTGGAATAATCCACGGCTTTTTATTAGATATTACCAAACGATAATATTGTTAGTATTAAAGATATCCATAGCAGTAGCATCATCAATACGAGCTGTACCGCCAAGAACTGCACCCAGCTGTGCACCTGCACCCTGTACATATGCTTTGGCTGTTTCGCCTTTGCCTGTATCTGTCAGGATAATTGGTGCGCCCATTGCTGTAGCCAGTGTGCCACCGCAAAGACCATCTGGGAAGTCCCATGCGTATGCAAGAATTACTGCATCTGGCTCTGCAAAGAATCTTTCTGCTATCGCCACTGATGTTTCGTATCTTGTCTTACCTTTTACTCGTTCAATATTTCCATATGCATCTACTTCTGCTGCAAGATTATCACTTACTGCTGCTGTACCACCTATTACATAGTACTGCTGTGTGCTGATACCTGCAAGATATGCTTTCTGTGTCTCATTCAGCTTATCTTTGTTTGTATCTACCAGCAGTATTGGTCTGCCTGTTGCTGATGCTGCCAGGCTGTCTGCAAAGTTGTAACCTGAACATACCATGATTTCCTGGTTTGTTACGCCTGCTTCTTTCAGGATTTCAATATTTGTTTCAAATCTTGTCTTACCTTTAAGTCGCTGTACATCGTATCCTGCCAGTACTTCATCCAGTGTGTATGGCACTGCTGCGTCACCACCCAGAATATATACTTTACCTCCGGATACAAGATTTGCATCTATGTATTCTTTCAGCTGGGCATTGTTGTCGCCACTTGCCATAAGTATTGGTGCATCTTTTACATCTGCCAGGTATGTACCAGCCAGTGCGTCTGCAAAGTTTTTACCGCTTGCAATAATGATTGTGTTGAATTTTTCAACTGCCATTGTTGCTTTTGCAAAGTCTGCGATCTCAAGAGATGTTTCATATCTTGTCTTGCCTTTTACTCGGTGTACAAGGCTGTTGCTGATTACATCTTCTGCATCACATCTTTCACATTCTGCACGTTTTTCGAATGGATTGATTACCACATATTCGCCAAACTTATGGCCTGTCGCTTTCAGTGTTTCATCTTCTGCAGCTGTGATTGTTACTCTTGAAAGTTCCTTATCACATTCTTCGCAGTATACTACTACATCGTAAGAACCGTCTTTTTCACATTCAACTGGAACAATATTTTCCTTAACTGCTTCAGATGGTGTGTGACCTGTTGCTTCTACTGGTTTTTCTGTTCTGGACAGTTCTTCACCACATACTGTACAGTAAACTACTTCTTCATAGCTACCTGGTTTTTCACATTCTGCCGCTACTTCGTTTTCTTTTACTGCTTCTGCTGGTGTGTGTGGAAGTTTTTCTACTGGTGTATGTACTCTTGAAAGTTCTTCTTCACATACTTCACAGTATACCACTGTGTCATAGCCGCCTTCTGTTGTACATGTT
>JAFZDX010000109.1 GCA_017560985.1 Oscillospiraceae bacterium
GCTGCTGTCCGCAACCGATTGTAAAAAGTGCCATAGCCACAATCAGCACTGTACAAAGGATTCTGGACAAAGCAGTTTTAAACTGTTTTGTTTTCATAATTGTTTCTCCTTTATATTTTGTTTTGTTTTTTTACTGCCTCCGGCACTCGCGGAACTGTGCAGTTTTATCGTTCGGATATTCCGGCTGTACACTTTTCGTCCGTCTTCTCAGCATAGCCAATGACCAGTCCCTGCTGTGGCGCAGGCAAGGGCGAAAATATATGTGTATTACGGCGGCGGGCCCGCGCAGGTTTTTCACCTGCTTCCCCGAACAAATACAGTATATCATTTTTATTTATTTATGGCAATAAAAATGCCGGCATCAGTCAGATGCCAGCAATTTCAATATGATTTCGTAATTTTCAGCTTTGTGTGGAAAAGTACAGTTTGAACAGTCTTTTATTTTTACACCATTTACAGTTATGTATTCAGCAGTTCCAGGGCATTTGGATTTTGAGTATAAAGGGCAGAAACAGAACAGACAATTCAGTGGGAAATCTGCCGTGTGGCAGGGATAATATTCACACTGGCTGTTGTTGAAAAATTTATAACTGTTTGTCATATCACAGTCCCAGCTCCTCTGGTGTTCTCAGTTTCTGGTGTTTGAAGATAGGCACATTGTAGTGTGCACCCAGTTTTCTTACCAGGTCTTTGTAACAGCCTTTCATTTTATCGTGGAAGAAAATTGCTTCTATGCCGCCTTCGATGGTATCCACACATTTGCAGGCTCTTTCAAATCCATCCTCATTTTCATATTTGCCTGAAACAAGCCACTGGTTTGCGATAATGTGAGATACACCAAAAGTTTCATTTTCGCCCCACTGTGTGAAAACAGACTGGGCAAAGTTTGGCTCAAAATGTACACCGCCAACACAAAGAATGTTGTGTACCTTTGCGCCGTCATCGTCAAAAATGTGCACAAGACTGCGTGCCAAGGCGCGGCAAGCATCTTTGTTGCTCCAGCATATTTCGCTGGAACCCACTTCAATATCCAGCATAGGCACAGGGAATTGTAGCAGCAGGGAAGCATCACCCTGACCATTATGTACACCAGACCAGTGTGTAGCTTCTGTAACAACACTGTATTCATCCAGCCCCAGATCAACCCTGTTTCCTTCATAGGCCATCATCAGGTTTCTCATCAGCCTTGGTTTTGCACCGCCATAACAGCCACTGTCCACATCACCCAGAGAGTGTACAGTCAGTACATTATCCGGTGCGTTTGAACCTTCGTGCCAGGTAACCATTGCAGAAATGTCACAGTCTGCAAAATATTTGTTCATAAAAGGCAGATAACGTGGGTAGTCAACACACACTGCAATATCAGTAGGAGCAAAATAAAAATCGTTTTCACCGTCAGAATATTTCATTACTTCCTGTCCGTCAAAATCCCAGCCAGTGTTTTCCTGAAAATATCCTTCTTCTTTCAGCATATCCCATACAGTATGGGAAACATGTCCATAGCCTCTGTTTGTGTTCAGAAAATATACTGCTTTCATAATAATTCCTCTTTAATTTGTTAATAATTCAATTATATAATCAAAATGTGAAATAATCAACAAAAAAGGAACAGCATTGCTGTTCCTTATATTTTTATCTGTTTTTCATTATTCTTATATCATTGCCAACAAAGAAGAATGTATCACAGGTGCCAAGAAGGCGGGATGAAATCTTTTCGCCGTATCTTTTCTGCAGTGCAGCCTGTGTTGTAAGGTTTGAAGTGTAGATACAAGGTTTCTTACTTATCATTCTGGTATTTACGATATTGTACAGAACACTTAAAGAATAGTTTGTCATACTTTCTGCGCCCAGGTCATCCAGAATAAACAGGTCACAGTTAAGAATATCGCTGATAACATCTTCATCGGTGAATCTTGCCTGTTCTATTTTGCTGAAAAGGCTCTGTGAAGATGAATACATCACTGTGTATCCGTCTTTCATAACCTGGTTTGCTATTGCACAGGCCAGATGTGTTTTGCCAAGACCTGCACTGCCCAGCATCAGCAGACTTTTATTGTCTGTTGAGAAATTATGTGCATAAGCCTGGCAGTATTCATATATCCGTTTCATCTGTGTATATGGTACTATCATAGTTCCATTTGATATTTCAACAGCAGTTTTTGGATACATATCAAGATTGAAACTTTCAAAATCAGCCTGTGGGGCCGGGGAAAGCAAAGTCAGGAATTTCTGGCGCTGTCTGGTAATTTCTTCTTTCATACATTGGCAGGTTCTGCCGTTTATAAACCCTGTATCTTTGCAGACAGGGCAGAAATATTCCATTTCCAGGTCTTTTTTGGAAAAACCGTTTTCTTTCAGAAGACGTGTTCTTTCATCATCAAGTTTATCCATTTCACGGCGCAGCTTATCGGCCTCTGCTTTGTTTTTGCCCAGCACAGCCAATGTATAGCTGGCACCAAGATGATTTATTTCATCTGTGATTTCAGCTACCATAGGTACTTTTTTATTTATTTCGTCCTGTTTTGCAAAATACTTTGCCCTCATGGCAAGTCTTCTGTTTTCCAGCACGGAATAGGCGTTGTTATAGCTTTCGCCGCTCATATACTATTCTCCTTTTTTAAACACAGGTACTATGTTCATTCCTTTAAGAATAAGATCGTTGTCGTCGTCAATATTTTTACCTGTAAGACTGTTAAAACTGTATTCAGACTGAATATCATCAGGTGTTTTATAGCCTTTCTGGGACCAGGATTTTAAAATGCCGTTGCAATATCTTATATTTGCATTGCCCGCAGCAGATTCAAATGCTGACTTTATCATAGCTTCGCTCATACCCAGGCTTTCAAACCAGCTGTTGATTATTGTTTTTTCGCTGCTGGTCAGTTTGTCTTTGTCCAGACCAAAAATACCGCATACAGTGTGGTATGCCTTATTTCTTTTTTCTTCTGTTGCGATATATTCTTCGGCTTTTTCAGCAGAAGTAATACCTTTCTTTTCAAAGTAATTCAGAATAACTTTGATAGTATAGTTGGCTTCTTTTCCCTGTGATGTGAAATGCTGTGCCAATATAAGAATAACCTCGATAGGCACGTTGTCCAACAGATAAAGGCTGATGTATTTGTTTGTTATCTTTTCGTTGACAGCACCACCGTGGATTTTCTGCAGCTGATTTACCAGCATTTCTATTTCAGGGTGGTCAGATGAAACCTGCAAAATTTCCTGTGCTGACAAAGTCTTTTTCTTTTTAGTCTTTGTCTGCTGTTCTTCTTCTGCCATAACTAAGCCTTTATCAGCCCAGTATAACAGGCTGGACTGTACCGCTGCCAGAGAAATCTGCAGACTGCGTGAAATCTCCATCGGGTCCGCCATATCTTTTTCCAGCGCATACAGAATAACCTTCAGGTCATTTTCTTTTGCAGTATATAAATTTTCAAAAACAGCCATAGGAACCTGTGGTCCTATGACTGCCTGTTTGAGAAGATGAAACTTCATAATTATTTTTTACCTTTTTTAGTAATCTTACCTGCTTTTGTACTAAGACTGCTTCTTTCAAAGAATACATAAATCATAACACAGGAACATATACCGCCTGCACAGTAGAACAGGAACAGTGGCAGGTTGAATACTGACATATCCAGGTTCATAAGGCCGTTGCCGCCTGCAGACATAACAAATGCCAGCAGAACATATACTGCGTATGTAATACCTACTTTATATATAGATTTAAGACCTTTCCATTTACTTACAAGAAAAGCGATTGCAGAACAACAGGCAATAGAGTTCAGAAAGCCTGCGATTGCATAAGCTGTAAAAGCGTTCATAAGAACCTCCAGAAATTTGTAATTTTAATCGTATAAACAATATTTTATAATTTTTTTGTTGTTATGTCAATGATAAAGACCTATGATTGTATGAAAATTTTATTAGTATGTATATTGTGATTAAATCACATTAATATTGTATAAAAATGGAAAAATTGATAAAATGATAAAACAAAAATTATGTAGATTTATTTGACAGGAGATATAAATATGGAATATACAAGAAGACACAGAGGTGTATGCTCAAGAGCATCAATGGTAGAAATCAACGAAGACGGCGTTATCACAGCAGCTAAAATCATCGGCGGTTGCGATGGTAACACAAGAGGTCTGTCACAGATTGTAGTTGGTCTGCCAGCAAAATTTGTTATCGAAAAATGGAAAGGTACACCTTGTATGTACAAAGCAACTTCCTGCCCAGACCAGTTCGCTATCACAATCGAAGAAGCACTGGCAAAAATGGAAGAAGAAAAAGCTAACGCATAATAATATTATTTAATTAACTGAAAGGAAATCTGTATTACAGATTTCCTTTTTTATTATTATATTATTGAATAATAACCACTGTTGGACTATTATAATAATAACAAAGTTTATGGAGGAAAATATGGATAACCGTATCAGACAACAGTTGGAATTTTCTTTGGAGATAGATAAAGAAAAGAATATATTCAGACAGACACACCTTTCAGGTAATGGCCGCCAGGAAAATGATGCAGAACATGCCTGGCATATGGCTATTATGGCTTATCTTTTGAAGGAATATGCCAATGAACCTGTTGACATCGGTAAAGTTATACTTATGTGCCTGATTCACGACATAGTGGAAATTGATGCAGGTGATACATATGCCTATGACGAAGTAAACCTGAAAACACAGAAAGCCAGGGAAGATGCGGCAAAAGAAAGGATTTTTTCCATACTTCCTGCAGACCAGAAGGCTGAACTGATTGCGCTTTTTGACGAGTTTGAAGCCTGGGAAACTCCAGAATCAAAGTTTGCTCATGCAATGGACAATATACAGCCGCTTATCCTTAATCACTCAAATGGGGGTGGTGACTGGCGAGCCCACGGTGTAACAGCACGGCAGGTCTATGGCAGGCAGAATAAGACAAAGCTGGGTTCTGAGCAGATTTTTCAGATAAGTGACGAAATACTCAAAGAGAACATACTCAAAGGAAACATCAAAGAATAGTTTAATACTTTCTTTTGTGAAAATAATAAAAAGCAGGGGACGACACTTGCTTGAATTAATACTGTTTTTGTATTATAATTATAAAGTTAAAGATTAAACAATGGGAAAGGAGAAAGGTTATGGCATCAGAATGTATTATCTGCGGCAGTGAAATCACACAGGACAGCTGTTCCTGGTGCGGTTTTTCACAGCAGCCAAAAGCACAACTGCCAGGTACACTTGAATATGGCACAAATGTAAATGGATATGTGGTCGGTGATGTACTGGATATGGATGGCGAAAGTACATCTTATCTTGCCTACGATACTGCAAACCAGCGCAAGGTTATACTGAAAGAATTTTTGCCTGTATCAATGGTTGGTCCACGAAACGGTACACAGGTAGTGGCCCAGCAGGGAAAAGAAGTTCTGTTCAAAAACCTGATGATGGATTTTACAGACCTTTACTCCTCTCTTGTATCAATAGAAAGTAAGGCAATACAGACTGTTTACAGTCTTTTTTCTGCAAACGGCACAGTTTATGCTGTTATGGAGCATATAAAAGGCGACACTTTAAGGCAGAATCTTATCAAACGCGGTAAAACATATACTTTCAAAGAAGCCAGGTGGCTGTTTCAGCAGCTTTTTGCATTGCTGGATATTCTTGAAAAAAACAATATTGCACACGGCGGCATCAGTGATGAAACCGTAATTGTTACAGATGAAAACAATGTTGTTCTGACAGGTTTTGCTATACGGGACCTGCGTGTGAAGAACGAGCATATAATGTATAAATTGTATGATGGTTTCTCAGCTCCTGAACAGTACAACCTTAACCGGTTTTCAGGGTTCTATACAGATATTTATTCTGTTGCCGCACTGTTCTATCACATTGTTACAGGCCGTATATTTACGCAAGGCTGTCTGGAACTGAAAGACCTGTCCCGCTATATGCCTAAATATGCTGTGCAGGCACTTAAGTATGCCACACAGCCAAACCCTACGGACAGACTGGACAATGCCACAGACTTTGTACTGATGCTGGATAATAAAGCAACGATGGAAAAACCGGCTGAAAAGAAAAAAGCAGACAGTAAATCATCACTTACCGAAGAACAGATGAAAAAATATCTGCCAGCTATTATCGTTGTGTTAATAATCATACTTTTCTTTACAGCTATGATGTCCATAAATACTGGTGACAGCCCATCATCACTGCCAACTTCATCGCAAAGTGAAGAAATTTCACAATCAACAGATGTAAAGTTACCAGACTTTATAGACAAAACTTACAGCCAGATAATGAATGATAACCGGCTTATAAGCCAGTTTTACTTCAATATCAGCGAAGAATACAGTGATTTACCTAAAGGTCAGGTAATCCGTCAACAGCCACTGCCAAACACTGTGGTAAATGAAGGTACTATAATTTATCTTACTATCAGTAAGGGGCCGGAAGATGTAAAAGTGCAGATACCAACAGGACTTAAAGGCCGCCCACTGGCAGAAGTACAGGGCTTGCTGGATTCAATGGGTATACGGTATGTTACCAAAGATGTGCCACAGTCACGGCAATACGCATACGGCACTGTTACAGGCACAGACATTGCCGAAGGTGTTTTCATCAATCCAAAAGATACCTATGTTATTATCTATGTTGCTGATAATACACCGATAGCTACAATTCCACAGGAATAATAAAAGACTCTTTTCCACAGTGAAAAGAGTCTTTTTTGTATGGATGATGTATAAAATCTGATAAAGGTGGATTTTATTCAACTTCAACCAGTTCATATTCTCTGCTGCCAAAGCCCAGTGCGGCAGAAGCTTCAATGGTGTAAACACCGCGTCTGCTTTCGATTCTTTCCAGCAGATGTGCCTGACCAGGGTCATCAGTTGCTGCATAAACAAGGTCTATACATGCCTGGTCGATTGCGATAGGGTCTGTGGATACCAGAATACCGATGTCTTTCATACATGGGTCTTCAGGGTGTGCCACACAGTCACAGTCAACAGACATATTTTTCATAACGTTGATATATGCGGCATTTTCACCGAAGTATTCCACAACACTGCCAGCAGCATCAGCCATTGATTCCAGGAATTTTGTTCTGTCCTGTGTCCAGATTTTTTCTGGTTCGCCAGCGCCGTGAATGTATGCCTTGCCATAGGAAGAACCAATACCGATAGACAGCTGTTTCAGCGCACCGCCATAACCGCCCATTGGATGACCTTTAAAATGGCTAAGCACCAGCAGGCTGTCGTAGTTGGCCAGATTTTTGCCTACGTAGTTTTTGTCAATCTGTTTGTGGTTTTTAACTTCCAGCACCAGGTCTGGACCTTCTGCATCCAGCAGGTCCACATCATACATTTCACTCCAGCCGTGGTATTTAAATAGTTCCAGATGTTTTTCTGTTGTGTCACGTTCACCGGCATATGCAGTGTTACATTCTACAATAGTACCGCCAACTTCATCAATCAGTGGTTTCCAGAAATCGGGGCCCAAAAAGTTGTGGTTGCCTTTTTCACCGCTATGAACTTTCAGTGCCACGTTACCTGGCAGTTCTTTACCCAGCAGTTTGTACAGTTCCAGTACTTTTTCAGGTGTGATAGTTCTGCTGAAATATACTTTTGGTTTCATAGTTTTCTCCTTTCATATTTTAAACGAAACTTTATTTGTATATATTGTAACATTATACTATGGGGGCAGGTCAAGTTAAAAATGTGAAATTATTATAA
>JAFZDX010000015.1 GCA_017560985.1 Oscillospiraceae bacterium
ACCAGTGAAATCGGAAATATTGTTTATTCCATAGATACACAAACACTGATTACAGAGTAATTGTATATAATAAAAGGACACCGAAAGGTGTCCTTTACTTTTGCACAATTATTTCACAATTTATATGATATACTGATATCAGATGGAGGTAACAGTATGATTACTTTTTTAAACGGCAGGGAAGTGTTGATAACATATGATGTGGATGTATTTGCCAATGCCAGAGATGACCTGAAAGATGCAGGGGTGGAGTTTAAAATCAAAGCAAAGGCTGTTAACAGTTCCATGCATATGGTAAAAAGCCGACACATATTCAAAAACAGAACAAATGTGGAATACCGCATATTGGTGAAAGACGAAGACTACAACAGGGCATTGCATATAATCCACAGAAAAGAGGGCTGGAAATGATTACTATTTTCAATAGAAAACTGCTCTTATCCACTATGAATGTGGATCAGTATGCCAATGCAAAAGATGATCTGGCCAAAGCAGGGATAGTTTTTCGTGTAGCTGCAAAAGGTCAAAATTATAAACACACAATACCTCGTACGTATAATATAAATGGGAAAACAGTTACAAACACAGGTCTTGTTTATGATTTGTATGTCCACGAAAAAGATTACAGTAAAGCTGTAAAGGTTATAAATGGAGGGAAAGTATAATGGCAGATAACGAAAGATTTGAAAAGGTGTATTCACAGGGGTTTGTTACTGTAACAGAAATATGGGTGGATAAGGAAACAGGGGTGAATTATCTTTACCACACTGTAGGAAATACCGGTGGGCTGACACCATTGCTTGACCGTGATGGCAAACCTGTGATTTCACCAGTGTACAGATAAATAAAAGGCAGTATCAGCTGATACTGCCTTTTGTGTGTTATTTTGTGTATGGTATCCAGTTGTGTTCTTTTGCAAAGCTTATATAGTGATAAATTTCGCAGGTGTCACTGTTGTACAGGGCAACATTCAGCCCGTCACGCTGACGGGAGAATTCATTGCCGGCAAATACAAGGCTGGTAAGGCCTGCATCTGTAATGCTGAATGTAATATTGTTTGTAGCCAGCCATTCCATTGAGGAATCTTTGTCCATAAGCTTACTGTTGCTGTAAACCAGTACGTCAGAATTTTTAACAGATTCATAATTCTGCAATATATCTGTGTTTTCAAATATAGCACACATATCTGTATAATCCTGTGGAGAAAGATTTCCCTGATTCATAATAATTACGGATGTGCTTTTATGGGCAGCTGCTTTGTTGAACATTTCGCTAAAAGATTTGGAAAGTCTGATATCCATCATATTGAAATTTTCTGTTTCACATTCGGTTGCCTGTTGCCAAAGAGAAGTTGTCTGTGAAGAATGCTCTGTGTTCAAAGACAAAGTATTAAGATGTTCAGACAGCACAGATGTGGTTTTTACAGCACCTTTGTAATTGAGGTGTCCGTGGTCAGCCATATCAATACCATAGTCAATATCAGCAATATTTTCACAACAGAAATCAATAAATGTAATACCATTTGCATTGCAGATGTCAGTTATTGTATTTATAAGCCCAATATCATTTGATTCAGTAATATATGGTGCTTTGGTGAAAATCAGGTGGAAGCCTTTGTCTCTGCTCAGCTCTATTATTTTATGCATATATCTTTCTGCATGGATATAGAGAGAAACTCTATCCTCAGTTGAAGGGATTGTAAAATCAGAAAAATCTTCGGTTGTATAAATAGGACCATAACCTTTACCAGTGCTGTAGTCATCGGAGAATACATCTGTAAAGTCTTTCTTTTCAAGTCGGTTTATACGGCTGTGATATTTGGTTATATTCAGGTATTCATCCCAGGTTTTTCTTGTAACCTGTGTCTGCCTTCGTGTAAAATTAAGAGACACAAGATTCAAAGAAGGTTTCATAAGAGATGCATAATCATCTGAAACAAGGTCGATATCCACGCCTGTGATGTAGGACTTATCATAAAATGCACCGAAAACATCTACCACCACTACCTGTGGCTGCTGATATTTCAGCGCTTCCAGAATATAGTGATAGCTTACCCATACAGGTTGGCTCCATGTGGACAGGTTGTATGCTGTAAGACATGTCTCGCTGTAAATCTGTGTAGGTGAAAATGCGGACATTGAGTGACTGCTGCCAACAACCAACACATCTATGGTGTTTTCAGGCTCGTCATAAAATTTTTCCAGTTCACCTTTTGGTGTGATAATTCTTGTGGACCAGTAAAGGCCGAAAATAAAGAACAGAAATGTAAAAAATAAAATTGAAATGTATTTTATTAACAGTTTTAAATTTTTCATAATTAATCAGAATTGGAAATAAATAAAAGGTTTTTCAACAAAGTTTACACCGTATACACCCAGAACTACTATTAAAAGCAGGCAGAAAGAGTATATGGCGGCCTGTCTCACAACAGGCATACTGTTAAGTCTGTTTTCCAGTTTTCCTTTTTTAAGCATAAGATGGTCATTAATGAAAACCAACAGTGCAAAAACAATCAGCAGATAAATATCTGTTGAATACAAGGAAAGAAGTTCAAGGGAAGAAGACAGAGAAACAGAGAAGTTTGTAAAAATATGTGATATAAAATCAAAAGCTTCTGTTGCAGATGAGGCACGGAAAAAGATATATGTAAAACATACAAATGAATAAGTGATAACAATATTCAGGTATTTGTTTGTGTGTATATCTGTTTTGATATGCTTTTGCTTAAGTATAAATACAATCTGTGCCAAGGCGTGAAGTGTGCCCCAGATTATAAATGTATAGTCTGCACCATGCCAGATGCCGCTGGTAATAAATACGACAGCAACATTGAAAAGGTGACGTGTTGGTGAAACTCTGCTGCCACCTAAAGGGAAATACAGATATTCTGTAAACCAGGAAGAAAGGGAAATATGCCATCTGCGCCAGAAATCCTTGATGTTTTCGGCCAGATATGGTGCACGGAAGTTTTCCATAAGTTCATATCCGAACAGTTTGGCTGAACCACGGGCGATGTTTGTATAGGAAGAAAAGTCTGTGTATATCTGCAGACTGAAACAAACGATTGCAAAGATAAGGAAAAGTGCATTTACCTGTGAGTAAGCATTGAAAACAGCATCTACAAGTATAGCCATTCGCTGTGAGATAACAATTTTCTCCACAAGGCCTATTATAATAAGAGTAAGGCCATCTTTGATTTTTTCCAGCTGGAAAACCTGTTTGGTTTTAATCTGATGCATCATATTGGTGCTGCGTTCAATCGGTCCGGCAACCAACTGCGGAAAGAATGATATAAACAGTGCATAGTCCAGAAAGTTTTTTTGTACATCTATATCTCCGCGGTACACATCTATAACATAGCCGATTGACTGGAATGTATAGAAACTGATACCAACAGGCAGTATTATGTTAAGACTATTGAAGCCTGTACCAAATATGCTGTTTACAGTAGATATCAGCAGATTGAAATATTTAAAATAAACCAGCAGAGAAATAACGGATAATATTGTAACCCCTCCTATAAGTTTTTTATGCCTGCTGAATCTGGAAAGCAATATGGCACCAGTGTATGTAACTGCTATTGCTGTGAACATCAGAAGTGAATATTTGATGTTCCAGAACATATAGAATAGAAAGCTGGCGGCCAGCAACATGATTTTTCTCAGGAAAAGAGGGAGAAAATAATATACGGAAAACAGGCCACCAAGGAAAATAATATATTCGAAAGAGTTAAAGTTCATATCTGATAACCTCTGAATAATGAGTAATGTATTAAACTGCAATCTATTTTATAATTATATCATAGTAATCAAGCTATAGTCAATTTAAGTCGGTAAAATGCTATGTAAAAAAGACCTCAACCCAACAAAATGGGGAGATCTTTTGGGACTATTATATAGGTTACAGCTTGTGTGATGGTACGATAAAGTTGATGCTGTCAGGTACAATTTCAAATGTAACCTGCTGTAAATATTCAGCCTCGCCGTCATTTACCAGGGCAAAAGGTTTCACCGCTTTTACAGTTACTTTTTTGCATTGTGCATATCGTATATATTTTTCCATAGCAGGGTCTTCATACTGTGTACCGTTTACAAAGTTGTTTATAAACAATGGCAATTTGATTCTTTTTGGCGGTAAAGTTACATTTACGTCAATCAGGCCATCATTTACGGCAGCCCTTGGTGTAACTTTAAACCCGCCACCACAGGCTATACCATTGCTTACAGCACACATCAGTGTGTCGCCACGGAACAGAACTTTGTCATCTGCCAGTATTTCCATAGGCCTGCCCAGTTTTTTACATACATTGTATGCGATTGACATATTGTATGCCATACTTTTACCGATAACAGGTATTTTTTTGAATTTTGGCATATCAACTGCAGTGTTGGCATCAAAACCCATATTGCATATGTTTACGCAGTGTTTATCATTATATTTTATAGTGTCGATTTTTATACTTTTTGACAGCAACTGCTTTTTCAAATCAAAAAAGTCTTTTTTATCCACATCAAAATTACGTATAAAGTCGTTGCCTGTGCCAAGAGGGAATACACCTACTTCGGCATTGTCTTTGCCCACACAGCCGTTTATAACCTGGTTCAGTGTGCCATCCCCGCCAAAGGCATAAAAACGGTACTTCTGGTCGGTGTTTTTGCATAACATTTTTACAAAGCGGGTAATATCTTCGCCGCTTTTGGAAATATGTATCTGGTATTTCAGACCTGCTTTATCACAGGTTTTCTGTATATCAGGTATCATGTTCAGCGCAGTCTTGTTTTTACCTGCGGCTGGGTTCAGAATAAATACAAAATTCATATATCTTTATCTCCTTAAGGATTAACATACACAATAATTTTACTCCCAAATTAATATCATTGCAATAGTTTTAAAAATGAACAATATATTTTGTATATATTTTCAATAGATAATAATTTTTATAAATGATATACTGAAGATAAAGAGATTTATGAAATCGAATATGTAAAAGAAAGGTGACGACTATGAGTTTTGAAAATTTAAGAAAAGTTAAACTTGGCAATTACCCTACACCACTGGAAAAAATGGAAAATATGACAAAACTGCTGGGCAAAGGCGACCTTTACATCAAACGTGATGATGCAACAGGCCCTGCTTTTGGCGGTAATAAAACAAGAAAACTGGAATATCTTATCCGGGAAGCTATTGATACAGGCTGTACTGCTGTGCTGACAGTTGGCGGCACACAGACAAACCATGGTCGTACAACCGTGGGTGCGGCTGTGAAGTATGGTCTGAAACCTATTCTGGTTCTTTCAGGCAAAGACACAGGTTATCTGTCTGGCAACCTTACACTGGACGCTATGATGGGTGCTGATATTTACTTTGTAACTGATCCTAAACAGACACCACAGGTTATTGAAGATGTATGTGAAAAATATGCCCAGCAGGGTGACAAAGTTTATGTAATCCCTGGCGGCGGTTCCAACCCTGTTGGTGCGGTTGGTTACATCAAATCCATCGAAGAAATCCTGAAACAGATGGAAGAACAGCAGCTGAAAATTGACCACCTGGTATGTACAGTTGGTTCTATGGGCACATTCGGCGGTATGCTGCTGGGTGCAAAATATTACAATGCACCATTTGACGTGATTGCTGTTCCTGTATCACCACAGCCAAAAGGCGAAAAAGAAAAACAGGTTGCTGACTTTGCAAATAAAGTTAGTGAACAGTATGGTATGGGTATTACTATTACACCTGAAGAAGTAAAAATTGCATATGGCCCAGACGATGCACCATACTCCGGTGAACAGTACAACAAACCAGACCCAGTTACAAGAGAAGCTATTATAACTCTTGCAATGAACGAAGGCATTATGCTGGACCCTACATACACAGGTAAAACATTCCGTGCATTTATAGACCTGGTAAAAGAAGGCGACTGGATTAAAGAAGGCGAAAGCGCTCTGTTCCTCCACACAGGCGGCGCAATGGCACTGTGGACAAAAGAACATCTGGACGATATGCAGGACCAGCTGAGAGCAAACTGCAAAACAACAGAAATTTAATG
>JAFZDX010000110.1 GCA_017560985.1 Oscillospiraceae bacterium
ATGTTGTCTTCGCCCAGGTGGTCACGGCAACGAACACGGGAAATGTTTGTGCCGTTGTCAGCTGCTACACAGATAAAGTCTTTATCTGTTGGAATAGCAATGTCTGCGCCATCACCAGCCAGCAGAACGCTGTAAGGCATAGAATAAACACGGCAGTCTCTTTTGAAGTCATAAATCTGACCGAAAACTGTAAGTGCTTCTTCGTATCTCATTTTGTTGTCAAACAGTTTATCTTCGCCATAATAGCTGATAAGAACATCGTTGTATTCGCCGTTCATGACCGCTTTCAGGATTTTTTCGTTTTTCTGCATTTTCAATACCTCTTTTTATAAAGAATGTTCGTTTTAACACTAATAGTTATTATAGCATAAATAAAACGAAATAGTAAACAGCAAAATAGTATAAATTGCTTTTATTTACAGCAAAAATCAAAGGCAGGGCAAAAGCCCTGCACTCAGATTATTTATTCATATTTTCCACACAGGCGTTTACAAAGTCCTGTAAAATCTTATCCATATTTTCATTAAAATCCTGCATTTCAGGATGCCACTGGTAACAGCGTACCCAATGGTCGTCGCTGTCCAGGTAGAAACTTTCACACAGGCCGTCCGGTGCAAAAGCCATAGGAATAAGTTTTTCGCCCAGCACTTTATAGCCCTGGTGATGTGTACTGTTTACACCGATGGAATCCTTGCCCAGGAGTTTATGCAGTGGTGTGCCTTCCACAATATTGATAACGTGACTTTCTTCTGTTTTTGTTGTGAAATAGTCA
Organism: Oscillospiraceae bacterium; assembly: GCA_017560985.1. Classification (GTDB taxonomy): domain Bacteria; phylum Bacillota; class Clostridia; order Oscillospirales; family Ruminococcaceae; genus RGIG3102. Next base: position 773 of record JAFZDX010000110.1, read on the forward strand.
GGGTGTTTTATCATATCCCCCAGCTGTGTGTTCAGGTCCTGATACAGTTTGCCGCCAAAGAAAACATTTGTAATCTGGCTGCCACGACAAACAGAGAAGATAGGTTTTTTCAGTTTTGCAGCTGCTTTCAGCAGGTTCATATCGGAAACGTCGCGGTCTTTTTCAATTTCACCGCAGAATTCTTCCACTTCTTCGCCATACAGGTCAGGGCCTACGTCAGCACCCCCTGTCATAAACAGACCGTCTGCCATAGCCATCAACTGCTCAGCCTCTTCCTCAGACAAAAACGAAGGCATAACTGGAATAGCGCCACGCTGCTGTAACTGCCAGGCATTCTTTTCCGGTGTGGCGTACATCTTCATTTCGAATGGTAAGTTTTTGATTTCGTGTGTCTGTGGTGAGATAACAATAACAGGTTTTTTCATAATAAAATTCTCCTTCAGAGTGAGTAGTTGATATATCTATTTAAACACATCGATAGATTTTTATCAACCCACAGCACACAGTTGTGCGCAATAGGAATACGCTTTTGCATTTTGTACTGTATTTAAATACATTTTATAGATAGTGTATTTAAATTGTTTACAAATTATTCTTTAATTGATATGATTATTCTGTAATGGAGGTATATGCATATGAAGTGTCTATGGTTTATCTGGCAATAAGTGAATACTGATTTTCAATCAATATATAACCGCCTTTTTACAAAGGCGTCTGTTTACTTTTGCATTTTTAAAGGAGAAAGCTATGAATACAAATTTTGATATACTGAAAGAAAAGTTTAAAAATGTTTATTTTATCACAGGGCTTGCCTATGCAGGCAAATCAACAATGGTGAAACGGCTGGCAGAAAAACATGGTGGCATAGCCTGTGAAGAAAACTGGCACGATAACTGGGACGGCCAGCTGACAGTGGACCAGTTCCCAGCCCTGTGTTACACCCGCGACCTTGAAGACTGGCACGATTTTGTAAGAAGAAGCCCCGATGAATATGCCCAGTGGATAAAAGATGTATCCCTGGAATGCGAAAAAATAGAACTGATGATGCTGCCGGACATAGCAGACCAGGGCAAACCTGTGTTTGTGGACACAAACATCGCCCCAGAAACACTGCACAGGATTTCTGACAGTGACCACGTGCTGATTATGCTGGCACCGATAGACATTTCTGTAAAAAGATTTTTTGACAGGCCGGACCGGGAAAAACAGTTTCTGTACAGACTGATGCTGGAAGAAGCTGACCCACAGGCTGCATTGGACAATTTCCGAAAATGCCTTGAGAAAATAAACAGCCAGGAAAACTATGATTATTATAAAAACTGTGGTTTCCCTGTGATTTACCGTGATGAAAACCGTACGATAGAACAGACTCTGGCCCTGGTGGAAAAATCTTTTAAACTGGATAAATAATAAACAACAAAAAGCTGTGGATTTCTCCACAGCTTTTATTTTGCTTTAAATTATTCTTTTGTAAGTGCAGCAAGGAATTTGCACAGATAGTCAAACATTTCCTTGAAGGATTCAAGGTCAAGATATTCTTCTGGAGTATGAGCGCCGCTGCCTTTTGGACCGAAGCAGATGATATCCATTTCTGGTTCTTTGCCGAAGAATACGCCTGTTTCCAGACCGCCGTGTGTGGCTTCCATCTTAAGATCGATATCGAAAACTTCTTTCATCAGTTTTGTGTGCAGTTCTCTCATTTTTGATTCTGGGTTGAATTTCCAGCCGAAGAATTTTGCACCCGGTGTTACTTTGTAGTCAAATACATCAGCCAGGGACATAATTTCTTCTGCCATAGCATCCTGACGGGAGTCATCACCAGAGCGGTTGAAGGTCCACACTCTGATTTCTTCGTCAGATACCCATACTGCGCCCAGGTTGTTGGAGTTGAGAACGTGACCTTCGATTTCGAAAGACATATCTCTTACGCCGTTTGGCATTGCAAGAACAAACTGTACCAGTTTTTTGCTCTGTACGTCATCCAGCATTTTTTCTGGTGCATCGCAAGGTGCGAATTCGCATACAAAGCCTGCATCTGTAACACGCAGTTCGTCTTTCATATCTTTGGCTGTTTTTTCGATAACTGCCAGTGCAACATCCAGGTCTTCAACAGAGATAACTGCTTCCATTTCAGACATAATTGCGTTCATCTTCTGTCCGCCATACATTTTTGCAACAACAGTTTTTGTTTTCAGTGAAACAGCATTCAGCAGTCTTGCCATCAGTTTACCAGCGTTGCCTCTGCCCTGGTCGATAGCTCCTGCAGAGTGGCCGCCTTTAAGACCGTGAATAAAGATTTTTACAAAATTGCCTTTTGCTGCCTGCCATACAGGAACCTGTGTCATAACCAGTTCAATACCACCTGCACAGGAAACACAGGTTGCAGACTGGTCTTCGCCGCCAGCATCCATATTGATCATACGTTTTGCAGAGAAAGCTTCTGCTGGGATTTTTTCAGCGCCTACAAGACCGATTTCTTCGTCTGATGTGAATACACATTCAAGTGGTGGATGAACCAGGTCTTTTCTTGCCAGCACGCCCATCATATATGCACAGGCATTGCCGTTGTCAGCACCCAGAGTTGTGCCATTGGAGCGCAGCATACCGTCTTTAACATAAAGTGGCAGTGGGTCTGTAAGGAAGTTGTGGTTGGACTCTGGCAGTTTAACTGCAACGATGTCCAGATGGCCCTGCAGCATAACAGGTGGCAGATCTTCACAACCTGGTGTACCAGGTTTTTTCAGAATTACATTGTGATATTCATCTTTCCAGGCTTCCAGGCCCAGGTTTTTACCCCAGTTGTAAACATATTCAGCTACTGCCGCACAGTTGCCGCTGCCACGAGGGATTCTTGCCAAATCTTCAAAATACTGAAGAACATCCTGTGGTTCGTAACCAGCTGTTACATATTTCATAATAAATCTCCTTTTTATATTGTTATATCGCTAACCGGACTCCGCTACCGGTATAAATTATTTTGTAAGCTGTTCAAGGAAGTATTTAAGGTATTCGTAAATTTCGCCGAAGGATTTGATATCCAGCCATTCTTCAGGTGTATGTGCGCCACCGCCAACAGGGCCGAAACAGATGATGTCCATTTCTGGCTGAAGTGCCCAGAACACACCACATTCCAGACCACCGTGAGTTGCTTCAACGTGAAGGTCAATGTCAAATCTTTCTTTGAAAAGTTTTGAATGGATTTCTCTCATTTTTGAGTTTGGATTGTATTTCCAGCCATAGAAGTTGGCGCCGATTTCCACATCATAGCCGAATACATCAGCAAGACTGCGGATTTCTTCGCCCATTGCATCCTGACGTGTATCATCACCGGAACGGCCCAGTGTCCACACAAGTATTTCGTCATCCCACACCTGTACAGCAGCCAGATTGTTGGAATTAAGAACGTGACCTTTGATTTCAAAGGACATATCTCTTACGCCTTCTGGAATTGCCAGTACAAACTGGATAAGTTTTTTACTCTGTACATCGTCCAGCATTTTTTCAGGTGCATCACAAGGTCCAAATTCACATATAAAGCCAGGGTCTGTAACACGCAGTTCTTCTTTGATGTCTGCTGCTGTTTTTTCGATGGCTTTCAGTGCGATATCCAGGTCTTCAACAGAAACAACAGCCTTTACATCAGACATAATAGCGTTCTGTTTTGTACCGCCATTGATTGTGGAAACAACAACCTTTGTTTTAAGTGAAACGTGGTTGAGAATTCTGGCAATCAGTTTGCCTGCATTGCCGCGGCCTTTATCAATAGCACCTGCAGAGTGACCGCCCTGGAGGCCGTGAATAAAGATAGAAACAAAGTTGCCTTTTGCTTCCTGCCAGATAGGTTTCTGGCGCATTTTCTGTTCCAGACCGCCTGCGCAGCCAACTGTAGTAACTGACTGGTCTTCGCCGCCTGCGTCCATATTGATCATTCGTTTGGAAACTATTGCATCTGCTGTCAGCTTGTTTGCGCCCTGAAGGCCAATTTCTTCACCGGATGTGAAAACACATTCAACAGGTGGATGTACAAGACTGTTATCTGACAGGATACCCATCATATATGCCACTGCATTGCCGTTGTCTGCACCCAGTGTTGTTCCGTTTGAACGGAGAATGCCGTCTTTTACATAAAGTGGCAGTGGATCTGTGTCAAAGTTGTGGTCTGATTCTGGCAGTTTAACTGCAACAATATCTGTGTGGCCCTGCAGCATAATGTATGGCAGGTCTTCACAGCCTGGAGATGCAGGTTTGCGGATAACCACATTGTTGTATTCGTCTTTCCATACGTAAAGGCCCAGATTTTTGCCCCAATCATAAAGATACTGTGCAACTGCGGCTTCGTTTCCGCTTTCTCTTGGTATTCTGGCTATATCTTCAAAGTACTGAAGAATCTGCTTAGGTTCGTAACCTTCTGTAACGTATTTCATAGTTTCTCTCTCCTATATAAAAATCATATCTACATTATATACACACAAATATAAAAATACAAGATATTCGCATAAAATTTCTTTGCTGTTTTGACTATTTTTTAACATATTTTTGTGCAGCTTCTTTTTGTGTCTATACAGAACACACATGGTTTTGAAGCAAGGATTTCAAACAGAATTACTGTTTTCCACGAAAAAACATTTGTTTTTGAAATAATTACATTTTTGTGTAAATTCACAAATAATTCTCTATTCAGCAATTAAATACATACATTTTATACATATTTCCTGCATTTTTTATAATCACCCTTAACATTGTTTTGTATAATGTGTTGATAAGTTTTCCACATTTGCAGTTTTATTTTACACATTTTGCCAAATGAGTAAAAATGCAAAAACTTGCAAAATATTTTAAACCTGTTATTATATAGTCAAGGCATGGAGAGAGAGAAAGATGCCATAGGAAGTATTTAATGATAGATTATTTGGTGTATTAATTTTTTCATTGGTTTATATATTACCACCAAATACCACCCGACTAAAAAAGACGAAGCATTCAGCTTCGTCTTTTTTCTTTACATTCTGTTTTTGATGCGTGAGGATAAATAATCTCTGAACTGTGCTTCATCCCCTGTGATAAAACTGCCCTTTTCCACACGGAGAACAAAGTTTTCATCCCTGTATAACAGGTAATAGTTTTCGTTTTCTCCTACTTTTCTGAAATCTGAATATTTGAAAGTTGTGGTGGAATTATTGTCTGATACCTGCACATTGCTGCCAAAAGTAATAGTTCTTATCCATTTGTCACTGCCCATTGCGGCCAGTGTAGAACGGAAAGTCTTTTCGTGAGCTTTTCTTTTGCCTATTGTGATTTTGCAAATAAACGCGGCCAGGAAAGCAATATAAATAATTGCAAAATCCCTGTAACCCAGATAAAAGCAGGCCCCACCACCTATAACAGAAATAAGAATACCTATCAAGCTGATAAAATTCCGCTGTTTCTGTTTTTTGATAGCCTTTTTGCCGATAGGCTTATTGGCCCAGGTAATATATTTTTCCAGTGTTATTTCTGACTGTGATATATAGTGTAAATTCATTATTATTCTTCCTTTTAACTTGATGGTAATATTTTACCATATAAACCAAAATCGCTCAACATTATATGTTTCTTTTCACAATTCTATGATAAGTTGGCATATTGATTTCTGCGTTCTGTACCACTGTCAGCAAACCCTTTTCAATCATTTTTTCTATTCTGTGCGCAATAAAGGCATCCCCTACGCACAGCTGATATTTTCCCAGTACACTGCCGATAACAAGTGCCTGACGGAACTGTGTATCCATATGTTTTATTTCTTTTATAAAAAAGCTGTCATAAATATCTTCAGGCAGACTGTGTATCATCCCGTTCAGCATAGCACGGACAGGGGCATTGTCTGCTTTCAGCCTGCGCCAGTTAGTAATGCACAATGTTTTAAAAGACGGCATCGTCTTTTCAGTTTTAAAATGAAGATGCCATTCTTCCTTTGGAACGTCACCCCAGCCGTTATAACTGATAATAGTGCCGTCTTCCCTTATATATTGTGCAGGCAGTTTTACAGTGTAAATTTCAGCCTGGGAATTAAGTTTGTCAATAAGATACACAAGATGGTAAAGACCACACAGTTCATCCGGATTGTCAGAATACCACAGTCGCACCGGCTGATTGTCCTTTACTGCCCCCAGCACCCTGTCAAGATTGGCCTGCATTTTGCCAAACCACTTTTCAGTTTCCTTGTTGTCATTGAAATCCGGATAGATTGACATAAGCTGGCTGAAATATTCCAGCCTTTTCTCACCAGGATAATCTTCGGAAATATCACCAGTTGACATGGCAAAAGGTAATGCTACTATGTCACTGCTATCTATATCCATAGGCACAGCCTTTTCCCATGACAGTCTTTCTTTTTCTTCCATTTCTTTTTTATATAATTCCAACTGCTCACCGGACAGCTGTTTCCCATCCTTCGTTAGCACTGCAACGGCAGTGTGTGGGCTGTATTTACCTTTACCATAGTTTTTTGAATATTTCAGACCACCAGCTGCACTTTCCGTAAAAAGTATTTCCAACATTTCTGTTACCTATTTCATTAATTCTTCATTTCCATATATCAGATTTCCCTTCCGGTCATAGACAGTGCTTTCTGCACCATGCCACCACTGGTGTCCTTCGTCGATATTGCGGCCGTCAGAGCTGACTGTAAACTCTGCAATCTGGTTGCGATGAAGCAAGCCGTCGCCATCCACTGTTTCCACATACACATCAAGTGTGGAACCAAATGGAATTTCAAATATATAATCTGTCAGGTCATAGCGCAGATTAGTATTCTGATAATCACCTGCGTATTCAGGTCTTGTCGGTTCCTGTGAAGCGAACATTCTGTCATCGGTCTTTGCCCCGGAACCGTCCAGAGGAATAGCTGTTCTTTTTGTTTCTACACCATTGATTATTTCCACCATATCCATTGAAATTATCTTTGTTGAGCCATTCTGGCGGTCAACATCAATATCAATTTCCCCATCTTCAATAATCCAGCGGTATACATTGTCTTTGCTTTCCGCTTTATTGCCACGGCCTGACCAGCTGAAATCGGCATAAACAACAGTCAGATATTCATATCGCGGAAAAAAGTGCCAGTCCAGCGGCTGGTTTGTTATTTTGTCATTTTCTTTAAAGGAAACATTGTATATTGCAGTTTCCTCATAAAGAGGGATTGTTATTTGACCTGTAAAACTGCCATCTGCCAGCACCAATTCAAACTGCTGTCCTGCTGCCGTTACAAAAGCCTGTGTAACACCGGGAGTATATTCCTTTGCTGTTACACTGCAGCTGACTGTGGCGGTTTTCGCGTTCATATCAGCAGAAATATACTGCCATTCATCACCGGTTATCAGACTGGCCTGCTGTTCCAAAGTATTTCTCACATTGTAGCTGATATTGTTTACATCTCTTGAAACATTGTCTATTCTCTGTGCCATAGAACTGCGCAAAGAGTTTATTTCACCTTCCAGGCTTCTTATTCTCAATAAACAAAAAATCAATGCAATACAGGTTAAAACAGATATAATTCTGTCAAAATTGTTTTTCATATCACCACTCCTTTTATTCCAATATATCATAAACTGCTCTTAATTACTACTTTTGTGACATAATTGTAACTAACTATTGTGAATATATAGTGAAAAATAAAAACCTGCATAAAATGCAGGTAAAAGAAAAAGGTCAGCGCCTCCCTATCTTCCCGGGACGTCTCCATCCAAGTATTTTCGGCACTACTCAGTTTAACTTCCGTGTTCGGCATGGGAACGGGTGGGACCTGAGCGCTATCAGCACTGACCGGTATTAAATTTTCAAATAAAAACCACAATCTCTCGATTGTGGTTTTTATTCAGTTGGCTCCCCAAGTTGGACTCGAACCAACGACATCGTGATTAACAGTCACGCGCTCTACCGACTGAGCTATTGGGGAATATATAAAAAGCCAGCGCCTCC
>JAFZDX010000111.1 GCA_017560985.1 Oscillospiraceae bacterium
GCTCACCTCTCAAGAGGTATTGAAAATCCGTCAACTGCATTACGCGCACTGCAACCACTAAAGTGGTAATATGTCATCCTGAGCGAGTAAAACGAGTCGAAGGATCTTTGTTCCAGAACTATCTGCAAAGTAATAATTCCACATAACACCAGTGCAAAGATTCTTCACAACAAGTTGCTCAGAATGACATCTCGCTACGCTCAATGCTTAAAGCTAATCATTTCTCCACCAGCATAGTTGGTGGTTGTTTCTACACAAAACAACCCCTGGTCTTTATAAGACCAGGGGAATTTTTTAATATTCTATTCTCTTTTTAATCCGTCGGCTGCGGATAACATTGATTGCAACAGTTGCAATTACAAGAATAAGGAAAACTGTCGGTGCAAACAGGTCGTTTGCGGCCTGGTTAAATGAACGGATATCGCTCCAGGCTGTATCCATAGCTTTGCTGATTTCTTCATCCAGAATGGTGAAAACTTCAGTATTTGCCAGAACATCATCAGAAGGATATGCAACAGGGTTGTTTTTCATATCTTCGTCCAGCAGTTCGTATGCACCCATATGTGGTGTAGGGTAGTAGATGTATTCAGCATTTGCCAGGGCAACATCAACTTCGTTAAGGAAGTTGATATACATATGTGCTGCCAGTACATTCTGTGCATCTTTTGGAATAACTGCCGCATCAGTAAACATATTTGTACCTTCCACAGGTACTACAAAACCCAGGTCTGGGTTTTCTTCCATCATTGTCAGGGCGTCACCTGCGTAGTAAGGTGCCAGGGCGGCTTCGCCACCACACATCTTGTCAAAGATTTCATCGTTTACATAGGCCTGTACCACACCTTTCTGTGCTATCAGGTCTTCCATTGCCACTTCCACATCATCCAGTGTTTTTGGGTTAAGTGAACGGCCGTTTTTCAGCAGTGCAATAGCAAATGCATCGCGGCTGTTACCAAACATAAGAATGTCGTTGGCATATTCTTCGTTCCACAGGTCAGCCCAGCTGGTAGGCACTTCATTAACCAGTGTTGAGTTATATATGATACCTACTGTACCCCAGGTGTATGGCACAGAGTACACATTGCCAGGGTCGTATTCCAGGTCCATATATTTTTCGCTGATATACATAGTGGCGTTAGGGATAAGGCTCCAGTCCAGTGGCTGCAGCATATCTTCCTTTATCATTTTTGCAATCATATAGTCTGATGGAATAACCACGTCATAGATTGCACCGCCGCTTTTCAGCTTTGTATACATACCCTCGTTGTTATCAAAGGTCTGATAGTTCACCTTGATACCTGTCAGGGCTTCAAATTCTTTATTTACGTGCATTGCGCCATCCTGGCCCAGGGACATATATTCGCCCCAGTTGAATACGTTCAGGGTAACGCCCTGACCTTCCAACTGTTTCCAGTCGTATTCATCAGCCAGTTTTGCGGCTTCCAGCTTTGCAGTGTCTGGTTTTGGTGCTATCAGCAGCACATCATTTGCCGCGAAAGCATGCATTGCCATAGCCACCATAAGGCACAAAGCAACAATCAAACTAAAAACTCTTTTCACTTATTTTACCTCGTTACTTTCTTTTCATCTTTGATGCTCTTGATGTTAACCGCAAACAGAATTGTCAGGATTACCAGGAACATAATAGTTGAAAGGGCGTACATTTCCGGACTTACACGGCGGCGTGCCATTGCATAGATGGCAACAGGCAGTGTCTGTGCGTGACCGGAGTTGAAGTAAGAAATAATAAAGTCGTCAATAGAGAATGTAAGTGCCATAAGGAAGCCGGATATAATACCAGGCATAATTTCAGGCACAACAACCTTGAAGAAGGCCTGTGAAGGGTTACAGCCCAGGTCAAGTGCGGCTTCATAAACACGATAGTCCATCTGTTTCAGCTTTGGCATAACAGACAGAATAACATACGGCACGTTGAAGGTGATATGGGAAATAAGCAGTGTACCCATACCAAAATCAAAGTCAAACCAGCCTCTGAATACGTTGAACAGCAGCAGCAGTGAGATACCTGTAATGATATCAGGGTTTACAACCGGCATATAGCTGATGTTGATAACCAGTGATTTTTCCCAGGCTTTCATAGCATCGATGCCCACAGCGGCTATTGTACCCAGAATTGTGGCCACTGTGGCCGCAATTACAGCAACAAACAGGGTGGTGATAAAGGCTTTGATAATAGCTTCGTTTTTAAACAGTTCCACATACCATTTCAGTGTAAAGCCTGTCCATACAGTACGGCTTTTTGACTGGTTGAATGAGAACGCAATCATAACGAATATTGGCATATAAAGGAATGCCAGTATAACAGCCCAATAAGCTTTTTTCAGTAATTTCATTATAACAAGCCCTCCGAATCATCATCGGCAAAGCCGTTTGTAACAGACATACACAGCAGTACCAGCACCATCAGCACCAGGCTCATTGCAGAACCAAGGTGAGGGTTGTAGCTGTTGCCTAAAAATTGCAGGTCGATAAGGTCACCAATCATAAAGGCAGAGTCACCACCCAGCATTCTGGAAATAACGAATGTGGAACAGGATGGTACAAATACCATTGTGATACCTGTGGTGATACCAGGCAGTGACAGTGGCAGAAGCACCTTTGTCAGCACGTGGTACAGGTTACCACCCAGGTCCTGGGCAGCTTCAACCAAAGAATGGTCGATTTTTACCATTGTAGAATACAGCGGCAGAATCATAAAAGGCAGATAGTTGTAAACCATACCCAGAATTACAGCGCCGTTGGTATTTATCATATCAAATGGGCCGATGCCTAACATACCAAAAAATTTATTGATAAGGCCGTTTCTTTCCAGAAGACTCATCCATGCGTATGTTCTCAGCAAAAAGTTCATCCACATTGGCAGCATAATAACCATCATCATTACTTTCTGACGGTTTGCTTTCATACGGGACATAAAGTAGCTGACAGGATATGCCATAACAAGGCATACCACGGTAGCCACGCCGGCCAGGATAATACTGCGCAGGAAAACAGGAGCGTAGGTTGACAAAGCGCTCATATTTTCAAAGGTAAAGTTACCCCGTTTGTCTGTGAATGCAAAATACACTACAAGGCACAAAGGGGCAAAGATGAATATTGCCATCCATAACAGATATGGCGCACTGATGTATTTTGTTTTCATAGCTTAGTCCCTCATTCTCTTCATAATATGGATTTCTTCAGGACCGATGTTCATACCGATAAGTTCACCCACGTTCTGTTTCTGTGTTGAGTGAATAATCCAGTCAAAGCCACCCTGTTCAACAGTGATTTCATAATGAACACCTTTGAACACAACGCTTTTTACAACGCCGGACAGCTGACCCTGGATAGCAGGAACAACTTCGATATCTTCAGGACGGATAACAACGTTTACCAGTTCGTTTGGTTTGAAACCTTTGTCAACGCAGGTAAACTGTGTGCCGTTGATTTCCACCAGGAAGTCACGCACCATAATACCGTCCAGAATGTTACTTTCACCGATAAAGTCAGCAACGAAGGCGTTTACAGGTTCATTGTAGATATCCTGTGGAGTGCCAATCTGCTGAATGATACCGCCTTTCATAACAACAACGGTGTCAGACATAGTGAGAGCTTCTTCCTGGTCGTGTGTAACGTAGATAAATGTGATTTCAAGAGCCTGCTGAATTCTTTTCAGTTCTATCTGCATCTCTTTACGCAGTTTAAGGTCCAAAGCACCCAGAGGTTCGTCCAGCAGAAGAACCTTTGGCTGATTAACCAGTGCGCGGGCGATGGCAACACGCTGTTGCTGACCGCCGGAAAGAGTATTGATATCTCTTCTTGCAAAGTTTTTCAGACCTACGATTTCCAGCATTTCCAGAACACGGGATTTGATTTCCTGGTCTGGCAGTTTTTTAAGGCGCAGGCCGAATGCGATGTTTTCGAATACGTTCAGATGAGAGAACAGAGCGTATTTCTGGAAAACAGTGTTTACCTCTCTTTTGTATGGAGGCAGGTTTGCGATGTCTTTGCCATCAAAAAAAACACTGCCGGATTTCGGTGTCTGGAAACCGCCAATGATACGCAAGGTGGTTGTTTTACCACAGCCGGATGGGCCCAGCAGTGTAACGAATTCCTTGTCGTGGATATCAAGTGACAGACCGTTAAGGATAGTTTCCCCGTCAAAATCTACAACAATGTCTTTAAGGCTGATAATAATGTTATTGTCCATAATACAGAACCCCTTTGCGGTAATATTCTACGTCTTTACGTAGCCAGCGCCAATTATACTACCCCGCAAAAGGTTTGTTACACTGCCTCTGCCAGGCAGTTACAGCAGTACATACAACGCCAAATATGATATTAGATTTCTGTTAATTTAATGCCTTTGATTTTAAAATAGCATAAGTCTAACAAGTCATTACATACTAAAATTAATTGTAAATATTTTATGTATATTTGTCAATAGCTATTCAGATAAATGTGAAATTACAGTATATTTTGTATATTTTCAAATAAAAAACTTACAACATCAGATATATGGTAAAAAATAAAAACAGGGGCAAAAGCCCCTGTTTGCAGTTTCGGGTATTCAATTAACCAACAAAGATTGGCAGTTCGTTGAGATAGTACAGTTTGTCATTTGGGAAGTCTGTGCCTTCGCGAAGAATTGCAGCATAACCAACAACTTCGATGTCGCCGATTTTTTCCAGCAGAACTTCCATAGCTTTGAATGTACCGCCTGTGGAAACAACGTCATCCATCAGCAGAACTTTTTTGCCGCGGATTTTTTCTGCATCTCTGATATCTACAACCATTGTCTGTACAGCCTGTGTTGTGATAGATTTAACTTCTGTTTCGATAGCATCCAGCATATATGCTTTTTTGCCTTTTCTGAAAACAACGAAATCTTTTTCGCCCAGCTGTGTGCAAACTGACTGTGCCAGTGGAAGAACTTTTGCTTCTGGTACTACAATGTAGTCATATTCAACATCTTTGATTTTTTCTGCCAGAACTTTTGCACAGTAGTTTGTCAGTTCTGTGTCGCCCAGCAGAACGAAGCTGGCAATGTGCAGTGTTGGATGTACAGGTGCAATAATCAGGCGTTCTGTTCTGCCTGCAAGGTCGATATCATAATAAGTCTGTCCTGTGTATGCTATTTCCATAATTATCTCCTTAACTTTACGTTAAATTATACAGTAGTCTGTATTTTATTATATAATCAGTATAAACAATATTATAAAATTTTTCAATAATTACTTTGTTTTTTGATGAAATTGTTGTACAATTATTTTATTGAAAATAACAAAAATATAACGAGGAATATTATGTTTGCTTTGGTTGCACTTATGGCCCTGTATCTTGGGGCAAGAAATATAAAAAATGCATTCATTATTGCGCCTTTCGGCCAATGGCAGTTTATCAACTGGTCTCTGTTTGTTGTGGGTATTCTGATGGTGCTGGCAGGCATTGCCTGTGTATGGCAGGCCAGCCGAGATTATAAAGCCAAGGAAGCCGAAAAACAGCGGAAAGAACTGGAAGAAAAACAGAAAAGACAGCGGCAGTTTTTCTATGACGATGAAAGCCAGTAATATCTGGTGCAGCACATACCAGTCTTATTACAGTCATATATTTACACACACATAAAAACAGGCTTGTTTCCAAGCCTGTTTTTTTACTGTATTTTTTCCTCCAGCTTTTTCAGTATCCGCTGTTTGTTTTTCAGCTGAGAAGACGGTATAGCCTGTACATAATCATAGGCATCTGTGAGAATCTGTTTTGTATACAGATTTTCCAGTGTCTGCATCTGTACACTTTCACTCCATGGTGTGGTGTTGTCTGCCTGTACCATCCAGGAAAGCTGGCTTACATCTATGGCTGAGTAATCAAATTTTTCCATTGTGTCGCCACTTTCTGTTGATATCTGTACAAACTTTTCACCCCACTGTGTACTGATAATATCCATAATAATCATTACACAGTCTTCCAGAAAGTCGCTGAAAGCAAGTTTCTGGTTTTCCAGTGGAATAGTGGCTGAACGTTGCACCGCCAGGATAGCTGATGTATTTTCAGGGTTTACATTACCCAGTGAAGTGTCGTTTGCACCCATAAATTCTTTTGTATATGCTATTGTTTTCTCCACCAGGTCCATAAGCTGATTTGACATATCGTTGGCTTTGAAAGACGTTGCCACTGCATCGTGAGGGTTACCTATCACGCCTATGGCTGCACCTACCCTATTTGTCCATTTATCCAGTTTGGTTTTATCAAAAAAGATTTTTGGGAAAGCCATTGTCTTCTGGTGCAGCAGCGCCATTGCCCACAGTTTATTTACAGCAATCTGGTTTGGAATCAGATTTTCCACCACCCCAACGCCGTGATAACTGTCTGAACGGCTGTCCCAGGTAAATTTTGCAATAGGGTACATACTGCCACCCAGACATACCGGCGGTGTAATAACGCAGTCTTTTGTTACCTGAGTATACCACACCTTGCCATCCTGCTTGTACAGTTGTGTAATAAGCGTAACCATAGGCAGGCCTGTCAGCCCAGCGGAATATTCTTTGTCCGCCTGGATTCCCTGTACAGGCTGTCTGTTTTTCTCTGCCATTTCCACCACTGTATCCATATATTCACGATGCTCTATCAGTATAAATGGCTGTTTCTGCACATCCGGCACATAAGGATTAGCAAACAGCACATTTGTTCCTTTCAACAAATCGCACTTTATGATACCTTCCTCATTATACCAGTACAGCCAACCATCACCAGTCACCAGCCCATCCAGCACCGCTTTTCTGGCCATTACATTCAGTTTGCTGGTTTCGATAACCTGCTGCAATGCAATGTTCATAACATCTGCATTTCGTGTATTTTCTTCAGTATGCACATATGGATTTACAAAAACCTGTATATCCTGACTGGCCACCATAGCCGCCAGAAATGAACATACTCTGCGGATAAAATTCAACACAGGCTTGTCCAGGTCGGGTGCATTCACCCCTTTCCACTGGTCGCCGATATAAAAATCTTTATGCTGAGCTGTTTTTGCATAGTAATCCATATGCAGATTATAGTTTGTACATTTGCGATACTGCGCCATTACAGCCGACAGTTCTGTGTTAATTTTCAATGTTCTGCTGCCCCCTTTCACTGCCGTCATAGTTTATAAGATTCCGCCACTGGATGTTGCCGTCCTGTTTTGATGTGGCAGAAAACTGCTGGATCATAAACATTTTCCAGCGGTTAAACTCCATCAGGCAAAACACCAGCAGTCCGCCAAGTATAAGACCAATAATAAATTCTGTCATCTGTTTTCCTCCCTGTCTTTCAGCAGTTTTTCATATCCCATCCATGCGGTCAGCCACACCACGCTGCCCTGTGTGGCCACAGCAAACAGCATCGCAAAAACTGACCGGCTATCCAGAACCAGTCTGGTACTCATCAGATGAAGTGTCACCACAATCCATGCACAAAGCATCAATAAAATAGGAATAAACCTGTTTTCTATACTGCTCTTCTTTACTGCCATACCTATGCCCCATAACATAGGCACCACTATAACCAGCTGTGGGTCGATATATTCCCATATAAGTTCTGCGTTCATAATCTCTCCTTTACATAATATGTGTTGCCATACTGGCTTCCAGTTTTGTCACTCTGGCCATCAGGCTGTAATGCCTTTCGTCCTGTTTTTCCTGCACACGTTTTATATCGTCAATTCCAGCTTTCACATATCCTATTTCAGATATAATCGTTGCAGTTTCCCTTGACTGCCTGGCAATATCCGCCTGTGTTGACCTGCGTGCCGATATTACCCCCAGCACCATACCTGACACTGCGGCAAGAGTGCTGACCAGTACCGTAATTTCTATTGTCATATACTCCCCCTTGTCTGTATCCTGTCAATCCAGAAATCAATATGGTTTTTTATCATTCTGTTGTTTTTTATTACCTGGGTGTATGGTACACCCAGGTTTTTGTTGTGCCTGTTCTGCACCGCAAGTGCTGCAAGATATCTGGCTTTGTTATCATTATATTTATTCTGTTCTTCTTCCATAACTTACAGTGTATCCAGAATCGCTTCTATACGCACAATCAACTGTTCGTACTCGTTCAGTTGCCGTTTCAACAGGTCATTTTCCTTTTGTAGAAGGGAAATTTTATCATCCCTTTTATCTTCAACATACCAGTCATAACCACCGTCATTCATAATAATCACATCTTTGCCCACTATGAATATTTCATCAGGTTTCAGCTGATTGTTTATCTTCCAGACATAGTTGCCTGTGCGATCCTTTACTGTTGTTTTCTGCCAGCCTGTACCTGTAAACGGCGCCAGTCCCACTTCCATATGTATGTGGTTACCCACTTCACCTGCACTGCCCTCACGGTAGAATCTTTCACCGAAACGGAATACCTTACCCGGCTGTATACCCAGGGCCTGTTTGTCTTCATTGTCTATATGCAGCATCATAAATACCAGTTTGCGTTTTTTGCCATCTGCACACAGCACTTCTTCCAAAGTTTCAAACCACACCGCGTTATATTCGCCATATACACGCTTTACCACCACATCACAGGGAGCATATGCCCAGTCCTTGGCTGTATCCCTGCCACCCATGTCCAAAGCGTATGACCCTGTGTGCGAATAGCTGGTATAGTCGGTATTTCCGTTTTCATATCTGCCATAGCCCTGGGTCACACGCATATATTCCATAAAAAATCTGCAAGCCTGCATAAATCTCCTTTCTCCTATCATGTAGTTGTAACTGTCGTAATTTCAGCCTTTGTTGCAGCTCTGCCCGTATGGGAACCATAAAGTGCAAGGATCAGATAATAATTGCCACTGTAGGCTGTAACATCAAAAGTTTCATCTACCGATATTGTCTTTTCTGTATCCCAGTTCGTTTTAATCCATATACCATTATGTTTATATCCTGTGTCGCTGTTCTGTGAACATATTGACAGCGCACCTGGGTTGGCATTAGCCTGTGGAAGTGTATCAGACAGGCATATGCCACAGCAGTCACCCAGACTGCCAGTCACCGTCATCTCTTTTACACCTGTCAAATCAACAGTGATATACACCATGCCATAGCCCTCCTCATAGGCTGTACGCGAAATAGAAAAGCCATTTACCACACCAGTGTTGGCAGTAAACATTGTAGTCACATCCTGTCCCGGATAAACAGTGATAATAACTGCTGACAGTTGCTGCCACTGTCCCTGTTTACATATATATGCTTCTTTTCTGTTCCATTTTCCATTCTGATATTGATATATATGAGACATCTTCATATAAATACCGTTCTTCTTCAGTATGTTCATTGAATCAGTGCCTGCCGCCTGTGCAGTAATATGCACCCAGCCCTCTGAAGTAATGCCGACAGGCAATTCAGAGCCAGAAACGGTATACCCACTGATAGCTGTGGCTGTATTTACCCACACTGTGTTTTCCACCGGTGAAGCAGGCTGGCTGGTGCCGCCCACCACTTTAAAATTAAGTATATTGCCTGCCCCACCTGCATTAAAATTTATACTGTCACCATTTCTGAAACAGTTAACCACCACACCACTTTTAAAAAAATCGTCCGGCAGATTTTCACCGCTTATCAGCTGTGCGGTCACTTTAATACCGTTTATTTTAAAGCTGTCCCCTTCAGAATAGCTGGCTGTTGATAAAAATTTAATATTATCGCCGTCACCTGTCAGGTTATGCATACTGCCTGACTTTGTATGTATATATGTAAAAAAGCCATTGTCTGCACTGTTAACCACACCGTCCAGGTCACTGTCATAACTTTCTGCACGCATATCGCCTGCACCCGCATTGAACACCGCCAAACGCAAATCCTCCTTCGATGCAGTGGCATCCACATTGGCATTCAAAACAGGTATAACCACCTCTCGTACCACTTCTTCCACCTTTTTCTGCATTTCAAGTGCTGACAGATTTGGTGTGTCTTCCATACCTACCACACCAACGCCTTGCAAATCAGCCTCTGTAATTTTCTTAAGTTCCATTTTTCCTCCTTATCTGTAATAAGACCCGGTCATATATTCAAACCCCAGTTCATAAAGACCAAATGGTTCATTTATTTCGCTGTTTTCCAGCCTGAACGCTGTTTTGTCCACATTTCTTATTCTCACTGTACGTTTCATAAGTTTTGGTGTTTTGTCAGTAGACCAGGTAAATTTGGACCACTGTATTGCTGACCACTGGAAATATCGCCCTGTGGTCATATCGCTGAACAGGTCTGTCCATACACCTTTTATCTGCGCCTGTACCCTGACACCAGTTCGCAGTGCAGTAGCACACACTACCCACAGTCTGTAAACATTTTTGTTTCTATGGATAAAATCCCCTGTAAAATCCCCTGTCTGCCATACGGCTTTTATTGCTTTACCATCATCATTGAAACTTTCCGGGTTATCATAGTCGGTATAAAATCTGCCTATTCTGCCGTCTTCTGTGGCAAAACACAGTCTGCCATCCTGCACAAACAACAGTCTTATCTGTGGTTCTATCTTCCAGTGGTAACACTCGTACTGATAGTTTGAATATTCTTTGTCCTCTTCGTAACTTTTCTGCAAAGTGTCCAACAAAAATATTTCACTGCCTGACGCCAGTACATAAAAGTCGTTATATCCAGTTGCCACCGCTTTTGACAATGCTGTGTTTGCCAGCAGTTTTCTGTTTATAAACAGACTGCGCAGCTGGGTGTAATGGTCCTGGGTTGTATCTTTTTGCGTAATGGCATATATACCTTTTTCAGTCAGAAACAGTGCATCGTTGGCCATATTCACCATTGTGGAAATACCCACAGCAGCTGGCCCCTGCAGACTGCCACTGACAGGGTATGAAAAATATTTATCATCACCACCATTACACCGGCGCACCAGTATATTCAATCCTCTCTCATTGTCCTTGCGGTGTGCAAAGAGTCTGCCGTTTTTAACTGTATATCCTGTTACAGGAGAATTGTCACTGCCGGCCAGGTCTGTATTTTCCACGCCAAAAAACTGTGGGTTATCCCGTTGGGAAAACCATTCCCTGCCAGGGAAGTCAGGGTGACCGGACAGAAACAATGTGTCAGGTCTGCCTGCCACACCAAAAACTGTGATTACACTGCATTTGTCCAGAATATTTCTATCTGACCCTGTGGACTTTGAGTATGTGATGTAAACATTATCCTTTTCAGTGTTTTTAGAAACAGGCGGTGGACTGCCAAATAAAACCGTCCCTGCCACCCTGTCCACGGTAAACCCCTGGTTTTCCACCAGTTCGGTCCGTGTGCCGTCATCATTTTCTATTTTTGCAGTTATCACATCCGCGGATATATACCGCTGTGACAGATTGTACAGGGTGGATTTTCCGTCTGAAACAAAACCTTCTGTTCTTTTGTCAGTCAGAATATTTGGTTGCTGCCAGTCTTTACCACCACCGGCAGGGCTGCGACCCGTGCAGGTAAGCGGTACAAAGGCATTGTCTTTAACGGAAGTAATTTTATTGCCGTCAAAAACCATAAAACTTTTGCCATCCAGAATATACAGCCTGTCTTTTAACTGCACAGCCTGGCTGAATCTGTCTGCTGCCTGGGAATAAATCACATTGTCATCCAGATAAAACTTTGTGCCGCAATGAACAAGACATATTCTTTCATTATTTTTCTGTAAAAAATGCACACCGTTTATTTTTCCGTCCCATACACGGCCATCATATTCAAAGCCTGTTCGTTTTGTCACCTTGCCAACTTCACTGCGCACCATATTCATGCCATCCACACATCGCTGTGTTGATATATTGGCTGGGGCGTGGGCATAGTCAACACCTTTGAACTGATTGTAAACATGTACCCTTTTACTTACAGTTTTGCCATATGCTTCCTTTTTCATACCTGACCCCCGTATACATCAAAGATTGCATTTTCACTGGACTTTGCCCCATTCTGCAATGCGGTGATAAATCTGTTTCGGTAAACAGCAGACATATAATTATCTTCCCTGTCATTGAAAAGATAGCTGGCCACCCCATAAGGAAGGGCCACATTACACAGGTCTGTGTCATAGTCCACTTCATCAGACAGTTTTTTCACCACGGCAGGTTGGGACAACAGCTGTTTATTTTTCTGCTGTCGTATATGGTTTTCTGCTGTCAGGCTTTCTGCCATAGATATATTCAGCCAGGTTATGGCCAGCTGTTTGTCAGGAAACATATCCAGATACTCACCCGCCAGTGCAAAACCTTTGCCAATAATTTCGTATGCTGTCATATTTATCCTTTCTTTTTATTAAGGCGACTGTTTCCAGCCGCCTTGTGGGGAATTGTTATGTTGTTTCAATTAAAATTTATATTCTGTTACCTCTGAATCATAGCAGCCTGCTTTTGTGCAATATGCTTTTACAGTTGTACCTGAAGATGCATATGCACTGGAACCCTGCATTGCTGTGGTTGAATATCTAGGGTCAGAACCATCGATGGTATAGTAAAATTTTACGCCTGATGTTTCTGATGTCATCGCGCCATTTGATGCAATGGCAGGTGGGGCGCACACAATACCTTTGCCGTCAGAAGTATCAATTTCTGAATACACACCCCAGGCACGCTGACCAAAAACAAAGCAGTCATAGTATTCCCTGCCTTCCAGCAGATGGCCTGAAATACCCGGTGGGTCTTTGTGCAGTTTTGTTTCGCTGAGTTTCACCGGTGCAGTTGCCGCATTTTTATGAACAATCATAAAGTTCACATTTGCCGGCCAGCGTGGGGCTGGTACTTTGATAACCTCCATATTGTCATACATACCTACCACACCTTTTGTCAGTGCTTCTTTGCCCAGTTCCTGTACTGCCATAAATTCTTCAGAATGTTTCAGCAGTCTGTATGTGTTTGTGGAAACAAACAACATTCTGTCGTAAGCAGGCACTTCCTTGTCATCCAGCTTTGCAGTGGCATTGCTGATGCGCTCACATACATTTTCCTTTGTCAGTGGCTGTGCATCACCTACAACAAAACCTGCTTTTGTAGCCAGCTTGTTCAGTACATAAGTGTCAAATTCAGGTACTGCACGTTCCTGAATCTGCAGCATCAGCATTTTGCCTGCATTTTTGGCAAAGTTCTGGTCAGCATCGTTGCCTTTGTCGATTGTGATGGCAAAACTGCGGTCCTGTGTCAGTGTCATATCCTGAATAATATCCTGCATTTCTGACGGTGTGCCGTATCTGTTTGTGCCTGTGCGTTTGTAAGTGTTCATTGCAACAGTGATAGGTGTAAGGATTCTTACAGTTTTTGCACCGGAAAAGTCATAGTCGTTACACAGTTTACCTGCCACCAGACTTTCACGGGTGAAAGCTGTCATAGGCATATCACTGTTGAGAGTAAAAAGATTTGTTGCCATTTTTCATTTCTCCTTTTCTTTTAATAGTTGTTCATTGCCTGAATAAAGCCTGCAATAAATGGGTCTTTTTCAGTTTCGTCGCCTTCACTGGCCAGTTTCAGTGGTTTGCCGTTTTCTTTTGACAGGCGTTTTTTCAGCGCCTGGTTTTCTTTTTTCAGCATTCTGTTTTCCCACATTGTAATAAGATTCTGTGGGCTTTCGCCTTTTTCCAGCATATCCACCAGTTCGCCCGGAAGTTTTGAAAGAATAAATTCAGCCAGGGCAAGTTTGTCAATTCTGCTTTCCACTGCCTTTTCTTCCGGCTGCTGTGTTTCTTCTTCCAGTTTCCAGTTCATTTCTTTGTTTTCCATATGTTCACCTCCCATAATTATTTCCACCTGTGTGGATTACGCCTTTATCTTACCCCCGTAAATGTGCCTGTTCATCCCGTCTTTTTCCCATAAAAATCCCCTGTTTTTCCCTCAAACAAAAAAAAAGACAAGGCAAATTGCCTTGTCTTCTTTTGCAATATTCAGTTATTTCCACTCATTGTAACCACCGCTGATGCAGGTATATTCACCTGTTTTCAGGTCTATTTTAGCTTCCAGCTGTGGGGTTGTACCCTTGTGCAGTACACTGAAATACAGTATATCTCCGGTTTCCATATGCATTTTTATCTGTCTGAAAGCATAGGTCATTACATATTCGCCTGTATCATATACTTTGGTCAGATTGCCCTGAGGGTCAAGAATGCCAACTTTGTATGTGGATTTATAGAAATTATATCCTAAATCGCCATCCATATACCAGTCGTTGACATCTTCTTCATAAGGTGCTTCGTTGTACAGCACCACCCAGGAATGTGTGGCAGGGTCACGGCGGGCCGCCAGCAGATGACGAAAACTGCCTTTTCCCACGGCATCGTCACCTAATGGGAAATTTTTGCTCATTTCAAAAACAGGACCTTGCTGTGACATATCTGTGGTGAACACTTTGAATTCATCCAGACCAATGGTGTACACATCCCCATTGGAGAAAAAGCCTGCACTTTCACTGCCGCCATACATACCGCCGATAGTGTCGATATATTTCACATCACCTGTTGCATTTTCCACCAGATA
>JAFZDX010000112.1 GCA_017560985.1 Oscillospiraceae bacterium
CTCAACAGCTGTTGATGTAGCTGCAGGTGCAACTGTTTCTTCAAAAGCTATTATGGCTGCTGTAGAAAACGCTCTTTCAAAAGTTAAATAATCATTGATTTGCTGACTGACTATATATCGCCTGTCTGATTTTTCAAGACATATAGTTTCGTAAACAAAAAAGTTACAAAACATTTATAAATTTGACATTACCATATTTTGGGTATATAATAAATACGTTTCAATCGATATAATGGTATCGATGAATCTATACAATTATATATATAGTTTAGTCTATATAAGAAAAGGAGAGACTTATTATGTCAATGAAAGAATCACGTCGTGATTTCCTTAAGAAATCATCTATGCTGGTTGGTACTGCTGCTGTTCTTGGTACATCCATGATCGGTTGCGCACAGGAACCAGAAGTTGTTATTCAGGAACCAGAAATTCCAGCATACCCATATCCATGCTGTGAATTTGACCTGGACAGAGTAGAAAAAATCGGTTACGAAGGTTACTTTGAAAACGGTTGCTGCTACGGTGTTGCTAAAGCACTGCTGACAGAACTGTCTGAAAAAGTAGGCGCACCATTTACATACATTCCAGCAGAAATGTTTGCAAACGGTAAAGAAGGTTACCAGGCAGCTTCTCTGTGTGGTGCTATGGGTGGTGCACTGGGTGTATTTGGTCTTGTTCTTGGTCCAGATGATGCAAGAGCACTTACAAAAGAACTTAACGCTTGGTACACATCTACTCCACTGCCAATCTACCAGCCAGAAGCTCCAGCTCCAGTACAGACTGTTTCTGCAACTATTAACTGTCTGGATTCTATCACAGCATTTATGACAGCTGCAGGCGTAGAAAGAAAAGACCCTATCCGCAAACGTCGTTGTGGCGGTGTAACAGCTGACGTTGCAAGAAAAGCAGCAGAACTGCTGAACATTCACTTTGGTTTCATGGCACCACCAGTTGTTGACGAAAAACCAGCAGAAGACCAGCTTGCTCCAAACGAATACATCGGTGAAGCAGATGGTTTCGGCGGTCCAGTTAAAGTTAAAGTAACAATGGACGGCGACAAAATTGCTAAAATCGACGTTCTTTCACACGGCGAAACAGCAGGCGTTTCTGACCCAGCATTCAGCACAGTTCCAGCTGCTATCATTGCTGCAAACTCAACAGCTGTTGATGTAGCTGCAGGTGCAACTGTTTCTTCAAAAGCTATTATGGCTGCTGTAGAAAACGCTCTTTCAAAAGTTAAATAATCATTGATTTGCTGACTGACTATATATCACCCGCCGTAACCCGGCGGGTGAATAATAGAGTACAGAGTTGTTATTGATAAAGGAGATATAAATTATGTTTGGTAGAATTGGTATGGGCGAACTGCTGCTTATTTTCGGCATTGTTCTTATTGTTTTTGGCCCTACAAAACTTCCTTCACTGGCAAAAAGCATGGGCCAGGCTATTGCTGAATTCAAAAAAGGTGCAAACGAAGTTTCAAAAGAACTGGACAAAATGGCTGATGAAGTTGAAAACTCAACAGATACACAGTCTGAAAACAAATAATTATCCTGCTGTATTGAATAGGGTGCAGGAGGCAATCTGTTTTGAGTAATAATGAAAATGTTTCAGTTATGACTCATCTCGACGAGCTGAGGAAAAGACTGACTGTAATAGCCGCAGTAAACATAGGTGCGGCAATGATTCTTTTCAATAAGGCAGGCATTATACTGGATTATTTTCTTGCTATCAATCCCGGTATGCAACTGGTATATATAACACCGTCAGAACTGCTGGGGGTGTATATTCAGCTTGCATTTATTATGGCGATTATAATCTGTTCGCCTGTTACAGGTTATCAGATATGGGCTTTTGTGGAAAAGGGCCTGTACGACAACGAAAAGAAATATATGATAATATCCCTTGTTTTCGGGGTAATGTTTTTCCTTGCAGGTG
The DNA here is from genome assembly GCA_017560985.1 of Oscillospiraceae bacterium. Lineage (GTDB taxonomy): Bacteria > Bacillota > Clostridia > Oscillospirales > Ruminococcaceae > RGIG3102. Next base: position 1,939 of record JAFZDX010000112.1, read on the forward strand.
TATTATTCTGTTATTTTATGGTTTTACCAACTACATTGGGCTTTTTTGTAAGGATAGCGATTGAAGAAGTAGAGTCTATGATATCTGTAAAGTCATACATATCTTTTATAAATTCTATGTTATTGGCTTTTGGTGCAGTTTTTGAAATGCCTGTAGTGGTTTTTCTGCTTACAAAGCTGGATATTCTTAAACCGACTTTTCTTAAAAAGAACAAAGGCATATTTATAGTGCTTATTTTTGTGGCAGCTGCAATAATTACTCCGCCAGATGTAATATCCCAGATAATGCTGGGTATTCCTATGGTACTGCTGTTGGAATTCAGTACGAAAATATGCGAATTTGTCTATAAAACAAATAAAAACAAAATTGAAGATGAAACTCACACACAACGGTAGAATATTTGTGTGTAAAATAAGTATCCGGCTAAAATACAGCCGGATATTTTTTATTAAATTACTGTAAAAAATTAATTATTCACTTGTAAACTGGGGTTAAATGTGATAAACTCGAATTAAGATAAAAAACAGGAGGACACTACCAATGAAACTTTTTATTGATACAGCTAATGTTGAAGAAATCAGAAAAGCTAATGATCTTGGCGTTATCTGCGGCGTTACAACAAACCCATCACTTATCGCTAAAGAAGGCAGAGATTTCCAGGAAGTTGTAAAAGAAATCACAACAATCGTTGACGGCCCTATCTCCGCTGAAGTTATCAGCCTTGATAGCAAAGTAATGGTTGAAGAAGCTAAAGAACTTATCAAAATCCATCCAAACATTGTTATTAAAATTCCAATGTGCGAAGAAGGTCTGAAAACAACAAAAATCCTTTCAGAAATGGGTGTTAAAACAAACGTAACACTTATCTTCTCTGCAGCACAGGCACTGCTGGCAGCAAGAGCTGGTGCAACATACGTTTCACCATTCGTTGGCAGACTTGATGACATTGGTATGGAAGGTATCAACCTTATCAGCGAAATTGCAGACATCTTCTCAATCCACAACATCGAAACAGAAATTATCGCTGCTTCAATCAGAATGCCTACACATGTAACAGCATGTGCAGCTGCTGGTGCAGACATCGCAACAGTTCCTTACAAAGTAATTGCTCAGATGCTCAAACACCCACTGACAGATGCAGGTATCGAAAAATTCCTGAAAGACTGGGAATCAGTACCAAAAAAATAATTTAATTATAAGAAATGTGTTAAAAAGGCAGGGCAATAGTCCTGCCTTTTGTTTGTATAAAACAGGACCATACAGATGTATAAAAAATATCTGTTAACGCCTGCTAATTTTGTTTATTTTGCCGTTGACTTTTAATCGAAAAAGGTCTATATTTAGTACGCAATTATTATAGCTTTTACTTACCGGTAAATCCGTATAAGCGGTTCTCCGCATATGCGGTTTTTTTGCGTTAATAGGAAAAAATATTTTTTTATCCATAACAATATACCTTTATTTAAAAGCTGTTTAAGATTATCACAAAGGAGCAAATATATGTACATTTTGTTATTTTTGCTGTGGGTTGCACTCAATGGCAGAATTACCGCTGAAATACTGGCATTTGGTGCTGTTATTGCGGCTGCTGTATATTGGTTTATGTGCAGATTTCTGGAATACAGCCCTAAAAGCGACATCCGTTTCTTTAAAAACTTTTTCAGAACATTACAATATCTTTTTGTGCTGTTTGAAGAAATAGTGAAATCCAGCTTTGCTGTTATAAAAATAGTATTTTCCAAAAAACTTGAAATACAGCCTCAGATAGTGTTTTTTGAAGTTCCTCTGAAAAGTGAATTTCTCATAACAATACTGGCAAATTCTATTACTCTTACACCGGGTACAATTACAGTTGATGTGGATGAAAACAGATTCTGTGTTCATGCACTTGACTATACACTGGCAGATGGTATAGAAAATTCTGTTTTTGTTCATCTTCTTATGAAAATGGAGGAGGCTTACAATGATTGAAAATATTTATAATGGTTTTCTTGTTTTTGCAATGTGTATAATGGCACTTATCGCTTTTGCATATCTGGCAAGAGCTGTTTCAGGTCCTAAATTTGCAGACAGAATTCTGGCTGTAAACGGCATACAGACAATTATTATTCTTATTATATGTATCCTGTCTGTTCTTCACGGCGAAAACTACATTGTGGACATTGCTCTTATTTACGCAATGCTGGGTTTTGTTACTGTTATTATTGTATGCAAGGCATATCTGCGCAGTCATCACAAAGACAGGGCAAACGACCTGAATAACCTGAAAGGAGCGGTAAAAAATGATTAAATTTATTATCAGTGCAATTTTTATTGCTGTGGGCATCTTTGTTCTTGCCACTGCTATGGTAGGTAACTTCCGCTTCGGTTATGTTCTCAACAGAATGCAGGTAGGTGCTACATCAGACACACTTGGTGCTGCTCTTATCATTATTGGTCTTATTATTGTATCAGGCCTTAATGCCACAACAGTAAAACTTATCATTATGGTGCTGTTTCTCTGGTTTGCCAACCCTGTTTCGTCACATTTTCTGGCAAGAACAGAGATTATTTCCAATGAAAATATTATGCAGGAATGTGAGGTAGTACGTCATGATAGTATTTGAGTCTATTCTGCTCACATTTATGATTATATGTGCAATTTCTGTTTCTACAACAAAAAATCTGCTGTCCAGTGTAATCATTTTTATGTCATACAGCCTTATTGCCAGCGTTATCTGGCTGCTGTTGCGTTCTCCTGACCTTGCCATTACTGAAGCTGCAGTTGGCGCAGGTGTAACAAGTACACTTATGTTCCTTACACTTAAAAATGTAAATAAGCTTAAAGAAGAAGGGGAGGAGGAAGATGATGAATAAATTCATAAATGGTCTTGTAAAGTTTGTAGATGGCGACTTTACAATCTCCACAAAGAGAAAGGCAAAACCTGCACGCAGACATACAGACCACCACGAACCTACTTTTAAGGAAAGATTTACACAATGGCACGATGAAAAAGGCCCTGCTTTCTTTAAAGCAGCATATGGTATTGCAAGCATTGTAATCTGTCTTACAATGATTACAATTCTTCTTATAACAGCTTCTTTTCTGCCTGAATACGGCAACCCTGACAATCCGGTAAACAACGAAGTAAGTGAAAGATATATCGAAAAAGGTCTGGAAGAAACAGGCTCTGTAAATATTGTTTCCGGTATGATTCTTGACTACCGTGCATTCGACACACTGGGTGAAAGCCACGTTCTTTTCACAGCATCAGCAGCGGTTATGCTTTTGATGAAAAAAGAAAAAAAGGGTAAAGAAGTATCTGACAAGTTTTCACCAAAGCGTGATATCATCGTAAAAACTGTTGCACAGTTTATTATTCCATTCCTGCTTGTATATGGTGTATACCTTATGCTGAATGGCCATCTGTCACCAGGTGGTGGTTTCTCCGCTGGTGCAGTAATGGGGGCAGCTCTTATCCTGTTCTCATCTGCTTTTGGTTACAAAAAAATCAAAACTGTGTTTACAGAAAAATTCATAAAGATTGTTACACTTGCTTCACTGCTGTTTTATGCAGGTATCAAATGCTATTCATTCTATACAGGTGCTAACCATATTCCTACAGGTATTCCTCTTGGTCAGCCAGGTGCAATCCTGTCCAGCGGTCTTATTCTTCCGCTGAACATTGCAGTAGGTCTGGTAGTTACATGTACAATGTACAGCTTTTATTCATTATTCAGTAAGGGGGAAATTTAATTATGGGTCCTAACCTGTTGAATAACTATTTTGAAACTGCTGCCATGATTCTTTTTGGTATCGGTTTTACCACACTTTTCTTGCAGCCAAACCTTATCAAAAAGGTTATCGGTCTTAATATAATGGACTCTGCCATCTATCTTTTCCTTGCGGCAAAAGGTTATATTGACGGCAGACTGGCACCAATAGTTGTAAATGGCGTTACAGATATGGAAGCATATATAAACCCTATTCCAAGCGGTCTGGTGCTTACAGGTATCGTTGTAGGTGTTTCTGTTACTGCAGTTTCACTTTCACTTATCCAGAAACTTTACAAAGAATATCACACTCTGGATATGGACGAAATCCTGACAAAAGTTTCAAAGGAGGGTGACCACTGATGCCATTTGTAGCTAACTTTCCTTTGTTCTGTATAGTTCTTACTCTTGCAGGCAGCGTGGCAACAAGTATGCTTAACGGCAAAAATGCTTTCAGACTGAACACAGCTATCATTTCACTGTGTCTGGTTATGAACCTTTCTTTGCTGGTTTACCTTGTGGCAAACCCACAGGAAATTACATATATGATGGGCCATTTCCCAGCACCTTGGGGCAATGAAACACGTTTTGGTCCACTGGAAGCCCTTGTTGCTACAGTATTCTGTTTTGTAATGCTGCTGTCACTTCTCAGTGGCAAGACAGATATTTTTGAAGATGTCAAATCAGACAGAGTAAATATCTTCTATGTGATGATAAATCTGCTTATGTCATCACTGCTGGCACTGGTTTATACAAATGACCTTTTCACTGCCTATGTTTTTGTTGAAATCAATACACTGTCTGCCTGTTCTGTTGTAATGGCAAAAGAAAACGGCAAAACTATCAGTGCTACAATCAGATATCTGATTATGAGCCTGCTGGGCAGTGGTCTTTTCCTGATGTCAATTATCCTGCTGTACGACCTGACAGGTCATCTGCTTATGGTAAATATCCACGAAAGCCTTGTACAGCTTATGTCCAGCGGCAACTATATGTTCCCAGTGACAATTATCGTAGGTCTGCTTTCTGTTGGTATGGCTATGAAAAGTGCTCTTTTCCCATTCCACACATGGCTGTCCCATGCACATGGCAGCGCCACAACAGCTTCCAGTTCAATTCTTTCCGGTCTCGTTCTGAAAGGTTACATTATTCTGCTTATCAAAGTGTATTACAGAGTTATCGGCATTGAAATTGCTTCCCAGATGAAAGTGCTGAACATACTGTTTGTGTTTGGTGTGCTGGGTATGATTATCGGTTCCATTGACGCTATCGGTGAATCACACATCAAACGTATGATAGCATATTCTTCAGTGGCACAGATGGGTTATATCTATGTGGGCATCAGTCTTGGCACAACAGCAGGTTTTGTGGCTGCAGTTTTCCATATTATAGTCCATGCCCTTACAAAACCTATGCTTTTCTCTGCAGCAGGTGGATTTGCCTCCGCCAGCGGTCATAAATATCATTTTGATCAGCTGAAAGGTGCTGCTTACCGCAACCCTATTGCAGGTGTGGCTTTTGTTATCGGTAGTCTGTCAATGATTGGTATTCCTTTCTTTGCGGGCTTTGGTGCTAAATATTATCTTTCCACAGCTGCTATGACAAACCCTGGTAAAATGTGGTTTGTACTTCTTGCACTGGCAATCAGTACAGTTCTGAATGCTGTTTACTACATCAAAGCACTTACAGTTATTTATTCCAGACAGGGTGTAGAAGATACAGCAAGACGCAAAGTGTCAAGATCATACACAATCGGTATGAGCATTTTCATTGTTGCCAACATAGCACTGGGTCTGTTCTATCAGAGAATTTTTGATATTCTCAGCCTTGGTATTAAATTTTTCTAAGAAAGGATGGTAAAAAATATGTTTACATTATTTCCTGTATTTTTTCCTGTCCTGGCAGGTCTTGCTATGCTGGACCTTAAAATTTCAAAATTCAAGGACAGAGAAAAATATATTATGGGTGTACTTGGTTTAAACTTTGTACTTACCCTGGTTTCCAACTTTTTATTTGCTGATACACATCTTACCTTTGCGAAATTTGCAGGCGGTATAGAAATCGCATTCCATATTGACAGCGTTGCTGTGTTCTTCAGCACTATCTTTGCCTTTATCTGGCCACTGGTTGGTTATTTCAGCCTGGAGTATATGAAACACGAAGGTGAAGAAAACCGCTTTTTTGCTTATTTCATTGCCAGTCTGGGTGGTCTTACAGGTGTTGCCTACGCAGACAACCTTGTAACACTTTACCTGTTCTTCGAAGCAATGAGCTTGCTTTCCTACGTCCTGGTTGTTCATTCCAGAACAAACGAAAGTTTGCTGGCTGGCAGAAAATATATTTATTATTCACTCTTTGGTGCATCCCTTGGTCTGATTGGTATTTTCTATTTCTACTCAACAGGCTGGGATACAGCATTTACCCGGGGTGGCGTTGTTCCTATGGAACTGGGTGGCAGAATGCCAATGCTGTCACTTATGGTTGTGCTTGCTGTTATAGGTTTTGGCTGTAAAGGTGGTATGTTCCCACTGCACGCCTGGCTGCCTACAGCTCATCCACAGGCGCCTGCACCTGCTTCCAGTGTACTGTCCGGCCTTATTACAAAAGCTGGTGTAATTGCAATCATCCGCATTGTTTACTTTACAGTTGGTGCAGACGTACTGCGTGGCACATCTGCACAGTATATTCTGCTTACACTTTCTATCGTTACTATCTTTATGGGTTCAATGCTGGCTTATAAAGAAAAAGTTGTAAAAAAACGTCTTGCTTATTCCACAGTAAGCCAGGTTTCTTACGTTATCTTCGGTCTTATGCTGCTGAATACTGCCGGTGTTACAGGTGCCCTTCTTCAGGTAGCCTTCCACGCACTGGCAAAAAATGTACTGTTCCTTACAGCAGGTGCATTTATCTATAAAACAGGCAAAACACTTGTTTCAGATATGTATGCAATGGGTAAATCAATGCCAAAAACACTTGCATGTTTTACAGTTGCAGGTCTTTCTCTGGTAGGTGTACCTATGACAGCAGGTTTTGTAAGCAAATGGTATCTTGCCCAGGGTGCATTGCAGCAGGGCAGTGGCATCATCGGTTTTATCGGTATTGCTACAATTATGGTCAGCGCACTGCTGACAGGCGGTTACCTGGTTACTGTAACTGCAAAGGCTTTCTTTGCAAAAAGAGGGGATGAAGTACAGGAAAGCTTTGAACCTAACAATTATATGATTATCCCTCTGGCTGTTCTTACAGTACTTATTGTATTGTTTGGCATTTTCCCGACACCTGTTATTGCAGTTGCCTCTGCAATCGCACAGCATATTATTTAATGAAAGGAGGCAATACAAATGAATTATCTTATTCTTTTACCTACAGTTGCCGCCTTTTTGCTGGGTGCGGGTGTTGTGTACCAGAGTATGGACGATATTAAAAAGCTGAATAATTATGCTGTTCTGTCCACTGTTCTGGTTTCACTTACAGCCGCAGTTACACTTGTTTCAATGTCAGGTGAAAATGTTACACTTTTCCGATTCAATGACCTGTTGAAAATCAGCTTTAAAATTGATGGTCTTTCCACAGTGTTCGGCGCAATGGTCAGCTTTCTGTGGCCTCTTGCAGTAATCTACGCCACAGAATATATGAAACACGAAGGCAAACAGAAAAAGTTCTTTACTTTCTATATTATGACTTTCGGTGTTACACTTGCCATTGCATTTTCAGCCAATATGCTGACACTTTACCTTTGCTATGAGTTGCTGACATTTATTACACTGCCACTGGTTATGCACACAACAGATGACAGAAGTGCATACGCAGGTAAAAAATACCTGGTGTACTCTGTAAGCGGTGCATCTCTGGCTTTTGTTGGTATGATGATTGTTCTGGTAAATGGTGGCAGTCTTGATTTTACATACGGTGGCATTGGTACACTTACTGCTGATACCACTATCCTGCTGGCTTATCTTATGATGTTTGCAGGTTTTGGTGTAAAAGCTGCAATCTTCCCACTGCACGGCTGGCTGCCTGGTGCATCAGTTGCACCAACAACAGTTACAGCGCTTCTTCACGCTGTTGCAGTTGTAAAGGCAGGCGTATTTGCCATTATGCGTGCAACATACTACCTTTTTGGTACACAGGTTCTTTCTGGCACCTGGGCACAGAATGTGGTTATGTCCATCGCTATTATTACAATCTGCTTTGGTTCCTGGATGGCACTGCGTTCAAAACATTTCAAACGCCGTCTGGCATATTCCACAGTAAGCCAGCTGTCCTATATTCTGCTGGGTGTTACTATTATGACACCGGCAGGCTTTGCAGGCGCGCTGTCACATATGCTGTTCCACGCACTTATGAAAATCGTTCTGTTCTATACAGCAGGTTCTGTTCTGTATATGAACCACAAAGAATATATCCGTGACATTGAAGGCTATGGCCAGAAAATGCCAAAAACATTTTTCTGCTTTACAGTTTGCAGCCTGGCACTTATCGGTGTTCCACCACTGGCAGGTTTCTTCTCTAAATTCTCCATTGCCACAGCTGCTGCAGCTCTCGGCAATAAAATAGGCTTTATAGGTATCTGCGCACTTATGTTCTCTGCACTGTTTACAGCAATGTATCTTCTGCAGATTGTTGTGCTGGCCTATCTGCCACATAAAGATTTTGATTACGGCAGACTGACAAAAGTAAAGGAAGCACCAAAATCCATGACAATGCCTGTTGTGGTTATCACAACAGCAATGGTTGTGCTTTCACTGTTTTCACAACCATTGTTTACATTCTTTGAACTTGTTGCAAAAGGAGGTTTTTAATATATGATTAACTTTCTGTTGCCAATAATGGTGTTTGCGCCAATTCTTTTTGGCTTCGCACCACTGTTTATAAAAGATTTAAAGAAACTCAATCTTTCTATCGTTGCACTGTGTATTGTTGAACTGGCACTATGCGGCTGGCTTTTCGCTACAAATCATCACTATGAAGGTATGATTGTAGCTGTTGAATGGTTCAGCGGTCTTGGCGTTCAGTTTGAAATAAATGGTCTTGGTATTCTCCAGGCCCTTGCAACATCAGTAATCTGGGTAGGTTCATCTGTATTTTCTGATGAATACTTTGACCACGATAAAACTTATCTTCACAGATATTATGCATTCTACTGTGTAACCTTTGGCGCTACACTGGGCATTTTTCTGGCATATGACCTGTTTACAGTGTTTGTGTTCTTTGAAGTTATGTCTTTTGCCAGCTATGCTCTGGTTGCACACAATCAGGACGATGACTCCATCGCCGCAGGCAACAGCTATCTGACTGTTGCTGTTCTGGGTGGTCTGGTTGTGCTTATGGGTATTTTTATGCTCAACAGCATTGCAGGCACACTGGTTATTTCACAGCTTCAGGCTGCCTGTGCACCTTATGTTGGCACACCTGCATTGTATGCAGCAGGTTTTATGGTGTTCTTCGGCTTTGCAGCAAAAGCCGGTATGTTTCCACTGCACGGCTGGCTGCCAAAAGCTCATCCTGCAGCACCTGCACCTGCTTCTGCAGCACTGTCCGGTATCCTTATCAAAGCCGGTGTTTACGGTGTAATAGTTGTTACACTGAAAATACTTTCAGGAAATCACGAATGGGCAATGCTTATGCTGATTCTTGGTGTTCTTACAATGTTTGTAGGTGCTGTATTTGCGCTTATGTCAATCAACCTGAAAGAAACACTGGCATACTCATCTATGTCACAGATTGGTTTTATTATCATCGGTGTGGCTATGACATCATTGTTGGGTGACCACGGTGCAATTCCTGCATATGGTACAGTTCTCCATATGATTAACCACACACTTATTAAGCTGGTTCTCTTTACCAGTGCCGGTGTTGTTTACCAGAATACACACAGCCTCGATTTGAACAAGGTACAGGGCTTCGGCAAGGACAAAACTTTCCTTAAAGTTGTTTTTGCTATTGCAGCAATGGGTATTATGGGTATACCTGGTTTCAACGGTTATATCAGTAAAACACTGCTTCACGAAGGTATCGTGGAATATATCCATCTGCATCACACAGGTGTTGAACTGTTCAAAATCATTGAAGCTATATTCCTGCTCAGCGGTGGCTTTACAGTGGCATATATGACAAAACTGTTTATCTGCATTTTTGTAAAAGACCCTGTGGTTACACATCACAAAAATCCACACGACTATATGTCAAAACGCACAGCAGTTGTGTTGGGTACAGTTGCAACAGTAATTTCAGTGTTTGGTTTATTCCCGCACGCTACACTGGATAAAATTGCCGCACAGACAGCACACTTTATGGGTGTTCATCCGCTGGACCACAGTGTTCACTATTTCAATTTCACAAACCTTAAAGGCGGTCTTATTTCCATTACAATCGGTGTAATTCTTTATATTGGTGTAGTAAGAAATATGCTGATTAAACAGGACAGGGGATACATCAACCCTTACAATAAATCCTGGACAGTGGAAAACAAAATTTTCCGTCCGGTTCTGTTTACAGTTCTGCCTTTTGTTGGTGGCTTCTTCTCAAGAATACTGGATGTTTCAATGGATGTTGCAGTGTTTGTAATTAACCGTCTGTTCTGTAAATCAGTTGAAGTACCTGATACATTCCTGTACGGTAAACCTGAAACAGAAGCAGACATTGCACGCCGCAATTCAAAAGTACATATCACCCGGTCACTGGCATACAGTCTTTTGCTGTTCGGCCTGGGCCTGATTGTTACACTTATTTATCTGCTGGTTGCGGAATTCAGAATATAGTAAAAAAGCTATTCAGCTATGTGCTGAATAGCTTTTGTTTTTATGTAAAATCAGTGTATATGTTTTTTATACCGCTGTCAGTGGAATACCTCCAGAAATCAATATGACCATCACTGATAAAATATTTTATATTTTTTGATGGCATACTGGTTTCTGCCTTGCTTATTATCACCAGTTTTACTTTCATTTTATCAGGCAGAATACTTTTTATATATACATTCACAACATCACCGTTTTTTATACCATCACAGCTTTCTGCCAGGCCAGCCAGGTTAGGCATCAGTTCTATAAACACACCATAGTCTTCTATGCTTCTTACTATACCTGTAGTAACAGACTGGGGTTTGAACAGCCGTGCGTTTTCCAGCCAGGTGCCCAGCAGTTCTTTATGTGTAAGTACAATTCGTCCGGCATTATCCACACTTTTTACACAGGCATAAATATTTTGTCCAGCATAAAATCTGTCACTGGGGCTGTTTATTCTTGAAACAGACATAAAATCAATGGGCATAAGTGCTGTTATACCGCATCCTATATCGCAAAATACTCCGAAACTGTCCACGTGCGTAACACAGCAGGGGATTACATCACCGGGGCGAAGTTTAGAAATATACTCTTTATAAGCGATTCGCTGTATTTCTTTTCTTGATAGATAAATTACAGTTCCTGTGTCAGTGCTTTTTATATCTTTCACCGTAAAACAGACATTTTTGTTTACCCTGGTTATAATTGCTGCTTCTTTAATATCGGAACCATCTGGTGTATAGGCGGTTTCCTTTACAGGCATTATTGCTTTATATCCACACAGATTAAAGTGCAATCCAACCCCTTTTTCATACACCAGAGGTTTTGCACAGATTATATCTTTGGTTTTTGCAGCGGTTTGAATTTTTTCCATATCTATATTTTCAGTCAGTTCCATATTTGGTTCCCGTAAATACTCCATATAATACCTTCCTTGAAGTTGATTTTTCTATATAAATATGCCGGCAGTTAAAATAATATAAGAAAATTTTAATAATTTGCAGAAAATTTAAATATGGGGCTGTTATCTTTTAAAATTTTATGGTAAAATAATACAGATACTGTAATATAGGCGGTGAATAAATGGACGTAAAAGTAAATGATATTATAATTACAAAAAAAGAACATCCCTGTAAGAACAATGAATTCCTTGTTCTTCGCGTAGGTATGGACTTTAAAATCCGCTGCACAAAATGTGGCAGGGAAGTAATGGTTCCCCGCTCAAAGATAGAAAAGAACATCAAAAAAATCATTACTCAGGATGGAGAATAATAAATGTTTGATAAACTTATAGAAGTAAAAAGAAGATATGAAGAAATCAATCAGTTGCTTATGGATCCAACTGTTATCAACGATAACACAAGATACCGCAATCTGATGAAAGAATACAAAAACCTTACACCGCTTATTGAAAAGTTTGACCAGTACACACAGGCAAAGGAAAACTTTGAAGAAGCACAGATGATGCTGGATGAAGGTGGTCTGGAACCAGATTTCAAGGAAATGGTACAGATGCAGTATGACGAAAGCAAAGAACAGCTGGAAGTTTACTCACAGGAACTGAAAATCCTTCTTCTGCCTAAAGATGAAAATGATGACAGAGACGTTATCATCGAAATCCGTGGTGGTGCAGGCGGCGAAGAAGCAGCACTTTTTGCATACAATCTTTATCGTATGTACAATATGTATGCTGACTCAAAAGGCTGGAAAACAGAAATTCTTTCCCTTAACGAAACAGAACTGGGTGGTTTCAAAGAAGTTTCCTTCTCTATTGAAGGTGAAGGCGTATACAGCCGTTTTAAATTTGAAAGTGGTGTACACCGCGTACAGCGTGTTCCAGATACAGAAACACAGGGCAGAATCCACACATCCACAGTTACAGTTGCCGTAATGCTGGAAGTAGATGATGTTGAAATCGACATCAACCCTAACGACCTTAAAATCGATACATTCCGTTCATCCGGTGCAGGTGGTCAGCACGTTAACAAAACATCATCTGCTATCCGTGTAACACATCTGCCAACAGGTCTGGTTGTAGAATGTCAGGACGAAAGAAGCCAGCACAAAAACAGGGATAAAGCCCTGAAAGTTCTGCGTTCCCGTCTGTACGACATTGAAAAACAGAAACAGGAAGCAGAAGTGGCGCAGGAAAGAAAATCCCAGGTTGGTACAGGTGACAGAAGTGAACGTATCCGTACCTACAACTACCCACAGGGCCGTCTGACAGACCATCGTATCGGTCTTACAATCTACAGACTGGAACAGATTCTCAATGGTGATATTGACGAAGTTATCGATGCACTGGTTACAGCAGACCAGGCAGAAAAACTGAAAAGTGCGGAGGCATAATTTTGGACACAAGAATACTTAAACCGACACAGGAAGGCATACAGCTGGCGTGCGATATAATTTCAGCCGGCGATGTTGTGGCTATCCCTACGGAAACTGTTTACGGTTTGTTCGCAGATGCCACAAAGGCAGATGCCTGTGCCAATATTTTCAAAGCAAAAGACAGACCACAGGACAACCCATTGATTGTCCATATTTCAGACTATGAAATGTGGCAGGACACAGTGGCTGAAATTCCTGAAGACGCCATGAAACTGGCAGAAGTCTTCTGGCCGGGTCCGCTTACAATTATTTTAAAGAAAAAAGATATTATACCTGATGAAGTTACAGCAGGCATGGACACAGTGGGTATTCGTATGCCATCACATCCTGTGGTACTGGAAATCATTTCAAAGACACGTCTTCCTCTGGCGGGCCCATCAGCCAACCGTTCCGGCAGACCAAGCCCTACCGACGCACAGACAGTTTTTGATGATATGACAGGCAGAATACCACTGGTGCTTGACGGCGGCGAATGCAATATCGGCGTTGAATCCACTGTGGTATCACTTGCAGGCAAGCAGCCTATTCTTTTCCGACCTGGCTTCATCACAAAAGCCCAGATGGAAGATGTATTACAGAAAGAGGTTATTCTTTCCAAAGGCATTACAGAAGAACTGGCAAAAGATGAAAAAGTGCTTTCACCAGGCCTTAAACACAAGCATTATGCCCCAAAAGCAGAAGTGACTATAATCAATGGTGATTTTGAAAAATATAAACTGCTGGTTGAAAGTGAAAATGCAACAGCATTGTGCTTTGATGAATATGCTGACAGACTGAATGTAAAAACAGTCTGTTATGGCAGTCAGACAGACAGTAAGACCCAGGCAGTAAAACTTTTCCACGCACTTCGTCAGCTGGATGAAATAGGTGCAGGCAAAGTTTATGCTATGATGCCTTCCACAGAAGGTGTTGGTCTGGCAGTGTATAATCGACTGCTGCGTGCAGCAGGTTTCAGGGTGGTGAATTTATAATGGAAAAAAGACTTATGGTTGCCATTACAGGCCAGAGCGGCTGTGGCAAAAGCACACTTTCAGCTTACTATTCTTCAAAAGGTTACAAGGTAATTGACTGCGACAAAGTGGCAAAGGATATCCGTTCTTTTCCGGAATGTCAACAGCAGCTTGCTGAATACTTTGGCGCTGACATTATCTTTGAAGGTCAGGTAGACACAAAACTGTTGTCAATGCGCGCCTTTGCATCAGAAGAAAAACTGCAGATGCTTACAGACATCACACATCCTTTCATTGAGGCAGAAATTCTCCGTCAGGCAGAAGAAGCCTTTGAAAAAGGTGACAAGATTGTTTTTGTTGATGGTGCAGTTATCATCGGTCACAGGGTTGAAAAACATTGCAACAAATTTATTGTTGTGGTTGTTGAATTTGAAAAGCAGTGTGCCCGCCTTATGAAGCGTGACAATATTACTTTTGAACAGGCACAGACAAGAGTTCTTAAACAGACACCATATTCCGACATGCTGAAAAAGGCTGACTATGTTATAAATAACAATACAGACGTCCAGAGTCTTATTCTTCAGGGCGAACTGATAATCAGACAGCTTGAAGCATTATAGGAGGTATGGTTTATAAACAGCATTAAAAAGTTTTTTATAGCTTTGGCGATATTTCTTACCACCACATATCTTATGTATCTTTATTCCACAAATTCAGCTACATTCCAGCAGGCTTCACACCCGCTGAAATATCAGGAATATGTGGAACAGTATTCACGGGAATTTGGTATAGACAAATATCTGCTGTACGCGTTTATCAAAACTGAAAGCAGTTTTGAACCGGACGCAAAATCGTCAGCAGGGGCAATAGGGCTGACACAGATTACAGAAGAAACCTTTTCCTGGTTGAAACTGAAACTATGCCCCAAAGAAGAAATTGTATTTGAAGATTTGTATAAGCCTGATGTATCCATCAGATTTGGTGCTTATTATATATCCCGTTGTCTGGACAGATATTCCGGCAGTATAGATACAGCCGCAGCCGCTTATCACAGCGGTTGGGGTACAGTTGACAAACTGCTGAAAGAGCAGGGAACAGATGTACTTACAGAATTTCCTTATACCCAGATGAGCAATTATGTTTATAAGATAAATAAAGCTTATACAAGCTATCAAGAAATATATCTAAACAAAGAAGGAGTATAACAATGGAAAAACTCACAGGCAAAGAACTGCAGAAATCACTGACATACTCTGTTGAACACATCGCAAAAGTTGATGCTTCAATGACAGAAAAAAGCTTTGAATTCTGCGAAAACTACAAAGACTTCCTTTCAGCCAGCAAAACAGAAAGACTTGCAGCAGCAAACATTCTGGAAATTGCAAAAGCAAACGGCTATGTGGAATTCGTACCAGGCAAAGAATACAAAGCAGGCGACAAGGTTTATGTAAACAACCGTGACCGTGCTGTAATCCTGTCCACAATCGGTCAGAAAACAGTAGATAACGGCGTAAGCATCGTTGCCAGCCACATCGACTGCCCACGTCTTGACCTGAAACCAATGCCACTTTACGAAAGCAACGAAATTGCTTACTTCAAAACACACTACTATGGCGGTGTAAAACGCTATCAGTGGGCTGCAACACCTCTTGCTATCCACGGTGTTGTAATCAAAACAACAGGCGAAAAAGTTGAAATTCACATCGGTGAAGACCCATCTGACCCAGTATTCTGCCTCACAGACCTTCTGCCACACCTGGCAAAAGACCAGAGAGAAAGAAAAATGGCTGATGTTATCCGCGGTGAAGAAATGAACATCGTTCTGGCCAGCCTGCCATACCAGGGTGAAGACCTGAAAGATGCTGTAAAACTGACAGCTCTGGTTTTCCTTAATGAAAAATATGGTATCACAGAAAGAGAACTGCTGAATGCTGAACTGGAAGTTGTTCCAGCAGGCCCAGCAAGAGACGTAGGTTTTGACCGTTCTATGATCGGTGCATACGGCCACGATGACAGAGTATGTGCTTACACATCACTTATGGCTGAAGTTGAAGCAGAAGCTCCAGTTTACACAACAGTTTCTGTTTACGCAGATAAAGAAGAAGTTGGCTCAGACGGTGTTGCAGGCCTGCACTCTGACTGGATGGAACACTTCATCACATACCTGGCACAGGCACAGGGTGTAAACGTTCTCACAGCACTGAGAAATTCAAAATGTCTGTCAGCTGACGTTAACGCTTGCTATGACCCAACATTTGCTGATGTTATGGACCCAAGAAACTCCTGCTACCTGAACAAAGGTGTAGTTATCACAAAATACACAGGTTCAGGCGGTAAATCCGGCACAAACGATTCCACAGCAGAATTCTATGCTGAAATCACAAATATGCTGGACGCAAACGGCTGCTACTGGCAGGCAGGCGAACTGGGCAAAGTTGACCAGGGCGGCGGCGGCACAGTTGCCAAATTCGTTTCTCAGAAAAACATTGATACAGTAGACCTTGGTGTACCTGTTCTTTCAATGCACGCACCATTCGAACTGGTATCAAAAATCGACGTTTACACAACATACAAAGCATTTGTTGCATTCCTTAACAGATAATTTAGACAATGTGCAAGTCAATTCGATAAATTATTCACGAAATAGTTGCATTTTCAACAAAAATATAGATTTTTCAAACTTTTTGTGTGAAAAGTATTGCTAAATTGTGAATAATCTTATATAATTGATAGGCATTAAAATAATTAATAGCAAAATAAACAATTTTTTAAAGATTTTTTAGGAGGAAATAACAGTGAATTTATTGTATATTGCAGCTGCTTGTGCTCTTCTTGGTCTTGGCTATGCTTTCGTGCTTACAG
>JAFZDX010000016.1 GCA_017560985.1 Oscillospiraceae bacterium
GATAAGATTATCCATAAACTTATCTGTTCTCATATCATCATTGTCTATATATGCAATGCAGTCAATATCGCCGTGTTCAATTCCTTCGTATTTATACACATAAAGACCATACACTTCATCTGTCATTTCAAAGCGCTGATGGGCGGTAACACAAACATTCTGATACCGTTTGTATGTATATATGCAGTTTGCAATCATCGAATATGTAGAAAATATTAAAACCACAGAAATAAAGAAATTTGTGCAACCTTTTATAACTTTTGCTCCAATATTATTACTGTCCGCAATCACCCAGTTGAAAAGCAATATAATCATCCATAGAACGAGAAAAAAAGACATCATTATAGCCAATATCCATTCACCATAACCCATGCCCAATTCATATATATGGTAACCTGCATATTGTGATATTCTTCTTAATACAGCGTAACTTATTCTTTCTGTAAACATAAACAGAAATGACAGTACAGTCATAACAATGGTAACAGTAAGAGCATTGAGTTTTCGATAATTTTTTTCAGTAAATTTACCATAAATAAGATATTGTGATTCTATTCCTAATTTTTCGCTGATTTGTTCTATGGTTTCAAGGTCAGGAAAGGATTTATTGTTTTCCCAGTTTGACACAGTCTGACGTGTTACAAACAAATGGTCTGCCATCTGTTGCTGTGTCCATCCTTTTTCTTTACGTATCATTTTTATATTCTTTGCGATATTGTGCATTAAATCACCTCTCTGATGGCTTAATCATAAAATAAAAAGCCAGAAAAGTCCAGCAAATCTGATTTTGCAAAAGAAAAAGCCTGCTTTTCAGCAGGCTTTTGGTCTGAGTGACCTGACTTGAACAGGCGACCTCTACCACCCCAAGGTAGCACGCTACCAACTGCGCCACACCCAGATGTACATTTATAATACATCATCAAAAGTGTATTTTCAAGGGAAAAATAGCAAAAAAACACTCCCACTTTTGTGGGAGTGTAATTGATTGGTATAAATTATTTAGCCTGTTTTGCTTTGAGCTTTTTAACTTTGTTTTCAGACTGGATAGCGAATACAACCAGACCAACCAGAGTAGCAACGTAAGGGATAGCCTGTACGAACTGTACTGGAATAGACATAGACTGCATAACGTTAGCCATAGCGTCAAAGAAACCAAACAGGAAAGCAGCAACTGCTGTACCTACTGGTGAAGCATTACCAAGGTTCATAGCGGACATACCGATAAAACCTTTACCAGCTGTCATACCACGGGAGAAGAACTGAACATAAGACATGGACAGTGAAACGCCACCGAAGCCACAGAACAGACCGGACAGAGCCATAGCAATGTACTGAACTTTCTTAACGTTTACACCTACGGATTCAGCAGCAGATGGTGTTTCACCAACAGCTCTGATACGCAGGCCTGTTGCTGTTTTGAACAGGATGAAGTAAACGAGAGCAACACAGATCCAGGAGAAATATGTCATAATATTCTGACCAGAGAAGATTTCGCCAATAACTGGGATATCTTTAATAATAGGAAGGTCGATAAATGGCATAGAACCGGAGTCAAGTGATGAAGAAATACCTTTGTCGCCTGCAACCATGTACAGAATAAATACTGTACCACCAGTTGTCATTGTGTTGATAGCAAGACCAGCCAGGTATGCGTCAGCTTTAAGACCAACAGCCATATAAGCCAGGAACAGAGCCATCAGAACACCGGCAACAGTACCAACAATAAAGCCAGCAATAATACCTACAAAGTTTGCTTTAGCTGCAAGAGCAGGATCAGCCAGAGCAGCAGAAACGCCACCAAGAACAGCTCTTTTTGTCAGAGCAGAACCGATAACTGCAAACAGAGCAGCAGTAAGCATTGTACCTTCAAGAGCAAGGTTCATGATACCACATCTTCTTGCCATAATACCACCAAGGGCTGCAAAAAGAATAGGTGTAGTAATACGCAGAACAGAAGCTGCAAAAGCAGGTGTAAACAATAATTCAAAAAGATTTGACCAAAATTCCATTATTCAGCTGCCTCCTTTGCTTCAAGTTGTTTTTTAGCGTTGTTAACGATGAGTTTATGTTTGTATTTAGCCATGAACATTTCAGCTGCAACAAACAGGATGATAAGACCCTGAACAACGTCAACAAATTCAACAGGAACGTCGGAAACACGGTTCATAACGTCAGCACCTGTTCTCATGTAAGCCAGCAGGAATGCTGCAACTGGAACAAGCAGAGGGTTGTTTTTGGCAAGAACGCCAACAAGAACACCGTCAAAACCGAAACCTGGCTGTGTACCAAACCACAGGAATCTGTCGTAACGGCCAAGAATTTCAACTGCACCGCCGAGACCTGCGATACCACCGCCAATAAGCTGTGTGGAAAGTGCAACACCCATTACTGAAATACCAGAGTATTTAGCAAAGTTCATGTTTGCACCTGTCATACGAACCTGATAGCCCCATTTTGTTCTGTAAACAAAGATGTAAGCTGCCAGACAAACGAGAAGACCAACGATAACACCAACGTGCATACGCAGGCCAAACATTTTCATAAGTTTGCCCTGTGTTGGAATTGGGAAAGAAGCCTGCTGACCGCTAGCTACGTCACGGAGGATGTAGTAGAAGATGTAGTCAGAAACTTTCAGGATAACGTAGTTCATCATAATGGATGAAACAACTTCGTTAGCTTTAAATTTAACTTTCAGAACTGCTGGAACAACAGCAACTACAACACCTGAAATGATAGCAACAATGAAACATACAGCGATAAGTGGCAGACCTGCCCATTTATCGTGTGTAACAGCAAACCATGTAGCAAGGTTAGCACCGATAAGGAATGCACCTTCACCAATCATAGAGAACTGGTTTGCCTGGTACATAATACAGATAGCTGTACCTGTAAACAGCAGCGGAGTCATAACTTCGATGATGTTAGAGATACGTGTAGCTCTCTGGAAAGGACCTGTGATAAATGCTGTAATAGCGTCTACAGGAGATTCGGAAACGAATGAAATAACGATAAGTGCAAGACCGAGAGCAAGAGCAACTGCAACAAATGTTTTAAATATTTCAAAACGTCTTTCTATTTGTTTACTAGTCATATGCTACCCTCGCAATCTCTTCCGGAGTCTGAGTTCTTACACCCAGCATATATTCACCAAGAATCATATCTGTGATTACAGAAGCATCTTCCAGATATGCGGCGATTTTGCCTTCGTTCATAACGATAAGGCTGTCAGAAAGTTCCAGAACTTCGTTAAGGTCAGCAGAGATCAGCAGAACAGCTGTGCCTTCGTCACGGAGTTCAACAAGACGTTTACGGATAAATTCTGTAGCACCAACGTCGATACCACGAGTAGGCTGGTTAGCAATAACCAGTGATGGTTTATTTGAGAATTCACGGGCAACAACAACTTTCTGAACGTTACCGCCGGAAAGCATTTTTACCTGATCATCTCTGTCATCACATTTAACAAGGAATTCTTTGATAAGAGCATCTGTCATTTCGTTGATTTTCTTATCATTCATCATAATACCATTGTTGTATTCTTTCTTGTAGTATCTGTCAGACAGAATGTTGTCTTTAACGCTTGCTACAAGAGCTGCACCATATGTATTACGGTCTTCAGAAACGTGGGAAACACCCAGTTCACGGATCTGACGGATTGATTTGCCTTTCAGGTCAACACCGTTTACAGAAATTGTACCGTGCTGATAGCCCAGCAGACCTGTGATAGCTTCAGAAATCTGGGACTGACCGTTACCTTCAACACCAGCCATACCAAGGATTTCGCCTTTACGTACGGAGAAGGAGATATCGTTAACGATAGGTTTACCAGTATCTGCAATAATCTTCAGATCGCGAACTTTCAGAACTGTTTCTTCTGGTTTTGCAGGTGTTTTTTCAACTTTGAGAACAACGTCACGGCCAACCATCATTCTGGAAATGTCTGCTTCTGTAACATCAGCGATGTTAGCTTTACCAACAGATTTGCCCAGACGGAGGATAGTGATTCTGTCACAAAGTTCTTTGATTTCATGCAGCTTATGGCTAATGAAAACAATAGTATGACCCTGTTCTTTCAGATGTTTAAGTTCAACGAAAAGTTCAGCAGTTTCCTGTGGAGTAAGAACAGCAGTAGGTTCGTCCAGAATAAGGATTTCAGCACCACGTACAAGTGCTTTAACGATTTCTACTTTCTGTTTGTTACCAACAGGAAGGTCTTCTACTTTAGCGCGTGCGTCAACTTTAAGGTTGTATTTATTACATGCTTCTTCAGTAATACGTACAGCTTCTTCAAAGTCGAACATACCGCCTTTTTTAGGTTCCATGCCCAATACTACGTTTTCGGCAACTGTAAGAGATGGTACCAGCATAAAGTGCTGATGAACCATACCTACGCCGTTTGCGATAGCATCGAGAGGACCAGAGAACCTAACTTCTTTACCTTTCAGTACGATTCTGCCTTCTTCAAAAGGTTCGATACCGAAGAGGATTTTCATCAATGTAGATTTGCCTGCGCCGTTTTCACCCATCAGCGCATGAATTTCGCCTTTATTGATGGAGAAAGTAACATCTTTGTTAGCAACAAAGCCGTTTGGGTAAACTTTTGTTATCTTATCCATAAGCAAAATTTCTTCTGGCATATTCCTCACCTCACTAAGTATTAAAATTCATATA
>JAFZDX010000113.1 GCA_017560985.1 Oscillospiraceae bacterium
ATAGTCAGTCAGCAAATCAATGATTATTTAACTTTTGAAAGAGCGTTTTCTACAGCAGCCATAATAGCTTTTGAAGAAACAGTTGCACCTGCAGCTACATCAACAGCTGTTGAGTTTGCAGCGATAATAGCAGCTGGAACTGTGCTGAATGCTGGGTCAGAAACGCCTGCTGTTTCGCCGTGTGAAAGCACGTCGATTTTAGCAATTTTGTCGCCGTCCATTGTTACTTTAACTTTAACTGGACCGCCGAAGCCGTCTGCTTCACCGATGTATTCGTTTTCACCCAGTGGTACTTCATTTTCATCACCTGCTGGTGCTGCTGTTGCAAAGCCGAAGTGAATGTTCAGCAGTTCAACTGTTTTGCGTGCTACGTCAGCAGACAGGGATTTACAACGTGTGATACGAACAGGGTCGCTCATTTCAGCGATATTTGCTGCAGCCATAAATTTAGTTACAGAATCTGAACAGTTTACAGAACCTGAAACTGTATGTGCTGGAGCTTCACCTTCTGGCTGATAAAGTGGGAATGAAGTTTTGCTGTACCAGGAAGACAGTTCTTTAATAACTGCTTTGGAATCTGCGCCACCGCATACAAGACCAACAACTGCAAATGCACCACCCAGTGCGCCGCACAGTGTGCCCTGGCCGTAGCCTGCTGCACCGTTAAGGAACATTTCTTCTGGGATTACATTGTATGGATAACCAACTTTTTCAGACAGTGTCTGAAGCAGAGCTGATGCTACAGAGTAACAGCAACCGCCGCCTGCAAAGTTTTCGTAAGCCAGTTTTTCAACTGCTACTGGGTCCAGTTCAACATATGGCCATGGATGTGCTGGAATTTCTGGTTCCTGAATAACAACTTCTGGTTCCTGTGCGCAACCGATCATAGATGTACCGAGAACTGCAGCTGTACCAACCAGCATAGATGATTTCTTAAGGAAATCACGACGTGATTCTTTCATTGACATAATAAGTCTCTCCTTTTCTTACATAGACTAACCTATATATACAGTTTTATAGATTTATCGATATTATTACATCGATTAATTCATGTTTATTATATACCCAAAATATGGTAAAGTCAAATTTACAAGTGTTTTGTAACTTTTTGTTTACGAAACTATATGTCTTGAAAAATCAGATATGAATTTGATATAATATTTGTATTCTATATGGAGGTGCTGATATGGATAACAAAGCTATTACTGCCGGTGTAAGAGTTGGCGGATTGACCGACCGCACAGAAATCAAAATACTGCTGTGTTACCTGCTGGCTGAGCTGAAACAGCCTATAACTCAGAATCAGCTGATAGAATGCGTATGCGGTCAGGAGCTTGTCAATTATTTTGAAATGCAGAGCGCCCTGCAGCATCTTTTGGATAATAACCTGATAAAAGAAGATGCAAATGGTTTTTCTATTTTGCCAGAAGGTAAAGATATAGCCAAACAGCTGGAAAATGTAGTTTCCTCCACCGTAAAAAGATATGCCTATACGATGGCCGTAAATATACTGCAATACGATGCATTGAAAAAACAGCACAAAACAATCATTACTCCTGTAGAAGGCGGTGGATTTAATCTGCACTGCTCTATTGAAGATAACGACTTTGTTATTTTTTCATTTGATATACTTATGCCTGATGAAAACAGCGCAAAATTTGCAGGTGAACAGTTCATCCTTAAAGGCCAGGATATGTTTAAATGTATGCTGGGTGTTATTACAGACACCCCAAGTATGTATAAAGATTTTCTGAAAAACAATACATAGCAAAAAATCCCGTTGCAAATGCAACGGGATTTTTGTATGTAACAGTAAATTGGTATTAGCCAAGGTCCTGTGTAGATGTGATGTTAACTTTGCCTGTTTTGAGGCAGTAGTTAGAGTACCAGAAAATAAATGCTGTTGCAAATACTGTACCAATCATCAGAGGCAGTGTCAGAGACATCAGTGAGAATACACCTGTCAGCAGGGATGCAACGATGGAAACCCACATCATCAGTCTGTAAGCACCGGCAGAGATGTTGAGACCTGTGTTAGCCCATTCTGTTGGGTACTGTTCTGGCAGTTTCATAGCTCTGAGGTTAACAATAACACCAAGAACCATACCTGGAACCATAATCATAGCAACGATGTTGTCCAGTGAGAAGCCACCGAGAACTGGCAGGATAGCACCAACCCACATAACCAGCATAACTTTTTTCTTGTCCATCAAAGATTTTGGCAGCCAACCGTCCTGAGCGATACCCTGAATCAGTGGAGCGTAACCTGTTACACCACCCAGCAGAGCTGTAGACAGAGAAGCCATAGCACCACCAATGATAAAGAACAGGAACAGACCAGCTGGCAGAACTTTCTGTGCAAGGTCGCCAAGGTTAGCGTAAGCAACTGTTTCGTAAGAACCAAGACGGGAACCTACAAAGCCCAGCAGGCAGTAGATAAGAGCACATGCTGCAGAAGCGATGAGCCATGCAAGTGGGATGTTTTTCTTTGGTTTGTCAGCAACCTGAGCCATGTTGATGATGTTGGAAATACCATCACATGTGAATGACATCATAGCGATAGCCATTACGAAGCCACCAATACCACCCATCATAGATGGTTCAGCTGCATAGAGAGCTGCTGTATCGTTTTTGCCGATGTAGATCAGACCAAATACGATGAACATACCAAGTGTAACGATTTTGGAGATACCAAGAAGGTTCTGTACTTTGGAGAACAGGTCAGCACCTGTTGTGCCAAGAATGAAGAACAGAGCAAGATATACACAAGCCAGAGGAGTCTGGAATGGAGCAACAGCTGGAATAAGTGTTGCTGTGTAGCTTGCCAGAGAGATACCAAATACTGAGAATGAGAATGCAGATACAACAGTTGTAAGTGCAGAAACACCTGTCAGCATTGGAGTCAGGATAAGAGCCTGCTGTGAGTACATACCACCGGACAGGGAGAACATGGAAGCCATGATAACCATTCTAACCTGCTGTGACATTTTGAAAATCATAGCAATGATGAATGCCAGCCATACAGCACGACCTGTGTAACCGATACCTACACCAAGCATAGAGAAGATACCAGCGCCGATACAGCCGCCCATGCCCATGAACACAAGGTCCATTAATGACATTTTCTTTTCGTTCATAATTTTTCTCCTTAAGGAAATATTTAAAATATTTTGACAACCATGTTATTTTTTTGTGATAGATTGTTTGGTTGCCAAACCGACAAAAGTATGTTACCATATTTTATGTTATAAAGTCAATCAAAATGTACAGATTGCAAACTATTTTTATATTTTTTATCAATTAAACAAAAGCCAAAGGTTATTATGAGTAAAATTAACAAAGATATTTTTCTGACTATCGATAAGGATACTGCCAACTACCCTGCCCGAGATGTGATTTATGACTTTTCACAGGCTTATCAGAAATCGATGAACAAGGTTCATGATTTCGGCAATGGTATTACAATGACCAGTGTAGAAGCACATACATTAAAACATATATGCCAGAATAAAGGTGTTACACTGACTGAAATTGTAAATTACTGGGGCAGAACCAAAGGGACAGTATCTGCACAGATAAGCAATCTGGAAAAGAAAGGTTTTGTTTACAGGGAAAAATGTAAAATAGACTCTAAAAAAATTCATATTCTGCCCACTGAAGCCGGTCTGGCGGTAAACAACATGCACATTCAATATGATGTTCAGGAAAGTCTGGCCTGGTTGGAAGCAGCTACAAAAAAATACAGTATGGATGACCTGGCAAAATTCTGGGAAATGACTGAATTCTATACAGCTTATCTCAACGAAAGATATAAATAAAAAACGCACTCTTTTGAGTGCGTTTTTGCTTTAAAACTGTAGATTTTCCAGTATATAATTGACAAGATATTCTATTCTTTCGTCCTGGCCTGTCACTTTAAGGTAGCCCAGCAGACATTCAAAACCTGTGGAAGCACGGTATTCAGCCACTGAAGCATTTTTTGCCACACTGGCTTTTGAAGCATTCTGTCCCCTTTTGACAAAAGACAGTTCTTCATCTGTAAGGATGTCTTTTATCAGTTCCAGTGCCATAAACTGGCCGTGGGCACTTACATATTTTACAGTC
>JAFZDX010000114.1 GCA_017560985.1 Oscillospiraceae bacterium
TAGGGCATAACTCCTTAAATCAATATTCCTGCATCTATTATAGCAGAAAACATATATCTTGTAAAACACAAAGATTCGGTGTATAATATAGATAAATAATTATCGAATAAGGAGAAACAATATGAAACTCAAAGATAAAGTAGCAATAGTAACAGGCGGTGCTATGGGCAATGGTCTGGGTATTGTAAAGGTATTTCTTAAATACGGCGCAAAGGTAGCAATTTTTGACTACAGCGAAAAAGTGCACGAAACAGTGAAAGAACTGTCTGAACAGGGCTTTGATGTAAACGGCTATCTGTGCGATGTACGTGACAACGATATGATTAAAAAATGTGTTGCTGACGTTATGGAAAAATACGGCACAATAGATGTGCTGGTAAACAATGCAGGCATCGCCTGGCTTGACAGCTTTATGAACACAGACGACAAACTGCGCGACGCCCACTTTGACATCAATATCAAAGGCTGCTGGAATATGTGCAAAGCTGTATGCCCTGTAATGATGGAAAATAAAAAAGGTGCAATCGTTAACCTGTCCAGCGTAACAGGTCCTATGGTTGCAGACCCAGGTGAAGTGGCATATGCTACAACAAAAGCTGCACTTATGGGCTTTACAAAAGGTCTGGCTGCTGAAATGGTACACCACGGCATCAGAGTAAATGCTATTCAGCCTGGCTATATTATGACACCTATGGTTGAAGGTATTGCAAATGCTTCTGATGCTGCAAATCCAGACAGCGTTATCGAAGGTATCCGCGCAGGCATCCCAATGGGCAGACTGGGTGATATTGAAGAACTGGGCGAACTGGCTGCATTCCTGGCTTCTGATGAATCCAGCTATATCACAGCCCAGGGCATTGTAATTGATGGCGGCAGCACACTGCCAGAAACAATGAGCGTAGGCGTAAACTGATACTGTATCAGTGTTTGATGTTCAATTATCATAATTTTTCACCTCCCCTGCAAGATGGGGAGGTTTTTTATTGGACAAAGTAAACAACTTTTTGCTGGCCGTTTTTAATTGCTTTATATCCGATTTTATCGTACAATAAAATTAAATTTAAACCGTATAAAATTCAACGGAGGTATTTATGAAAAAACTGGCTCTTACAGATTTTTACAACTACACTTTCCTTTCCGGTCTTACATTTTCACCGGATAAAAGCAAAGCTTTGCTGATGACAAAGAAATGCGACAAAGAAAACAACGGCTACAAAAGCAATCTGTGGCTGTTTACACCTGCTGACAAAAAGGTAAAACCTCTTACAAGTGCAGGTGATGTGGGTAATTTCACCTGGCTGAATGAGGGCGAAATCATTTTCACAGCTATGCGTGATTCTGCACTGAAAAACAAAGTTGCCGCAGGCGAAACCTGGACAGTTGTTTACAAACTGGCTCTTGACGGCGGCGAAGCAGTGGAATACTTCCGCCTGCCGGAAATCGTTACAGGTATCAAAGTACTGGATGATGAAAACTTTGTGCTGACAATCAGCAACAATTCAAACAGACCTGACATTGAAGCAATGGAAGGCGACGAAAAAGCAAAAGCACTGGCAAAACAGAAAGCAGACAAAGACTATGAAGTTGTGGACGAACTGCCATATTGGGGCAATGGTATGGGCTTTACCAACGGCAAACGCAGTGAAATCCATCTGTTCAACAAAAATGAAGGCAAGCTGAAACCTGTTTCTGTTTATCCACTTTCTTCCCGTATTGCAGATGTTAAAGACGGCAAAATTCTGTACATTGTTTCAGATTTTGTAAAAGGTCTTGCAGCCCGCAAAAACAGTCTGTGGCTGTATGACATCGAAAAGGGCGAAAACAAAGAACTGGTTGCAAAAGACAAATGGGCCATCCGCAATGCAGGTTTCACTGGTGTGGACAAAATTTTTGTACAGGCAACCGACAATGCAAAACATGGTATGAACGAAAACGCGCTGATTTATCTGTTGGAAGATGGCGAAATGGTACCTTGGTGTTCTGACGATATTTCCTGGGGCTCCAGCGTAGGCAGTGACTGCCGTCTGGGCGGTGGCAAATCTCTGTACAGCTGTGAACACGGCGTGGCCTTTATTACCACAGAAAGATTCAATTCTGTTATCAATACACTTACACTGGCTGGCAAACGCGAAATCCTGCCAATGAAAAATGGTTCTGTTGACTGCTTCGACAAAGGCGGCGACGGCGTGCTGTACTTTATAGGTATGCGTGACAACAAACTTCAGGAACTGTATAGCTACAAAAATGGCGTGGAAGAAAAACTGACTTCTTTCAACGACGCTGTTTATGAAGATGTTTCCACAGTTGTGCCAGATTATTTCACATACGAAAACGATGGTGTTGAGCTGGACGGCTGGGTGCTGAAACCTGTTGATTTTGATGAAAATAAAAAATATCCTGCAATTTTTGATATCCACGGCGGTCCAAAAACTGTATTCGGTGATGTAATCTATCACGAAATGCAGGTATGGGCAAATATGGGTTACTTTGTATTCTTCACAAACCCACGCGGCGGTGATGGCAGAGGCAATGAATTTGCAGATATCCGCGGCAGATATGGCAAAGAAGACTACTCCGATCTGATGAAGTTCACAGATGTTGTTCTGGAAAAATACCCACAGATTGACAAAGAAAAAGTGGGCGTTACAGGTGGTAGCTACGGCGGCTTTATGACAAACTGGATTATCGGCCATACAGACAGATTTGCAGCTGCTGCCAGCCAGAGAAGTATTTCCAACTGGGTTTCAATGGCATACATCAGCGACATCGGCTACTACTTTGCAGAAGACCAGGTGGCTTCAACTCCTTGGACTGATATGGACCTGATGTGGGAACAGTCACCGCTGAAATATGCAGACAAAGTGGTTACACCAACTCTGTTTATCCACTCTGACGAAGACTACCGTTGTCCTATCGCAGAAGGCTGGCAGATGTTCAGCGCACTGAAATATCACGGCATCGAATCCCGCCTGTGTATGTTCAAAGGCGAAAACCACGAACTGTCCCGCGGCGGCAAACCACTGCACAGACAGCGCCGTCTGGATGAAATTACAGACTGGTTTGAAAAATACCTGAAAAACTAATTCAGATACAAACAGATAAATTAATATTTAATTAAATACTGTTTTATCCATTTAAATTAAAACAAAACCTTTCAATTCCTTGTAATTGAAAGGTTTTGTTATTGACAAAGCCAGATGGATGTTTTAGAATACAGAGTAGTGATTTTTCGGGAGGGTTTATATGCACCACTCACAGATTATACAGCGAATGGAAGATAGCCCTGTAATTGCCGCTGTTCACGACAGCCAGTGGGACAGGGTGTTGCACTCACCTGTGGAAATCATTTTTTATCTGGATGCAAACCTGCTGACAATAAAAGACAGGGTTGAACAGGCACACAATGCTGGCAAAGCTTTGTTTGTACACGTTGACCTTGCCAATGGTATTGCCAAGGATAAAACAGCAGTTGAATATCTGGCAAACTGCGGTGTGGACGGCATATTGTCCACACGTCCACAGATGATTCGACGGGCAAAGGAATGTGGCATCGTGGCTGTGCAGAGATTTTTTGTTGTAGACAGCCAGGGTATCAACAGCATCCGAGAAATGATAAAAACATCAGCACCGCATATAATTGAAATTATGCCTGGTGTGATTACAAAAGTTATAAAACAGTTTCGGAAACTGGATGTACCTGTTATTGCAGGTGGTCTGCTGGAAACAAAGGCAGAAGTTACAGCAGCTCTGGGGTCAGGTGCCAGCGGGGTATCTACCAGCAGGGAAGAGCTGTGGTATCTGTAAAAATTAATATAACCGCAAGAGATTTAGAGAGACGGAGAAAGAAGGACACATTTATGTGACCTCTTTTTCCGTTTTGTTTTTTTGTTAAAAACAGTATAGACTGTGTAAATATAAGGAGTAAATTATGGAAAGATTTGATATTCTGATTGCAGGCGCCGGTGTTACTGGCGGTATGATTGCAAGAGAATTGTCCCGTTACCAGCTGACTGTATGTCTGCTGGACAAAGCAAACGATGTAGCAACAGGTGCTACAAAAGCAAACAGCGGCATTGTTCACGGTGGCTATGACCCAGAACCAGGCACACTGAAAGCACAGCTGAATGCCAGCGGTGTTGAACTGCTGTTTGAAGCGGCAAAACAGCTGAATGTACCACATAAAAGAAATGGCTCTATGGTTTGTGCATTTGCTCAGGAAGAAAACCATATCATTGACCAGCTGTATGAAAGAGGCCAGATTAACGGTATTCCTGGTCTTGAAATCCTCACAGGTGACCAGGCAAGAGAAATCGAACCAAACCTGTCACAGCAGATTACGAAAGTTCTCCACGTTACAAATGCAGGTATTGTATGCCCATATGAGCTGACAATTGCCGCTGTGGGCAATGCTATGGACAATGGCGTAAAGCTGATGAGAAATTTTGAAATCAAAGATGTAGTTAAAGATGCAGAAGGCTTCACAGCTGTAGCGGCTGACGGCAGACAGGTAAAAGGTACTTACTTTATCAACGCGGCTGGCTGCTTTGCAGACGACATTGCTGATATGGTAGGTGATAAATTCTATCAGATTATTCCAAGAGCAGGTGAATATATGCTGCTGGACAAGGCAGAAGGCGGCCGCGTTTCACACACCATTTTCCAGACTCCTGGCAAAGAAGGCAAGGGCATCCTTGTAACACCTACAAACCACGGCAACCTGCTGACAGGCCCTACTGCCGCCGAGGTTGATCACGGTGAAAGCACAGAAACAACAGGTGCACAGCTGGCTTATGTACAGCGAATGGGTGCAAAAAGTATACCATCTGTAAACTTCCGCCAGGTTATCACATCCTTTACAGGCGTGCGCGCGTCTGTGGCAGGCGGCGACTTTATCATAAAAATGTCTGATAAAGTAAACGGCTTTGTTCACGTTGCCGGTATAGACTCACCTGGCCTTACCTGCTGTGTATCCATTGCAAAATATGTTCTGGATATCCTTAAAGATGCAGGTGTACAGCTGGCAGAAAAAGAAAACTGGAATGGCAATAGA
>JAFZDX010000017.1 GCA_017560985.1 Oscillospiraceae bacterium
CAAAAAAATAAAGGGCAGGAAAGACCTACCCTTGACTGTTTAATTATACAAAAGAATTAAGCTTCTTTTTTGATAACAGCTTTGCCTTTGTAATAACCGCAAGATTTGCAAACTCTGTGTGGAAGTGTCAATTCGCCGCACTGTGCGCATTTAACGAATGATGGAGCTTCGAGTTTCCAAACATTTGATCTTCTTTTATCTCTTCTTGCTTTTGAAAGTTTTCTCTTTGGTACTGCCATTTTTAGCACCTCCTCTAATTATTCATCGTTATCCAGTAATTGTTTTAAGATTAATAACCTTGGGTCAACTCTTTCTTCGAGCTGACAGCCACAATTCTCTTCCTTTGGTCTGCCGCATTTTGGGCACAGTCCCTGACAATCCTCTTTGCAGAGCATTGTGGATGGGATTTCCAAAGAAAGTTCTTGCAACACAAGCTGTTTTACGTCAAGTATGTTATTGCTGTTCACCGGGATTTCGCTTTCCGGGTCTGTGAGGGTCGCCGGAGTAACTATAAATTCCTGTGAAAAGGAAAAGTCCTTTTCAAACAGCTTTAAACACCTTGCACAGCTGCACTTGGCTGTTGCCTGTACAGTAAGCTCTATAAATGTTTCGCCATTACCTTTTTTCAGGAACAGGTCCGCTTTCACGGGCTGTTCAAAGGTTGCATCATAGCTGACATTTTCTGCGGAAAAATCAAATTCCGTTGTAAGCTGTTTTTCAGTCTCACCACGAGTGAAGATATTGCTGAGATTAACTAACATAAAGCACCTCATAGGTCACTTAAATATTATATAAAGCTTTGCACATTTTGTCAAGGATATTTTTTGACAAAATGACGAAGTTTTTGGCTTATTTTCTATACATTTTACTCACAACAAGGGTGGCAGTACGCCACCCTTGTTACAAGTATGTTTTAGGTAAATATTACAGGTATTTTTTTACGTTATCTGTAAGTTCTTCTTCTGCTGCAGAAACTGTAACAACAACCAGTTTATCTTCAGCAATAACTGCAATTTTGTCCAGCAGGTCGCCCAGTGCCTGAACATTCTTTTCACCAATTTTCAGAAGACCGTCTACATAAACCTGTTCGATGTCGTAGTTGCCTGCCAGAACGCCTGCAAAGAAGCCATAGAACATGTTGTAATCTGCGATTTTGTATTCATCAACATCAATCAGTCTTACAGCTGCGTTGATATTGTGTGTTTCCTGCATAGCTTTTTCGATGCAAACAATGTTGCCTTTTACAACGCTGAGGTTTTCGTTGATCATATCGATCAGCTGTTTTGTTTTGCCTGAACCTTTAGGACCAGTAATAAGTTTAATCATAAGAATACACTCCTTTATTTTACGCTGTAAGCGTTATTCACCTAATTTTTTCAAAAGTTCTTCGCGCTGAGCTTCATAGCCAGGTTTGCCCATAAGAGCAAACATATTTCTCTTGTAGTCTTCAACGCCAGGCTGGTTGAATGGGTTAACACCCAACATATAGCCAGAAATTGCACATGCTTTTTCAAAGAAGTAAATAGCATGACCAAGTGTTGTTTCGTCTTTGCCGTCCAGTTCGATAACGATGTTTGGTACGCCGCCGTCGTTATGAGCCAGAATTGTGCCTTTCATTGCATTGGCATTTACAATAGACATATTCTGATTTGCCAGGAAGTTGAGGCCATCAGCATTTTCTGGGTCTTCTTCAAGGAAGAAGTCCTGTTTTGGAGCTTTGATGTCGATAACTGTTTCAAACATTGTGCGGCTGCCGTCCTGTACAAACTGACCCATAGAGTGGAGGTCTGTTGAGTAGATAACGGATGCTGGGAAAAGACCTTTCTGGTCTTTGCCTTCACTTTCGCCGAACAGCTGTTTGTACCATTCGTTCATCAGTGTCCAGTCTGCATCGTAACATGCCATAAGTTCAATGGCTTTGCCTTTGCGCAGAAGAATGTTTCTTGCTGCTGCATATTTGTAGCAATCGTTGTCTGGTGACAGAACTTCATATTCTTTACATGCGTTCTGTGCGCCTTCCATCAGTTTGTCAATGTCAAAACCTGCTGCTGCGATTGGCAGAAGACCTACTGCTGTGAGAACAGAGAAGCGGCCGCCTACATCATCCGGAACAACAAATGTTTCATAACCTTCTCTGTCAGACAGGTTTTTCAGTGTACCGCGGGCTTTGTCAGTTGTGGCATAGATGCGTTTTGCAGCTTCTTCTTTGCCATATCTTTCTTCCATAAGCTTTTTGAATACACGGAAAGCCAGTGCAGATTCAGTTGTTGTACCTGATTTTGAAATAACATTTACTGAAAGTCGTTTGCCTTCGCAAAGTTTTACAATATTATTGAGATAGTCAGGGCTGATGTTGTTGCCAACGAAGTAAACTTTCAGATCACTGAGGTCGTTGTACTGCATTGAGCCCAGGTATTCGATAGCAGCACGGGCGCCAAGATAGGAACCACCGATACCGATTACCAACAGAACATCGCTGTCGCTTCTGATTTTTTCAGCTGCTTTTTTGATTCTGGCGAATTCTTCTTTATCATAAGAAAACGGAAGGTCAAGCCAACCCAAATAATCATTGCCAGCACCGCTTTTTGCGTGCAGAATGTTGTGGCACAGCTCAACCTGTGGATACACATTATCAAATTCAGCCTGAGAAACAAATCCCTTCAAATATTTACCATTGAATTTTACAGACATAATTTCACCTTCTAATATGTAAAATAGCATATGATTTTCCACTTTTGCTTTATATTATTCTACAATAGTAAATGTGCAGTGTCAACAATAAATTACCCTGCGGTAACCTATTTTCCACTTTTTTATTACATCGTTCCGACTTTCTTTGTCAAAATCGACAAAGCTTTCCGGAAGTCCAGTTTTTTCACATCTGCAGATATAATAATGTCATATGTGGCTATTTTCCCCTGACCACTGTATAAAGACAATGTGCCGGATTTCATACCTTTGAACACTGGTGCCGGCAACCGGTGGGGTATATCCAATTTATATGACAGCTGTGTTCCTGCACCTTTTACAAACAACAGTTTCTGCGGCAGGTCACATTGTATTTTCACCCGTTTTTCTTCACCCAGCCTTACCGGTATACTGTCTGGCAGGTCCGGAACTGCTGGAAAATCTTTTGTTTCAAAGTTTGAAAAGCCAAAATCCAGCAGTTTTCTGGCTGCTGAAAAGCGTTCACCGCTGGAATCTGAACCCAATACCACAGCTATCAGCGACATATTGTCACGTTTTGCAGTGGCACATATGCATACACCTGCCCCACTGGTAGTGCCTGTTTTCAGTCCTGTGGTGCCATTATAGGAACGGAGCAGTTTATTTGTATTTGCCAGCTGGGTTTCCCCACCGCGCAGGTAATCTGTCCATATGGTGGTATATTCAAATATTACCGGGTGTTTCATAAGCTCTGTTGCCATTATAGCTATATCTGACGCTGTGGAAAAATGCCCCGGTGCATCAAGACCACAGGCATTTACAAAATGTGTACCCGTCATACCCAGCTGTGCGGCACGGTTGTTCATCATTGAGCAGAAACTATCTTCACTGCCACCTACATACTCCGCCAGGGCAACAGCTGCATCATTTGCAGATGAAACAGCCACGGCTTTCAGCATTTCGTGGACTGTAAATATTTCTCCGGGTTCCAGCCATATCTGACTGCCACCCATAGAATATGCGTGTTCTGTAACAGGCACAGTATCGTTCATTGTTATCTTGCCTGATTCCACTGCTTCTATAACCAGCAGCATTGTCATAACCTTGGTTATGGATGCCATAGGCAGCTGCATATCAGCATTTTTTTCATACAGCCGTTGTCCGGATTGCTCTTCAATAAGAAAAGCCGCCTTGCAAGGAACATCAAAGTCAGATGTTGTTGCAACTTTATTTACAAAGCTGTCAGCACCTGCCATCGTTTCTATAATCCGGGGAGAAAAAACATTCACCGCTTCATCCGGGTATTCATAGGTGTCTTCTTCCATAAGATATGGCGGTATATCAGCGGCATATGCCCTGGGTATAACTGCATATATAAGTGTGAATATGCACAGCAGTATTATCAATTTGTTTTTCATAGGTTTGCTCCTTGTTTTTTATAAATATCTATGTGACAACTATTGGAAATATTAAATATATTGTGAAAATCCATATAATTTGTTATAATGTAATGTAGTCTATTTTAAGGAGCAGATATGAAAGTTTGTTTTTTTACATTAGGATGTAAAGTTAATCAGCAGGAAACTGCTGCTATGATAAATATTTTTAAAAAAGCTGGCTATGAAGTGGTACACGATGAAGAAGCCGCAGATGTATATGTGGTAAACAGCTGTACTGTAACACTGAACGGTGACAGAAAAAGCATACAGTGGATACGCCGTGCAAGACGCCAGAACCCGGATGCTGTAATTGCCCTGTGTGGCTGTATGCCACAGGCTTTTCCACAGAAAGCCATTGATGTACAGGAAGCTGACATCATTATCGGCAGCAAAGGCAAAGGTGAAATTCTTAACCTTGTAAATCAGTTCAAAGAAAACAAGGAAAGACATATTGACATTGTGCCACACAGCGAACAGGACAAGTTTGAAGAACTGGCCAGTGAAACTGATGCACTGCATACAAGAGCTTTTCTTAAAATTCAGGATGGTTGCAACAGAGAATGTGCATACTGCATTATTCCAAAAGCAAGGGGACGTGTAAGAAGCCGCCCTGTGGACAGCATAGTTGCCGAGGCAAAGAAAATGGCCGCTGCAGGCCACAAGGAAATTGTGTTGACAGGTGTAAATATCTCCTGTTACGGGCAGGATCTGGGCAACAATGTGTGTGATGCCATTGAGGCTGTGGCCGAAATAGAAGATGTAAAAAGAGTGCGTCTGGGCAGCCTGGAGCTGGACCTGTTTACAGATGAGATGCTGGTAAGAATGAGCAAGGTAGAAAAATTCTGCCCTCATTTCCACCTGTCATTACAGAGCGGCAGTGACAAAACACTGAAAAATATGAACAGACTGTATGACACAAAGCTGTACACCGATATGATGAACAGACTGAGAGAGCTGTTTGACAAGCCAAGCTTTACAACTGACATTATTGTAGGTTTCCCACAGGAAAGCGAAGAAGATTTTCTTGACAGTGTGGCATATATGCAGAAATGCCGTTTTATGAGAGTACACTGTTTCTCCTATTCCCAGCGTCCCGGTACAAAAGGGGCCGAAATGAGCGGTCAGATAGACAATGCCACAAAGAGCGAAAGAAACAGAATTATGACATATAAATCTGAACAGGTACGTGATTCTGTTTACAGCGAATATATTGGTTTTGAAGACGAAGCATTGCTGGAACAGAAAACCGCTGACGGTCGTTTTACAGCCTATACTACAAGATATATTCCTGTGCTGGTAGAAGATAATGGCTACAAAGCAGGTGATATTGTAAAAGTAAGGCTGACAGGCATCGATGGCGGCAAAATGATGTGTGAAGTAATCTAAGGAGCTCTTATGGATATATTGGAAAACTTTTTACAGAACAATAATCTGAATGACCCAGATGATATGGACAGCCTGCTTGAATGTGCTGACATTGTAAGACAACTGATAAGCAAAAAGCAGTATGATGGCATAAATACCATTATCAACTACACTGTTGACCAAAACTATACTGACGGTTTTCTGTGGACTATGAACATACTGCAGGAAGAAATGGAGAAAGAAGGTTCCATCCTGGAAGATTTTTTATGCCCTATGGGCGGGCGTATAACCCACTATGATGATTTTGTACAGAATCTGCAGGTGGATTTCAATTCCATTAAAAACTACATCGAAAAAGTCTACGATGACAACGGTGAAGTGGAAGCATTTTTCAATGTAATGATATATAAAACAGGTTTTGAAAATATATTCCTGGTTTCATCGGAAAACTTTGACAACAAGGATAACGACTACATACAGTACAAAATATCCTTTGTCAATGACAAAGAAATCTATTACAAATAAAAATAAACAGGCACAGCGCAAAACGCTGTGCCTGTCATTTTTACTGATTAAGCAAAATTGTTGCCTTCTTCATAATATGATTCATATTCAAAGATATGGAATGAAATCTGGCTGCCTGGGTACCCCAGCTGAACAAAATAGTCATTCAGCAGTTTTGCAACTGCATCCTGTACTTCCTGTGGGCGGGCAAACCACCACACCTGTACAACAGGCCAGTGTTTGATTTCACCGCTGAAGTCAAAAAATCTGGATTCCTGGTGGTCAAAAACAAACCAGTCTGCAGGGCAGTCTACAATTTCGCCCAGCTTTGCAGCTGTGTTGATGGCAAGGGATTTTGTTTCTTCGGCTGAAACGCCTTTTACAATAATCTGTGGCATAATTTTTCTCCTTTATAATATAGCATCGCCCAGCATACGTTTTACCGCTTCAGGACGGGCGTGAATTGAATCGTAAAAGTCGGCATTTGTAACACCTGCTGTCTGTGGATTATATGAACCACAGACTGTAATTCCGTATTTGTCAGCAATATCTATAAGATATTCTTCTGTTTCAAACATACCACCGTAATAATCGCCACCGGCCACAATTTTATCAAACATAACCTGATGGTATGGAGGCAGATAAAAAACAATTTTTATATCCTTTTCCAGAAGATACTGAACAAATTTTTCAAACAGTTCTTTATATTCTGGGCTTACACCGTCAAAATTTCCCAGTCGAAGAGGATCATATCTGGCTTCTTCATTTACAATAATGTCAACAATTTCCGGTGGATTTGTGCGGAATTTTTTATCGTAAATAATAGAACCATCAGGTGCTTTTATTACTTCATTTTTTTCATATATTTCTTCTATAGGTACAGGTTCTGGCTGAACATCTGCACTTTTGTCTTTGAAATAATATTTCACACTGCCCTGGAAATAACTTGGGTCTATGAGAGCTTCGTATTTTTCATAAGGGTTAGGTTTTTCATAAGATGTGTTTTCTACACCCAATTCTTCACCGATAAACTCGTAGTAAAGTTCTTTATTACTACGCTTATCTATATTATCTTCACCATCGTTGAAAAGCCAGGCATCAAGACCCATAACTATAACCTGTGGATCTTTGTTTTCTTTACCAAAAATATAGTAGGCAGTCATAAAGTCGAATCTGTCTGCACCTACATTGGCTGCATTATAGAGGGTGCGATCAGGTGCAAAGGAAGAATCTATCATCATACTTCTGGAAGAGCCTGTAACCAGAATTTCAGGAGCCTGTGGTATATTTTTTGCAAAAACTTCATTAAGGGCACGGCCATCAAGGCGTTCATATCCGGCTATATACATACCTTCCAGCATATATTCACTGGCCATACGTTCAAAGCCCCGTCCCCAGAAAAGGCCTGATGGGTCCACACGGTATGAAACAAACATCATTCCCAGAAAAATCGGGAGAAAAAGCAGCAGTCTGCCAATTAATTTAAGCATAGTCTGTCCCCCCTTTAAAACTGGAAATAGATAAACTGGCTCTGGCCGAAATAACCAAAGAAGATTATCAATAAGATGATTGTGTAATAGAATGCCCAGCGGACAAACCACTTACTTTTGTTTATACGTTCCACCAGGGTGGATTTACCTTCCCACAGTTCCACTGCAAACATAAACAGTATACACCAGAAGATTGCCACACCATTGTTTGTGTAGAAACCGATTTTTTCCATCATCTGTGTAAAGTAGCCTGATGTGAACAACAGTGAAAAGTCTGTAAACAGATTTTTCATTACATACATTGCATCAGCCATTGTGTTGGCACGGAAGAAAACCCATGTGAAATCTATCAGTATAAATGTACCCACAGCTTTTGCCACTGCAACAGCAGGGTTTGTTTTAGGCACTGGTTTGCCTTCTTTTATGCGCTGACGACGATGCTGTTCCCTTTTACCGAACAGTGCACGGTGGATAACGTTGTACGCACCATTGATTGCGCCCCAGATAACAAAGTTCCACGAAGCGCCGTGCCAAAGACCGCTGACCATAAATGTGATAAACAGGTTTACATATGTGCGGATTTTGCCTTTGCGGGAACCGCCCAGAGGGATATAAATATAGTCCATAAACCAGGTGGACAGTGAAATATGCCAGTTGCGCCAGAACTGTGTGACATTCTGTGAGAAATATGGATGATTGAAGTTTCTCATCAATTTAAAACCAATAACATTGGCTGCACCGATAGCTATATCAGAATAGCCGGAAAAGTCACAGTAAATCTGGAATGCAAACAGTACTGTGGCCATAACCAGCTGTATGCCTGTAAACTTTGTAACATCATTGTATACTGCATTTACAATAAGGGCTGCGCCGTCTGAAATAACCAGCTTTTTGAAAAAGCCCCATGCCATCATTACCAGACCATCTGACACACGGTTATAATCAAATTTGTATGTTGTATACAACTGTGGCAACAGGTTTTTACTGCGCTCGATAGGACCTGCTACCAGCTGTGGAAAAAAGCTGACAAACAGTGCATAGGTAAGAAAATCTTTTGCTTTTTCCACATCGCCACGATACACGTCAATGGAATACCCCAGTGACTGGAATGTGTAGAAGGAAATACCCACGACAGCCAGCAAATTGTTATTCGGTGCAATGGACAGCCCCGGGAAAACAGCCAACAGTGACTGGACAATAAAATTGAAATATTTGAAATAGCAAAGAATTGCTATATTCACAACAATATTTGACGCCAGAAACAGTTTTTTCTGTTTCTGGGTTTTAGCCTTGTCAATAAAAACAGCACAGTAATATGTGGTTACTGTGCTGAAAAGAATCAACAGAGCATAAACCGGCTGCCAGGACATATAGAAATAATAACTGGCGACAAGCAGCCAATGATTTTTAAATTTTTCCGGAATGGCAAAGTAGCCCAGAACCACTACAGGAAAAAAAATTAAAAAACTAACTGAATTAAACAGCATTTTAACTCCTTGATAAAAGGGTTATTCCCCTTTGTTTTCAAATTTCTTTTCCAGTTCTCTCACTCTTTTTTCCAGCAAGGCATTGGCCTGTGCCAGGCGTTTGATTTTGGTTGAAAAACCGGAAATTACCGCTGACAGTGAAAGCATAATCAACAGTGAAAATGCAAACAGTGTCATAAATATAAAGTTTACCGGGTTGGCCACACCGGAAATATCGCCCAGAACCAGTACAAGATATGGGAACAAGGCAAACAGTATCATTGTGGCTGAAAATGCCAGCCAGATGATGGAATATTTAACTTCTATTTTTTTGTGTTTGATAAGATAAACAATCATACCAAACAGTGCAAAAGCACCTAAAATCAGAAGTATCTGCAGGTCGCTGTCATGCCATTGGAACATAGTTATTTACCTGCCTTTCTTTTGGTTGAAATTCTGTCTACCACAAGGGCCAGACATACTTTAATCATATAATAAGCACTTTTCAGACTGCGGATAGAAGAAACACCGCCCTGTCTTTCTTCCATAATAACAGGCACTTCGCCCACTCTGTATCCATTGAGAACACAGGCCATAATTGCTTCCGGTTCAGGATAGTCATCTGCATAGTTATCTGCAAAGAATTCTATCAGTTCTCGGTCACAGGCGCGGTAACCACTGGTTACATCGTATACTTTTTTACCTGTAAGAATTTTTATAAGCAGTGAAATGATATTAATGCCCAGGCGGCGCATAAAGGAAGACTGGAAGCCTTCTTTTTCAATAAAGCGGCTGCCGATAGCCATATCGATTTCACCGTCAATAACAGGCTGGCAAACTTTTGCCAGATAACGTGGGTCATGCTGACCATCACCATCCATCTGCACTGCAATATCATAACCATTCTGTTTTGCATACAGATAGCCAGCCTGTACACCGCCACCGATGCCCAGATTTATAGGGTTGTTGATATAGTTCATACCATTGGCACGGAGAATATTTTCTGTGTTGTCGCGTGAACAGTCGTTTACAATAAGATAATCAGCAAATGGAGCGTGCTCTTTCAGGTTTGCCACCACTCGCTCGATGCTTTCCTGTTCGTTGTAACAAGGAATTATAACAAGTATTTTCAAGAGTTTCTCCTCCAATTAATCAAGAATAAAGTTTATAAGGTCTTGCAGTACTTTGTCACGGGAATGATATTCAAAGTGATATTTGCGGGCATTTGCACCCATTTCTTCTCTTTCAGTTTTTGGCATACTGTAAAGTTTTACAATGTTTTCATACAGTGCCTTACTGTCACCGCTTGGGGCTGTAAGACCGGCTTTTGCCTTTTCGATAACAAAACTGCCTTCACCGTCAATACAGGTGAGATCAGGTTTGCCACCTGCCATATAGCTGGTAACTTTTGCAGGGATTGTAAGGCCCAGGTCATCACTTTTTGCCAGTGGTGCAAAAAGTGCATCTGCCAATGTATGATACATAGGCATATCTGTAACAGGTTTTGAGCCAAGGAAATCAAAATATTCCCCTACCCCCTGTTTTTCCACATAGGCTTCGATATCTTTCTTTGACATACCATCGCCTACTATGATAAATTTAATGTCTTTTATGCCGTCTTTTTTCAGCAGCAGGGCCGCATCCACAGCCACTTCCACATTCTGTGCAGGGCTGATGTTACCGGCATAAACAATTTTGAAATAGTCTTTATATTTTTCTTCCAGCTGGGCATTGTGAATATCCTGTTCATAGAATTTTTCACAGTACTGTGGAATTGTGGCCACCTTTTCCTTTGATTTTCCTGTAATTCTTACAAGAGTATCGTTGAGTGACGGTGACATAGCAATCAGTTTATCACAGCGTTTATAATGCCAGTGACTGGTAGATTTCACCAGATTGCGCAAAAATTTGTTCTGGATATTAAGAACTGAATAAAGATTTTCAGGCCACAGGTCCAGCACATATGTAGTCAGTGGCACTCTTTTAAGTTTTGAGTAAACTATGGCCGGAAAAATCATATACACAGGGCTGGTTTCGTAACAGAAAACAGCATCATATTTTTTGCCCAGGAAAGAAAGCACCTTGAAAGATGCAAAAAACGGATAAGAAATATAGTTTAAGAAAATTCTTAAACTTGTGTTGCCTTTGCGCAGGATTTCCCACGAGCGGTAAACTTTTACCCCGTTGAAATCCTGTTTTTTGTTTTTAAACCAGCCATAGCCTTCGGGCATAATGCCGTTTGGATAGTTTGGTATGCCGCACAGCACATCTACTTCAATATCGTTTTCCACAAAGCCTGTGGCAATATCGCTGATACGGAAATTTTCCGGCCAGAAATGCTGGCTGATAATTAAAATACGTTTTTTCAAAGTCTTAAAATCCTAACTGAATATTTTTTAACGGGACGTCCAGGAGGCCGTCCCCTACGCGGGAGAGGTGAAACGGAGAGGGCACAGCGCCTCTCCTAATAACAAATATGTATTTGCCGACATACACCTAAAACTTGTGCGCGTTGCGTGCGGACTGCACGCGGTAGCGCTGCTGTGTGTAAGGCAATATGGTACATATTCCGCGTTTAGGGGTGCGGGGGAATCGCAACCCCCGCGTTCTTTGGTACTTTCTTTAAAGAAAGTACAATAAATCGTTCACGATTTATAAATACGGACATATTTATGTTCGTATTTTAATATTTTCTCCACACCATTTTGTTTACAACGCCGGTGTAGCTCTGGATAAGTTTGATAACTTTTGTGGATACGTTTTCTTCCACATAGTCTGGCACTGGGATGCCCCAGTCGCCATTTTTATTCATTTCAACTGCTGTATCAACAGCCTGGAGAACCTGTTCAGTAGTGATACCAGCCAGAACAAAGTTGCCTTTGTCCAGGGCTTCAGGTCTTTCTGTGGATGTACGGATACAGATAGCTGGGAATGGGTTGTCCACTGACAGGAAGAAACTGCTTTCTTCTGGCAGAGTGCCGGAGTCGGAAACAACTGCAAAAGCATTCATCTGCAGGTGGTTGTAGTCGTGGAAGCCCAGAGGTTTGTTCTGGATAACACGTGGGTCAAACTGGAAGTTTCGCTGTTTGATGAATTTTGCGCTTCTTGGATGGCAGGAATAAAGGATAGGCATATC
Organism: Oscillospiraceae bacterium; assembly: GCA_017560985.1. GTDB lineage: Bacteria > Bacillota > Clostridia > Oscillospirales > Ruminococcaceae > RGIG3102. The sequence continues at coordinate 12,068 of JAFZDX010000017.1, forward strand.
ATATTTTTCTGCCATTGCATTGACTGCATTCATCAGATTGAAGAAGTTTGCTTCTGTATCAATATTTTCTTCACGATGGGCAGACAGCAGGATATATTTACCTTTTTCAAGGCCCAGTCTTTCCAGAATATCGCTGGACTTAATCTGCTCCAGGTTTTCGTGGAGAACTTCTGCCATTGGGCTGCCTGTAACGTATGTTCTTTCGCGGGCTGTACCTTCGTGATTAAGGTAACGGCGTGCATGTTCGGAATAGCACATATTTACGTCTGCAATATGGTCAACGATTCTGCGGTTTGTTTCTTCTGGAAGACATTCGTCAAAACAGCGGTTGCCAGCTTCCATATGGAAGATAGGAATGTGCAGTCTTTTTGCACTGATAGCAGACAGACAGCTGTTTGTATCGCCCAGAATCAGCAGGGCGTCTGGTTTCTGTTCAACCATCAGTTTATAGCTTTTGGCAATAATATTGCCGATTGTTTCACCCAGGTCACTGCCAACTGCATCCAGATAGAAGTCTGGTGCGCGCAGACCCAGGTCGTCAAAAAATACCTGGTTCAGTTCATAGTCATAGTTCTGACCTGTGTGAACAAGAATCTGGTCAAAATATTTATCTGCTTTTTTGATAACAGCAGCAAGACGGATGATTTCTGGTCTTGTGCCGATGATTGTCATAAGTTTAAGTTTGCTCATTTTATTACTCCATTATGAAAGTATTGTTGAATATTACCTGGCCTGCCTCAATTTTTGCAAATGGGGCGATTCGGTTGTAAGCCTTTACCACACTGTTGATACACAGGTGTACACCTCTTTCAATAACTACATCGTGGTCTACAACAGCGCCAAAGTTTACGATGCAACCTGTTCTAACCTTTGCAGTTGTATTGATAACCGCCATAGGCAGTACCGCACAGCCTGTTTCCACCACAGCACCGCTGCTGACATAGGCTGACGGATGTATGATTACAGGTACCTGTGCCCCTGCATTTATAAACATATTTATCCATTCAACGCGCAGGTTGTTATTGCCAAAGGCTGGGTAAAACCAGGTGTTTTCGTCAATATAGTTTACATAGTCACCGCATACACCTTTTACCTTTTCATCTGTCGCCTTGTCATCAAGGAATACAATTTCATCAAACAGTCTGCCGGAAAGAACAATGTCTTCTATTGTTTTGCCGTAACCGCCAAAGCCAAGAATAACCAATCTTTTCATACTATTTATCTACCTTTACGTAATAAGTGTCAGGTTTCTGTGGGTTGAATATTTCGCTGGACCAGAACAGACAGATAACTTCTGTATCGCCGATGTTGGTAATTTTGTGTGTATAACCAACAGGGATGTCCACAACTGTAGGTGTATTGCCTTCAACAGTGTAGCGGATGATTTCGTCTGTAATCATGTGGCGGAAGGAAATTTCTGCCTTGCCGGAAAGAACAAAGAATTTTTCCACTTTTGTGTGATGCCAGTGGTCACCGCGTGTAATGCCAGGTTTTGTTGTGGAAACGAAAATCTGACCAAAGGATTCGCTTTTGATGAATTCTGCCAGCCAGCCGCGGTTGTCTTCGTTCTTTTTCAGCTGATATGCAAACTTGTCTTCGTCAAGATAAGACAGGTATGTGCCATACAGACGCTGGTCAAGAAGTGTGTTCAGCGGTGGCATAACAAGGCTTTCTCTGTTTTTGCCGAAGTTTGTAATTTTTTCAGCCAGTTTGCCCAGTGTGATTTTGTGCAGTGTATCGATTTCAAAGAAACCAGGTTTATAATCAGCTGTGTTTTCCAGAATATCGATAAATTTTGCAATTACATCGTCAATGTAGCACAGAGTCAGTTCTTTGTCAGGGTCGTTTATCTGCAGTGGCAGACCGTGGGCAACATTGTGCATAAATGTAGCCACAACTGTATTGTAGTTTGGTCTGGACCATTTGCCGAAAACACCATAAAGACGTGCTATAAACGCTGGGTTGTTACCGTTTTCAAGGAAAAGGTCTTCCCCCATTTTCTTGCTTTTGCCGTAATCATTGTCCAGCAAAGCCTGGATTGAGGAAGAAACCACAACAGGTGCTTTGTTGCCTTTTGCGGCCAGGGTATCCAGCAGATTTTTGGAGAAGTCTGTGTTGCCTTCATAAAATTCTTTTACATCAACAGGGCGGTTTACACCTGCCAGGTGGAAAACAAAGTCTGCATCTGTGCAGTATTCTTCCAGCTGCTGGAGTGTGTTTTCCCTGTCATAGAGATAAAGATTTGTATAACCTGCCTGCAGCAGTGTTGCTGTCAGGTTTTTGCCTATAAAGCCTGTGGCACCTGTAATAAGGATTTTTTTACTTTTCAAGTTTAGCCAGCTCCTCTTTGATGTATTCTGTTGTTTTCATTTTTGCGATTGTGCCTGCAACATCCAGTCTGTCTGTGTTGTGGCTGTTGTACTGGTGCAGAAGTTTTTCTTCTGTGCGGCCTTCAACAAAGTATTTGTCATAGTTCAGGTCGCGGTTATCTGCAGGTACTCTGTAATAGCTGCCCATATCGATAGCTTTTGCTGCTTCTTCTTCTGTCAGCAGTGTTTCGTACAGTTTTTCACCATGTCTTTCGCCAATGATTCTGATACCTGTGTCACCAAACAGTTCCTGTGTGGCTTTTGCCAGGTCGCCGATAGTGCAGGCTGGTGATTTCTGTACAAACAGGTCGCCAGGCTGGCCGTGTGTAAATGCAAATACAACAAGGTCAACAGCTTCGTCCAGGTTCATAAGGAAACGTGTCATATCAGGGTTTGTGATTGTAAGAGGTTTGCCCTGACGGATCTGGTCGCGGAACAGAGGGATAACACTGCCGCGGCTGCACATAACATTACCATAACGTGTGCAGCAGATAGTTGTTTTTTCGCCGTCAACTGTTCTGGATTTTGCTGTGATAACCTTTTCCATCATAGCTTTGGAAATACCCATTGCATTGATTGGGTATGCAGCCTTGTCTGTGGACAGGCAAACAACTCTTTTTACACCGTGATTGATAGCACTTGTCAGTACGTTTTCTGTACCGATAACATTTGTTTTAACAGCTTCCATTGGGAAGAATTCGCAGGATGGCACCTGTTTCAGTGCTGCTGCGTGGAAGATGTAGTCAACGCCGTTCATAGCATTGTTTACACTGTTGATATCGCGTACGTCACCGATGTAAAATTTAACTTTCTGGCTTTCCACAGGATATTTTACCTGCAGGTCGTGGCGCATATCATCCTGTTTCTTTTCGTCACGGGAGAAAATGCGGATTTCACCGATATCTGTTGTTAAAAAATGTTTGAGTACTGTGTGGCCAAAAGAGCCTGTACCGCCTGTAATCAAAAGGGTTTTGCCTTTAAATACTGATTCTGACATATTTATATCCTCCAAAGCAATACTGCTTATTTTTACATATTAATGCATTAAAACGCAATTATACATTATAATTCATTATATTTTAACATACTTTGACAGAAATTAAAAGTGTAATATCATTTTGTTCAAAAAAATATTACAATTAAGCTATAATTTTTTAATCTTATATGGTATAGTATAAGTACAATCAAATTGCGAGGAGATATAAATATTATGAATGTACTGAACAGATTTTTAAACTATATCAAAATCGATTCACCATCTGACCCTAAAAACTACGGTGTTACACCTTCAACTGAAATCCAGCTGAATGTGGCAAAATTTCTGGAAAAAGAAATGAACGAAATGGGCCTGTCTGATGTACGTATAAAAGACGGCACTATCTACGGTGTGCTGCCTGCAACAGAAGGTTTTGAAGACAAAACTGTTGTTGGTTTTATCGCACATATGGACACAGCACCTGAATTCAACGGTTTTGGTGTAAACCCACAGATTATTGAAAACTATGACGGTGGCGATGTACTGCTGGCAGGCAGTGGTCATACATTGGCCGTAAAAGAATTTCCATTCCTGGCCGGAATGAAAGGACAGAAGCTGATTACAACAGACGGTACAACACTGCTGGGTGCTGATGACAAGGCCGGTATTGCTGAAATTATGGAAGCTGTACAGATTGTTATAGATGAAAAAATCCCACACGGCAAGGTAGTTATCGCCTTTACTCCTGACGAAGAAATCGGTGCAGGTGTAGATAAATTTGACGTGGAAGGCTTTGGTGCAAAACTGGCATATACAGTTGACGGTGGCGCATACAACGGCATCTGCTATGAAAACTTCAACGCTGTTTCAGCTGTAGTTGAATTCAATGGCAACTCTATTCACCCAGGCAGTGCAAAAGGCAAACTGGTAAACAGCCAGCATATGGCATTTGAATTCCATAATCTGCTGCCAGCCTTTGACAAACCTGAACACACAGATGGTTTTGAAGGTTTCTTCCACCTGATTGAAACAAAAGGTGCAACTGAAAAAACAACACTGGAATACATTGTACGTGACCACGACGCAGATAAAATTGATGAAAAACAGGAAATCATGAAAGATATTGCTGCATTCATCAACAAAAAATACGGTGAAGGCAGCTGTGTACTGCATCTGAGAGAGCAGTACAGAAATATGAAAGAACAGATTCTGCCATATTTTGAAGTTGTTGAAGCTGCTGAAAATGCAATCAGAGCCATTGGCGCAAATCCTGTAAGCGAAGCAGCACGTGGCGGTACTGACGGCGCAAGACTGTCTTATATGGGTCTTCCTTGTCCAAACCTTGGTACAGGCGGTTACAACGCTCACGGTAGATTTGAATGTATTACAGAAGAAAATATGGTTAAATGCACACAGGTTGTTGTAGAAATCATTAAAGAATTTGCAAAATAAACTGTTATAATGACAAAAGACGAGTCAGTTGACTCGTCTTTTTTATTTTGTACTTATTCTGTAACAGGCTGTTCCACTACCTGCTGTTCTGCAACTGGTTCCTGTGTCCGTTCTGGAGCAGATTCAACCGCAGGTTCTGGAGTTGGCTCTGGTGTAGGTTCTGGTGTAGGCTCCGGAGTTGGTTCTGGTGTAGGTTCTGGGGTAGGTTCCGGAGTTGGTTCTGGAGTTGCTGTAGGCCGCGGTGTTGCTTCAGGTGTTGGGGTTGCCTGTGGTGTAGGTGTTGGGGTAGGGTCAACTACTGCCCGTTTTACTGTGATTGTAATCTTTGCAGTATGGCCACCAACTGTGCAGGTGATTTCAGCAGTACCTGCAGAATTCGCTATTACCGCACCTTCTGAAACTGTGGCAACATCTGTATTACTGGAAGACCAGGCAGCTGTTTTGCTGTCTGTTGTATCTGCTGGGGCATAAACCACTGTAAGCTGTGTTTTTTCCCCTTCAAAAAGTTCTGTTGCACCAGACAGAGAAATACCTGCCAGTGGTTTAGGCTGTGTTACAGACACATTATGGCTTGCTGTAAGGCCATTCAATGTTGCCGTGATTGTAGCTTTGCCTTCTTTATTGGCGGTAATCTTACCATTTGCATCAACAGAAACCACAGAAGCATCGCTGGATGACCAGGTTGCTTTTGACAGGTCTGCCTGTGCACCTGCAGGGTTAAGATTCAATGTAAGCTGTGCTGTTGCGCCTGCTTTCAGATTGCTTTCACCTGAAACAGAAATGGATTCCAATGACTGTTTTACCACAACTTCGCAAACAGAGTAGATTTTATTGTTGTTTATAGAAGCAATAATCTGTGTTTTACCACCGCCCACTGCTGTAACTTTACCATTTGCATCAACTTTAGCAACAGTGTTATCTTCGCTTACCCAAGTAACTGTTTTGTCTCCTTTGTAGCCTGGTGTTACTTTGGCTGAAAGCTGTTTTGAGGCGCCTGAATCCATTGTAATGGATTTAGCTTCTTTGCCATCCGCTGTAAGTTCTACAGTAGCTTTTTCAAATTTACAGGTGATTACAATTTCTGTTACATCTTCGCCAACTTTTGGCACTTTGTATGTAACGCTGTCTTCCACTGTTGAAGACAGACCTTCAAGGTCGCAGGACCAGCCTGTGAACACACCACCATTTTCCACTTCAGGAATCGGGAAAACTGCTGTTGATGTAATGGTGCGTTTCAGTTTCTGTTCAACTTCACCGCCTACCTTACCAAGTGATTCATCAGAGGATTTAAAAATTATTTTTATTTTGCTGCCACGGACTGCGATTGGGTCTTCTGTAATAATACCTGTTGGTGTTTCTTCTCTTTCAGGTACTTTTTTCAATGGTTTAGGACGTGTATCTTCTGTAACATATGCGTGTGTACGGATGTATTCAAACATAGCATCCATACCTTTTTTACTGAGATGAACACCATCACCGATGGTGTAATCTTTTTTTGCAAAACCTGTTTCTTCGTCTTTCAGTGTTTCAGCAGTATTGAGAAACTTATAGCCTTCCTCTTTTACCATTTCAGACAATGCCTTATTCATCTTATCGATTGTCTGCATTGTAATGGCCTGATTTTCGCGTTCTTTATCAACAGGAGGAATAGAGTTTATAATTATTTCAGCATAAGGATAGGCCTTTTTAACGGCATTCAGGCCATCTTTATACATTTTTATAAAATCATCTACTGAAAAACCCAGTGTATTGTTTGTACCATAAGTAATTATAATACGCTGTGGCTGGATTATTTTAACTGCTTCCGGCACTGTAACCGGTTCTTCATAGCCTTTGAAATAAGTCATTTTCAATGAAGGAATATGCTGTACCCCCATGGAAACTGCAGCAACTACATTGTTCCATGTTGTATGACCATAGACCTGAGTACGCACTGTGTTGGAGTCACCGATAAACAATGTGTTATCAACATACTCCTGGCCTGCATCTTTTGTTTCAGGCAATATAGTCAGTCCCAGTTGTTCCATATCCAAAGATTCCCGGTCCTTGTCGTATGCCTGGTCCATTTCATTTTCTACATAGTCATCATTAGCTTCATTATTCCCACTGCATCCAATAAGTATCACTGGAAGCATTACAACCAGAAGTGCCACAGCAATAATTGCAATATGCAGTTTACTGCCTGCCTTTGCCTGGGAAAGAATGTATTTTATACTTTTTGAAAAGCTATTCTTGTTGTGTTTTTTAGACATTATCTTTTCTCCATAAAATTTATCGCATTTAGTATATGATACACTATTTCACATAAAAAATAAAGATAAATGTTGTAAAATGACATATTTGTAATTAATTTTCAAAATAAAAATCCCCCGATTTCTCGGGGGATATATAATTATATTTATCTAATGGATTAAACCAGTTCGATGATTGCCATTTCAGCAGCGTCACCACGACGTGGGCCGATTTTGATGATTCTTGTGTAACCACCGTTGCGGTCTTCGTATTTTGGTGCGATTTCGTCAAAAACTTTTTTTGCTACTTCTTCTTTTGTGATGTAGCTGTATACCTGTCTCTTTGAGTGCAGAGTATTTGTCTTGCCGAGTGTAATCATTTTTTCAGCCACTGCTCTAACTTCTTTAGCTCTTGTAACTGTTGTTTCGATTTTACCGTTTTCGAAAAGGTAAGTTACCATAGCTCTCATCATAGCTCTGCGGTGGTCGCTGGTTCTGCCAAGTTTTCTTGTGCCTGCCATGTGAGTCACTCCTTTACTGTACTATATATAGACTAATCTTCTTCTTTTGGGAATTTGTAGCCAAGAGAAGCCAGCTTCTGCATAACTTCTTCAAAGCTCTTTCTACCGAGGTTGCGAACTTTCATCATTTCGCTTTCGGTTTTGTTTACAAGATCTTCCACAGTGTGGATGCCTGCACGTTTGAGGCAGTTGAAAGAACGAACTGACAGGTCGAGGTCTTCGATTGTCATAGACAGTGTGTTTTCTGTCTTTTCTTCGTCTTTTTCTACCATTTTTGGCAGAGCAACATCATCTGACAGACCTACGAAGAGGTTCAGATGTTCTGTAAGAATTCTTGCGCCGATACTCATTGCTTCGTTAGCGTTGATTACGCCGTTTGTCCAAACTTCGATTGTCAGTTTGTCATAGTCTGTAATCTGGCCAACACGAGTATTTTCAACTGAGTAGTTTACTTTCAGAACAGGTGTAAAAATACTGTCTGTAGGAAGAACACCCAGTGTGGTATATTCCTGATTTTTTTTGTTTTTATCACCTGGAACATAACCGCGGCCTCTGTCAAATGTCAGTTCCATAACCAGCTTTGCACCTTCGCTAAGTGTAGCGATATGCCAGTTTGGGTTCAGGATTTCGATATCAGAATCTGTTTCGATTGAACCTGCTGTTACTTCACATGGACCTACTGCGTTAATGCGAACAGTTTTTGCTTCGTCGCAGAACAGTTTTGCTGTGATGCCTTTAACATTGAGAACAATGTCTGTTACATCTTCTTTCACGCCGTTGATGAATGTGAATTCATGCAGAACACCATCAATTTTGATGCTTGTTACTGCTACGCCTGGCAGTGAAGAAAGCAAAATTCTTCTGAGTGAGTTGCCAAGTGTTGTGCCGAAACCTCTTTCAAGTGGTTCAACAACAAACTTGCCGTACTGTCCATCTTCGGATAAAACCGCTGTCTCTATTCTTGGTTTTTCGATTTCTATCATTTGTAAACCCTCCAACTATTATAAAACTAAGGCTGTCTTTATAATTGCATTCCCAATGCCTGGGGTGTGG
>JAFZDX010000115.1 GCA_017560985.1 Oscillospiraceae bacterium
AACACCAGTGCAAAGATTCTTCGCAACAAGTTGCTCAGAATGACATCTCGCTACGCTCAATGCTTTAAGCTAAGCATTTCTCCACCAGCATAGCTGGTGGTTGTATCTACACAAAACAGACTCTCCCATTACACAATGGGAGAGTTTATTATTACTGGACATAATTTATGTAAAATGATAGAATATTACCATCAAAACGACGGAGAGATATTATGGATCAGACACTTGTAATAAAAAAATTTGACCGACTGACACCAAGAGAAGTATATGAAATACTGCGAATCAGAACTGCGGTTTTCGTGGTGGAACAGGAATGTCCATACCAGGAAGTAGACGGCACAGACTATGACAGTCTGCACGTATGGCTGGAAGAAGACAAGGAAATAGTGGCGTACCTGCGTATTTTTGTAAAGGATGAAGAAACCAACACAGTACAGATTGGCAGGGTGCTGTCCAAACACCGTGGCGAGGGCCTGGGTGCAAAAGTCCTGGAACACGGTCTGGAAGCCGCAAAAATCGAAATGGGTGCAGACAGGGTATTTATCGAAGCCCAGACCTATGCACTGGACTTTTACAAAAAATTCGGTTTTGAAGCCTGTGGCGAAGAATTTCTGGAAGATGGTATCCCACATACACCGATGATGGTAAACATATAACAGTCAATCCCCCTTTATGGGGGATTTTTATTTTTGTCAGAATATCTGTTCATATTTTAGAAACATTTTTTTAAACTATTTATTAAAATTTTTGATTTTAATAATTTTAAATTAACATAAATACAATTAATAAAACACATTTATTCTGTAAAATTAAAACAGATAGAGGTGTTTTATGAACTATAAAAAAATTCTTACAGTACAGGATATTTCCTGTGTGGGGCAGTGTTCCCTTACTGTGGCATTACCCATACTGTCTGTATGCGGATTTGAAACCTGTGTTCTGCCCTGCAGTGTACTGTCAAACCACACAACGGGGTTTGATGAGTATACTTTCAAGGATTTGTCCTCTGAAATGGGGCTGATACAAAGGCGGTGGGTAAACCAGAACATAAAATTTTCGGCAGTTTACTCCGGATATATAGGCAATGTACAACAGCTGGAAAATCTGAAAAATGTAATCAATACCTGTCTTGAACCGGATGCAACTGTGATTATAGACCCTGCCATGGCAGACAACGGTGTGCTATACCCAGGGTTTGACAGCTGTTTTGTAAATAAAGTGAAAGAGATGGCATCATATGCTGACTACTTATTGCCCAACGTGACAGAAGCCTGCCTGTTGACAGACATCACTTACCAGGAAAATTATGACGAAACATTTATAATTCAACTGATGAACAAACTGGCGTCACTGGGGTGCCCCAATATAGCCATTACCGGCGTTTCCTTTGAAAAAAGCACAACTGGTGTGGCAATATGGGAAAACGGCAACTACAACTACTGCAAACACAGCAGGGTAGATAAGTCTGTTCCAGGTACCGGCGATGTTTTTGCCTCTGTTTTTACCGGGGCAATACTTAAATGTCACAGTATACAGCAGGCAGCTGTTATTGCATCTGATTTTGTATTGGAGTGTCTGAAAGAAACCGTAAAGTATCCACAGCACAGCTATGGCCCGGTTTTTGAGCCCATACTGTACAAACTTGCAAATATTTGATTTTTATATAGAAAGGAAAACAAAATGACAAACGAACTTTATATGCAGACAAAAGAATTAATGGAAGAATTTTACGAAAAAGCAAATTTGAAAGCCGGTAATATCGTGGTTGTGGGTTGTTCCACCAGCGAAATAATCGGTTCTAAAATAGGAACAAATTCCAACCCAGAAACTGCAGAAACTGTTTTTCGGGCCATATATGATTTCACAAAAGAAAACGGCTTATATCTTGCCGCACAGTGCTGTGAACATCTGAACAGGGCCATCATAATCGAGAAAGCCGCCGTACCATTTGCAGAAACTGTAAATGTTGTGCCTCAGCCAAAGGCTGGCGGCTCTTTTGCCACACGGGCATACAAACATTTTGAAAGCCCTGTGGCAGTAGAAGAAATCAAGGCAGATGCCGGCATTGACATAGGTCTGACACTAATAGGAATGCACCTGAAAAAAGTGGCTGTGCCACTGCGCCTGGAACATAAAATGATAGGCAACGCACTGGTAACAGCGGCACGCACAAGACCAAAATTTATCGGTGGTGTAAGGGCTGTTTACAACCAGGAACTTTTATAAATTAAAAAACTGTACTCTGGTATATCAGAGTACAGTTTTTATTTTTATCATCAGATTTCCAGCCAAGTGCCAATGCCGTTTTCTTTGGCATATTCGTAAATCATTTTTGCCGCTGCAATATCTTCAACAGAAATGCCCACAGATTCAAACATTGTAACCTGTTTTTCATCTGTACGGCCAGGGTTTCTGCCAGAAAGAACTTCACCGATTTCTGTCATTGGTGGAATTTTATCCAGTTCACCAACAGAAATATTGAACAGTATATCCCCTGCATCACGGTGGCAGGCCTCTGTCCAGTCAGAGAAAATTACAGATTTTTTAACCGCCTGGCCGTCCAGCTCGCGACCACGTGCTGAACAGGTGCCAACTGCATTTATATGCGCACCTTCTTTCAGCCAGCTGCCCATCAGAACAGGATTTTCTGTTTTACCCGGTGTAGTAGTGCAGATAATATCTGCATCAATCACTGCTTCTTTTGCTGTTTCACAAGGTATAAATTCCACCTGTGGGAACTGTTCTTTCATAATTTCACAGGCATTTTTTGCAGCGTCAAAATAAAGGTCCCACATATATACCTTTTCAATATTGCGCACTGCCAGCATGCCCTGAACGTGGGCTTTCCCCTGTTTGCCACTGCCCAGAATTGCAACTGTTTTGCTGTCTTTGTTTGCCAGCACATCTGTGGCTGCTGCACTGGTGGCGGCTGTGCGCACAACAGTGATAAGTTCAGCATCGATTATGGCAGTCAGCCGGCCTGTTTCAATATCAAACAAAGGAATAATACCCTGGTTTGTACCCATTTTTGCTGTCTGTGGACCTGGGAAAATAATAACCTTGGAACCTGTTACATTTTCACTCATAAGGCTGGCTGGCATATTTGCCAGCATATTGCCATTTGGATGTGGAATCATTATTCTCTGTAATACTTTGGCCTGTTTTTCGCTGATACCCACAAGGGCTTTTTTCATATACGGAATACATTTTTCAACAGTGAGAATTTCTTCGCACTGACTGCGGTTAACTACAAGCGTTTTGTTCATAAGCGTTCTCCTTTTAATTACTGTTATTATTTTATACCATATTGCAGATTTTTGTCCATAGTTTTCACACAACATAACCTGCAGGAATAAAATGAAGTAAAAGTTTATGAGGTGAATACAATGTTTATGCTTTTCAGTCTGCTGGCCGCCAGTATAGATGGCTTTCTGTGCGGTTTTGCGGCAGGAACACTGGATGTGGAAATGAAATTCAAAGATGCTTTTTTATCATTTATCATCATTTTCATCTGTTGTATGTGTGCCTGTGTTACAGGCAATGTTTTTATACAGCCAAATCTTGAAAAATATCTGGATATTACAGGTGTGGCGGTAATGTTTTTCCTTGCATATACAGCATTCAACGACAGTATGGCTAAAATAAAACCAGGCAGTAAAATTGCCACTATCAGCCGGTCTGTTGCAGTGGACGCATCAATAGCCTGTATGTATATGGTAATGTGCGGATACAATATGCTTACTGTATCTTTCATAAGTGCTGTACTGCACTGCTGCCTTTTGTACCTGGGAATAAAAATCAGCCATAAAATTATAAAAGAAAATATACTGAAATACGCCAGATATATACGGTCAACTTTCTTTATGACAATGGCATTATGGAAACTGGTGCATATATAAAACTATTGACTTACCATATGTTTTATCCTATATAATTATAGTATAAATGAATAAAGGAGCGTAAAATTATGGAAATGATTCGTCTTGGCAGAACAGAACTGATGGTGACAAAAAATGGTTTCGGCGCTTTACCTGTACAGAGGGTTGATATGGAAACCGCATCACTTATACTGCGAAAAGCCTATGACAATGGTATAAACTATTTTGACACAGCCAGAGCATATTCTGACAGTGAAGAAAAAATAGGCAAGGCATTGTCTGATGTAAGAGAAAATATTATTATCTCCACAAAGACAATGACAAAAACTGTGGAAGGTTTCTGGGCAGACCTGGAAACAAGCCTGGAAAAGATGAAAACTGACTACATAGATATTTATCAGTTCCACAACCCACCTTTCTGCCCAAAACCTGGTGACGGCAGTGGTCTGTACGAAGCTATGGTACAGGCAAAGGAACAGGGCAAAATACGCCATATAGGTATTACCAGCCATAGCCTGGCAATAGCACAGGAAGCGGTGGAAAGCGGTCTGTACGAAACACTGCAGTTCCCATTTTCCTATCTTGCCAGTGAAAAGGAAGAAGCACTGGTACACCTGTGTAAGGAAAAAGATGTGGGTTTTATATGTATGAAGGCGCTGGCAGGTGGGCTGATTACCCGTTCTGATGTGGCATATGCATATCTGGCACAGTTCCCTGTTGCACCTATCTGGGGTATCCAGAAAGAATGGGAACTGGACGAATTTTTGTCCTACAATGAAAATCCGCCAGCATTGACCGAAGAAAGAATGGCATATATAGAAAAAGAAAAACAGGAATTGGCCGGTGAATTCTGTCGTGGCTGCGGATACTGTATGCCTTGCCCTGTGGGCATTGAAATAAATAACTGTGCCAGAATGTCGCTTTTACTTCGTCGCAGCCCTGCGGCAGGTCATCTGTCAGAAGCAGGCCAGGCAAAAATGAAAAAAATAGAAGAATGTATTGAATGTGGACAGTGTGCTGCAAAATGTCCATATGGCCTGGATACGCCAAACCTGTTGAAAAAGAATTACGAAGATTACAAAACATTTCTGAAATAATAAAAACACCTGTGAGATTTGTTCTCACAGGTGTTTTTGCAGGAGTATGATAATTTTAAAAATTAAGCTGCCTGGTCCATAATATCTTCAACTGCTTCGATAATAGCATTTGAAGTGATTGTAGCACCGGAAACTGTGTCTACTTCTGTTGTCTGACCTTTGATGATTTCTGGGATAACACCGTCAACAGCACCTTCGAAGATACCTTCTGTTTCGCCGTGCTGGCCCAGAGTGATAGAAACGATTTCGCCGTCTTTAACTTCAGCGATAACTTCTACATCACCGCCAATACCTGTACCAACAGCTGTGTATGTACCATCTTTGAAGTTTGCTTCAACTTCTGGTTTAACTGTTTCTTCAACTTTTTCAACAACGATTGTTGCTTCTGTATGGCCGCCATTTGCTGCAACATAGTCGCAAGCAGATGCACCAGCAGCTTTACCGAATACAACGATGTCTGTTACAGCGTTGCCGCCCAGACGGTTTGCACCGTGAACGCCACCTGTAACTTCGCCAGCTGCGAACAGACCAGCAATTGCATTGCCTTCTTCGTTCAGAACTTCAGCAGCTGTGTTGATTTTCAGACCACCCATTGTGTGGTGGATAGCTGGAGCAACCATACATGCGTAGAAGTTAGCTTCTGTCAGTGGCAGTTCAAGACCAGCACGACCGAATTCATCAGCATTGCCTGCTTTTACATCATCAGCAAATTTTGCCATTGTTGCAGAAAGTGTAGCTGGATCAGCACCGATTTCTGCTGCAAGACCTTCGATTGTTTCAGACTGGAATACAATACCAGCGCTGATGTAACCTTCGATAGCTTTGAGAGATTTGCGAACAGCTTCGTCAAAAATCAGCCAAGCCTGACCATCTGTCTGTTCCAGGATAGCTGCGGAAACAACGTCACGTGTGCCCATTTCATTTGTGAAACGTGCGCCTTCTTTATTAACGATGATAGCACCGTTACCACGAACAGCTTCTGTGTACATTGTCTGTGTTTCTGGGTGAACAGTTGGGTGTGTCTGGATCTGTTCCATATCAACTGTTGCTGCACCGATAGCTGTACCCATTGTGATACCGTCACCTGTTGCAGCTGCAACGTTTGTTGTGCCAAAACCTTTCAGGTTTGGATTGAGTTTTTCTACCATTTCACTGTTTGCACCAAAACCGCCTGTAGCGATAATAACTGCTTTACAGTTAATTGTGTATGTACCTTCTGCGTCTGTTACTTTAACACCGGAAACTGCACCGTTTGCATCTGTGATGATTTCTTCAGCTTTTGTGTTGTAAAGAACTGGGATGTTGTTCTTTTCTACAACAGACAGCAGTGTTTTTACAAGAACAGGACCTACTGCAGATGTGTCAGATGGTCTGTGGATTCTTTTTACAGAAGCACCGCCGAAAAGACCAACAACTGTCAGGTCAGCACCCATATCGTTTACCCAGTAAAGAGCTTCAGCTGAATTTTCAGCCATATATTTTACCAGTTCTGGGTTATTGATGTTTTTACCGCCTTTCATTGTATCGTCAATGAACAGCTGGTTAGAGTCTTCAATTTTGTCTCTTTCCTGGAATGTTGTTTCAGAAGCATTGAGACCGCCTGTGGATCTTGTTGTATTACCGCCAGCCATACCTGTTTTTTCAACGATAACTACGTTTGTAGCACCATTCTGTACAGCCTGGATTGCTGCGGACATACCTGCACCGCCAGCACCGATAACTACGATATCTGCAGATTTGCTGTTTGTATCAACTGTAGGTTCAGAAGAACAAGCAGTGAACATAGACAGCATCATAACTGCGCTTAATGCCAAAGCAATGATTTTTTTCATAGTTTATATATTCCTTTCTTTTTATACGATTTTTATCGCAGGAACATTATAGTCTATGGATATATTTTTATCAATACATAATGTGCACAAATATATTTTAATTTATACCGGTCTTTTATTTAACTTATACAAATTAAGTTAAATCAATATAATTGTTTTTAATATATCTATATTTATTGATTATATACTTGTTTTAATTATAGATATTTCTATACTACTTATTATAATTAAGCAATAATATTCGAAAAAGATACACCGATTTAACAGTGTATCTTTCTTTATCATTTTACTTAATATTAAACAGTCTTCTTGCATTTTCATTTGTAATGCGGATGACTTCATCTTTTGTCAGATCCAGTTCGTCTGCCATTTTCTGTGCAACAAAATGCAGCATTGAAGAATCACAGCGTTTGCCGCGGTTTGGTTCCGGTGCCATATATGGGCAGTCTGTTTCTATCAGCAGTCTGTCCAGTGGCACAACCTTCAGGCTTTCCAATGCACGGCGGGCATTTTTAAAGGTGATTACACCAGTAAAGCCAATATACAGCCCCATTTTTACCAGCTGTTTACAGCTTTCCCGACTGCCGGAATAACAGTGTACTACACCGCTTTCCAGCGGGTGTTCTGCCAGGATGTTCAGTGTATCCTGCATTGCATCGCGGGTGTGGATAATCAATGGTTTATGGTATTTATTGGCCAGTTCTATCTGTTTTATAAATGCTTCCTGCTGTAATTCAGGTGACCAGGAATCATCAAAATGATAGTCCAGACCTGCTTCGCCCACTGCAACTGCTTTTGGATGGGAAAGCATTTCTTCGATTTCTGCCATAACTGCTTCGTCCCTGGCCTGGATTGCATCGTGTGGATGAATACCGGCAGAAAAATACATAAAGTCATTTTCACTTGCCTGTTTCATAGCAAGACGGGCTGATTCTATATCTGCACCTACATTTATTACATTGCCTACACCACTGTCCTGAATATGCTGCAGGACCTGTTTGTAATCATCTTTGAAAGAAGAATCGTTATAGTGGCTGTGGCTGTCAAAAATTTTATTCATATATTTTACTTCCTGATTTCAATAATGTGAATAATATTATACTATAAATCAAAGAATTAGACAACCGCATAACATCTCTTAAACTGCTCACATAAATATAACAAATTACTAACAAAATCTTTATTCCTGATGTAACACCTATATGATATACTTGTGAACAATTAACAAGGGAGAAAGATAAATGCTTAAAGATTTTTTTATACATTTTTTCGGTCAAGGTGACCAGCCGGAGTTTGCTATATTTACTATTGCCCATCTGATTCCGATACTGTTGCTTATGGTAACTATATTTTTAATGTATCGTTATAGAGATATATTAAGACAGTCCAGATACGAAATGAATTTTCGTTACATACTGGCCTTTGCGCTGATTATATGTGATATGTCATATTACTGGCGACTGTCTGCTTTACCGGCACTTTCCAACGGTGCTGTGGAACATCTGCCTATCGGTGTATGTGCCTGGTCGGTTATTTTCTGTTCCTTTATGCTGATTGGCAAAAGTCAGCGCCTGTTTGACATTGTATATTTCTGGGTGCTGGGCTGTTCTGTATTTGCACTGCTGACACCTACTGTGCTTACCTATTGTGGTCCAACAAGATTCCGTTATTACCAGTTCTGGCTGGAACACACACTTACTTACATCGCTATATTCTATATGATTTTTGTTCACAATATGCGACCTGTGTTCCGTTCATATATCCGCTCTGCCTCTGCCCTGACAGTAATGGTGATATTTGCCGCCTGGGTGAACAGTATGATTCCAGGTGCAAATTACCTGTATATGGCACGCCCTGAAAGCGCACCATCCATTCTGGATATTCTGCCACCTAACTATGCATTGAGAATAATGGTAATGATGGTGGCAATCACAGCTATGTTCGGCCTGGCCTACCTGCCATGGTATATAAAAGATAAAAAGAAAATAGCTGTAACAAAATAATTTCACAACAAACAAACACCCACAGCCAGAAACTGTGGGTGTTTTGTTATTTCTGTATGAAATTTTATCTTTCTTTTTTAAGATAGATATACCAGTAAAGAGCCCCTACGCATACTGCACCACCAACAATGTTGCCCAGTGTTACAGGGATAAGATTGGTGATAAAAAAGTTTTTCCAGGTAATTACATCAATATTTACACCGGCTGCCATAGCGGCTGATACATAGGATGGAATATTTTTTGCAAACAGACCTGCACTGATATAGTACATATTTGCAACACAGTGTTCAAAACCGCATACCACAAAAATCAGAATAGGAAAGAACAGACTGATTACTTTACCTGCAGAATCTTTTGCTGAAAATGATACCCATACTGCAAGACACACAAGAATGTTGCAAAAAACACCTTTTATAAACGCATCAGAAAATGAAAGTGCGCACTTTGCAGCTGCAGTTGAAAATACAGATACTGCCATGGCGCCATCAAACATATTGTACTGTCCTGAACAAACCAGACCTGCCGCTACCAGCATACCGCCTGCCATATTTCCCAGATAAACCACAATCCAGTTTCTCAGCATCTGTTTTACTGTAATTTCTTTTTCCAGCAGTGGAATGGACAACAGACAGTTGCCTGTAAACAGTTCACTGCCTGCCAGAAGAACCAATGTAAGCCCCCCTGGAAAAACACAACCACTGATTAATTTGCCTGCTGATGCCGGTGTTACACCCACTGATGCTGTGGCTGCACCTACACCGCCAAATGCAATAAATGCACCTGCGATAACTGCAAGCAAAAACATTTTATCTATAGCCATATTGGCTTTGGTTTTACCTATTGCAACATAATTCTGTGCAATTTCCTTTGGTGAATTAATTCCCATAATTTTCCTCCTGAAAATCAATACAGTATTTAATTATACAAATTTACAGGAGTTTTGCAAGTACCGACAGAAATTTTATTTGTAACACAAAAACACCCACAGCAAAAGCTGTGGGTGTAATAGTTTGTGATATAAATTATCTTACTCTAAAAGTGATAAAGTCAATTTAGTATTTTTTTAATAACAATTTATTGAGTTATAATTTTATTACTCTTTGCTCTATTGCATTTCCAACAAAGTGTCTGTAGATTATCTTCTATCGTATATCCACCTTTAGTTACGGGAACAATATGGTCTATTTCTAACAGTAGATTCGGCTCTTTATGAATAGAATTTCCACATTGACAACAAGTGTAATTATCTCTTGACTTAATAAATTCTCGCAATTTCTTGGTCATCAAATTTCTTTGTTCTTTCACAAATGCTTTAACAGTAAGTTTTCCTTCCAAGGTTTTAATAAGTTCTATAATATTTGCTTCTGTCATCGGAACTGTAAAATATCTTTGTGCTAAACCACCATTAGATGTGTAAACAAATTTATATTCTATGGTCAAAACACTTTCATCGATATTAGCAAATCCCAGTCTGGAATAAAAACCCGATTCATCATTATCTAACACAAATTTTGGAACATCTCCCAGATATTGCTGATATTCAACTTTATAATTATCAATAATTTGTTTTGCTTCTTTTAAAGTTTCAAGTTCTTCTATGAGAAGATGTAATTTTTGAATTTGTTCAGGATAAAATTGTTTATTAGGATAAAAGTTTTTTACAACATATTCCAAAGGATTGTTTTCTGCACTTGCAAATACAGTTGCTGAAACTTCTGCAGTAAATGGTGTGATTGTCTTTCTGTAAGGTCTGATATAATTATATTCATCTTCGTTTACCGTTTCATTTCGAACCACCCTACTTCCAAACAATGCAGAAATAGATTGAACCTTTTCATTAATATACTCATTAAATTCTCTTTGTGAACTCATCAATACATCACAAGTTTCTTTAATTTTCATAAAATCTGAAGATTCATAATAATCAAGGATTATTTTATTATTTTCAACAACCTTTTTCACTTCATTACTAATATAGTTTATAAAATCTCCAATAATAGTCCATTCTTCACTATCAATAGTTTTAATTTTTTTAATACTATTAACTGTTCTGTCAAATAACTGTCCAATTAAAGAATCAATTTTTTCTTTACTACCCTTGATAACAAGGTTATTTATATTTGTATTTGCATAATCTATTATGGTATTTACATCGTCATAATATTGGTGGTGTTTATTATTCAATTCTTCTTTTTGTTGTTCTCGTAAATATTTATTATATTCACCTTTTCCCATCAACAATGATGGGTCTTTTCTAAATTTTTCTAAACTAAATTTATCCAAAGAAATTTCTTTTTCTTCTAAATTATTTCCTGCTGATGTTATATAGCTAACTTTAATTCTAAATGCTTCCGCCTTTACCAAGACATTATTTATTTGCTTTGCGAGGCTTTTATATTGTGAATGGGATTGATACTCATTATCTTTAAGAAAATCTTTCAAAGTCTTTTCTATTTTTTTCTTTTCTTTGAGTATATTCTCAGCTTCAGGAAGCAAGTCTTTATGTTCTTTGAAAAATTTAACATCATCATATTTCTCAAGAGTCCGTCGACTTTTTACAACTACCCGTTTATCAAAATAAGGCACTACATCCCAATCAGAAAAACCTAATTTTTCCAAAACTTCAGTTTCCAACTTTTGATATCGTATTTCACCTATTAATACAAAAAGAATTACCATTGCTAAAATTATACCTATAAGTAACATTTTATTTCTTTATCCTCCTGTAATACACAACAATATACACAATTATTATAATTTATATTGTATCAAATCAAAGCATAAAAAACAAGAAACTGTATCACAATCCCTCAGTCTGACAGCCGTCAGCCAGCTCCATTTACACAAGGGAGCCATTTATACGAAAACACCCACAGCAAAAGCTGTGGGTGTAATAGTTTGTGATATAAATTATCTTACTTTGCTGCCTGGTTCGATGTCGTCAACAAAGATAACTTTTGCACTGCCATCTGGATTGTCAGCAGCCAGCAGCATACCTTCGCTGATGAATCCACGCATTTTTCTTGGTGCCAGGTTATCAACAATGATTACTCTTCTGCCGATAAGGTCAGCTGGTTCGTACCATTCGTGAATGCCGGAAAGAATTGTTCTTTCACGTTTGCCGTCCCATACAGTGTTGTTCAGCAATTTGTCTGCTTTTGGCACTGGCTGGCAATCTCTGATTTCACCAACAATCAGGTTTACTTTTGCAAAATCATCATAAGTGATTTCAGCTATTTTTTCTTCTTCTGCTGGTTCTTCTGCTTTAGCTTCTTCTTTAGCTTTTGCAGCTTCACGTGCAGCTTTCTTTTCAGCTTCTTCTTTAGCGATTGCTGCCAGTTCTTTTGCAGCATCAATTCTTGGGAAGATTACCTCACCTTTCTGAACTTTAACTTCACCCAGGTGACCGAATTTTGCCAGTGATTCATATGTCAGGTCTTCTGATGTGTAGCCCAGCTGAGCAGCAATTCTTGGAGTTGTGTTAGGCAGGTAAGCCTGCAGCAGTGTTGTTACAAAGCGCAGTGCT
>JAFZDX010000116.1 GCA_017560985.1 Oscillospiraceae bacterium
TGATTTGTAATCAGCAGGTCGGGGGTTCGAATCCGTCCACCAGCTCCAAATTGTGGGAGTGTTCCCGAGTGGCCAAAGGGGGCAGACTGTAAATCTGTTGTCAGTGACTTCGATGGTTCGAATCCATCCGCTCCCACCATTTATATAACAGATGTGCACTAACAAATGTTAGTGCTTTTTTTATTTTATAAATGGTGTCCGCCCTGAAAAGTTATCGGCGCGTACTGCGACGGCATAAATGCCCTCTTGTCCGCTTGTAACTTTCCCTTCCTCCGCCTCCCTTTATCCGCCACTGGCGGCGGTCGGCTTCGTCACCCACCATTTATTTAACAGATAGTCAACCGAGAGGTTGATTTTTTTTTGCAATTTTTTGTGTTAATCAGATTTTCGGGTGGGAGCAAAAGCTTGCACAGCAAGATTTTGGATTCGAAACGTGTTGTCCGGCGGACAACCTTGCCGGTCTGCCCTTGGAGGCAACTGTGTTGCCGACTTGGTGCAGATGCCCGCTACGGTGGAGCGCGGGCAAGGCAACGTTAAGAAAACAGTCCAGTGGACTGTTTTTAGCCCGCGGCCCGCAGGGCGAATCCATCCGCTGGTAAAGGTGGATTCGTTACGCAGGCGAATCCATCCGCTGGTTGCCTTGTCCGTTTCCGCCTTGACGGACATTTGCACATATTCGGCATCATAGATGCCTCATACGGCAAACCGGCAATGCACTGCAAGCAGTGACGCCATTTATATAACAGATAGTCAACCGAGAGCTTGATTTCTTTTTTGCAATTTTTTAGCGAGCTAATGCAGGCATCAGCCCCTGCTGAAAACACTACCATTGTCATCCTGAACGCAGTGAAGGATCTTTGATACAATAAAAATATCAAAGTATTAATTTTATAATTGTTATAGTGCAAAGATTCTTCGGGCAAAGCCCTCAGAATGACAGGATGTCAGTCAGTGGGGATAAAACGGGCGGTCGAGGGCGCCCGCCCCTATGGGATATGTATAAAATTAAATGCGTAGGGTTCGAAGCCTACATCGTACCCATAAGCAGAATAATATCATTCGATATATAACAGAATAAATGTATATAATACAAATAAAAAGGACTTGCAGTGCAAGTCCTTTTCTTTTTATATTCTGTTTAAAGCAATGATACCAGCATAAAGATGTAATGTGCCGCAACACCTGCACACAGGCCGCCAAATGTATGGGAAACGATGGCGTCTTTGATAAACTGACGGCGGTCCAGGGCATCCATCATAGAGATGTGTGTGGACAGATAGCCTGACCAGCACATACCCATTGCAGTAAATACCGCAATTTCGTTAAGACCTGCCGCACCTGTTTCCAGCATACGTGGCACCAGGGCCATTGCAGCACCTGTGGCACCCAGACTGGTGATAGGGAATGCAATGTTTGATGGGTCTTTGAAACCGAACAGCACACCTGTAACAGGGGCAATAAGGTCGCCCAGTTTTGGCAGCAGGCCGATGCCTTCATAGGCTGCACCTGTGTAAATGCCGTCAGCTGGGGCGCCGAAAGTAAGAATCATTACAAAAGTACAGATACACAGAACACCAGGGATAATGTCCAGACCCAGCTGTACACCTGTTTTGCCACCTTCCAGAATGGCATTCAGCACTCTTTCCAGGGCAGAACCGTGCACTGTGCGGTATTCTTCGTCCGCACCCTGGTCTGCCTTGCGGCTGTGGTCAGCCTTTGCTTCTTCTTTTGAAACATTGTAATATTTTTTTGTTTTGGACATCATCAGACGAACTGAAACCACACTGCCGATGCAGGCACCCAGTACACCGATAAGGGCGGCACCTATAATGCCTTCGCCACCCAGGCCCATCATATATGTAACCAGAATCATGCCCATACCAAAGCTGGTACCCAAGTTACACAGGGCAGGAACCTGATAAGGTTTGAAGTATTTTGTGAAACTTTCTGTCTTCGCCAGTGTAAGAATAGCAGGGTTATCTGACACAAAGGTGGACAGGATGCCCAGGCTGGCCGCACCTGGCAGACCGTAAACAGGGCGCATAAGCGGAGAGATAAGTTTATTCAGCAGGCTGATAACACCAAATTCCGCCATAAGATTTGAAATGGCACCTGCAACAACGGAGATTGCCATAATGAAAAATACTGTGTTCAGCAGCAGGTCGTGGGCAGTGTTCATAATAGTGTTGAACAGGTTGCCTATACCCATTACGCTGCCCAGGGCAGAGAAACCGCCTATAATTACAAACAGCACCACAAAGGTTTCTATATCAATAGCTTTTTTCTGTTTCATATATTCCTCTTTATTTTTATAGTCTAAACTTTAGAATACCATATTTTAATTGGCTTTTCAATAAATTTATTTAATAAATTGAGTATTATATAGTTTTTCTTATTATATAAAAGAATATGTAATAACTTGAAGAACAGGTGTATTTCTGTTAAGATAATATGTATTGATTAAACCATTGGAGATAAGTATGCAAAACAGACTGAAAGAAAAACTGCTGTCACTGGGAGTAAGCGATGTGGGGTTCTGCCAGGTGGAAGACGGCGTAGGCGGGCTGAAAAATGCCATAAGTATTGTAGTGAAGCTGTCAGACGCAATTATTGACGAAATAGAAGATGCGCCAACCCACACATATTTCAACCATTACCGCACACTGAATACATTTATAGACCAGTGCCTGTTGCAGGCAGGTATGATGCTGGAAAAAGAAGGCTATAAGTATATAACAGTTGCCGCCAGCCAGAGCATAAATGACGAAGGCTGGAACTACCGCGGCAGATATTCACACAAAGCAATAGCCCGCCAGGCTGGGCTGGGCAGCATAGGCAATTCTGCCCTGTTTTTACACAAAGACTTTGGCACAAGGGTGCGACTGGGCACAGTGTTTACCGACTGCCCATTTGAAAACCCAAAAGAACTGCCACCAAACCCTTGCACCCACTGCAACATATGCAAGGAAATGTGCCCAAGCGGTGCTATCAGCGGCAAAAGCTGGCAGCCGGGTATGGAAAGGGAAGAATTTTTCAACCCTGACAAGTGTTCCAACCATATGAAAAAGCGGTACAAACACATCGGTCGCGGTGCAGTGTGCGGACTGTGTATAAAATACTGCCCGATGAACAAGTAGAAAGTGTGACAATATGAACAACAAAATGGAAAAAGAAATGCGCATACCTGTAAGCCTGTGTGACAGTACAGGGCATCTGGATGTTCCGGGATTTTTCACAATTTTTATGGATATGGCATCTGAACACGCCACAGACATAAATATAGGAATGGATAATCTGGGTGAAAAGGGGCTGATATGGCTGGCGGTGAAAAGCAAGATTATTTTTCATCACAGACCGGAAACTTTTTCAACTGTGACAGCCGCCACCTGGCCTGCACAGCCAGCCAGAATAAGGGCAGACAGGCTGTACACAATGACACAGAACGGCAGACTGATAGCCGAAGGCAAAAACGAATGGGCGATTTTTCACCCTGAAAGCGGAAAGCTGGTAAAGTTTGATACAATTTACCCACAGGATTTCCAGCACTGTGAAGAAACAGTGTGCTGTGAACCTTATGCAAAATTAAAGGGTGATTTTACCGATGCACAGGAAATTTACCGCTATAAAGTAGCCAGCGGTGACCTGGACACCAGCCGCCATATGAACAATGTGGAATATGTAAAGGTGATGTTCAATGCTTTTTCATCACGGCAACTGGCACGTATGGATATAGCCAGCATGGACATAGCCTACAAAAACCAGTGTTTTGAAGGTGAAGAACTGTCTGTAAGAATAAAGGATGCAGAAAACGGCTTTGAGATAGGCATTATCAAAGAAGACGGCAGTGCCGGTGCAGTGGCATTGGTTAAAGTGAAATAAAATATTTTATGGCGGTGGCAACACCGCCTTTTTTCTGCCTGTGCAGGAGCAAATTCTGCTATACAGAATCAAAACCACCAGTGAAACCGGTGGCATGCACCAGCCCTATAAGGGCGTACTACTGGCTCACCTCTTAAGAGGCACTGAAAGTCTGTCAGTTGCATTACACGCACTGCAACCACTAAAGTGGTAATATGTCATCCTGAGCGAGTAAAACGGGTCGAAGGATCTTTGTTCCAGAACTATCTGCAAAGAAATAATTCCACATAACACCAGTGCAAAGATTCTTCGCAACAAGTTGCTCAGAATGACATCTCGCTACGCTCAATGCTTAAAGCTAATCATTTCTCCACCAGCATAGTTGGTGGTTGTTTCTACACAAAACAAATCCGGTACATAAGTACCGGATTTTTCTTTATCCTATTCTTTTAAATCTGTATGCCAGTGTGTTTTCTTCATTTTTCAGTATTATACTGTCATCAGCATAATAATATTCCATTATCATATCTGGCTGATTATCTGTTTTTACATCGAACATCAGTTTTTCGTCAGGGTTTTCCTGCTGGTAGTATACTGTTTCTGTCCATTCAATTTTTACATCATCGTCAGCAAATACAGGCACTTTCATCCGGCCTTGGTGGCGCCAGTCCAGTTCAAGGTATTTAGTCATATCAAAGTCTACAGCTGTGGCTGTGCCGTTTTCTATCTTTTCGGCTACAATCCACAGGTCAACCATATTTTCGCCTGTATGCCAGTTTTTAGCATTTGTTGAAAAGGTTTTCATATGCTCTTCGTTGTAATCATTTGCTTCTTCGTATCGCACTGAACATATAGGCCCGCCGGAAACATTGCTGAAAGTTATACGCTGGCTGCGCCCGTTTTCTTCTCTTTTAAAGGAAAGCTGCACGGTTTCACGATTATAAAATGAATCATATCCTTCTTCGTATACCACACTATATAATGCTGTATCATCTTTATACCAGTACCCACCGAAATATTTTATAAATTTCAGCATCAGGTCAGATATTTCCAGATATTCAAGCATTTCATCTTTGCTTTTGCCCAGCACCTGACGGGACCGGCCAAGGGAAAGTATGTTGTTTACTTCATTCAGTATTTCCGGGTTGAAATCATCTTTATCCATGCTAAAAAATTGTACAGATATTTCTTTGATAGGTTTTGCTTCGTCTACACTTGAATAATTGGCAACAGATATCTGAACTCCTTCACCTTTGGCATGAAGAGAAGCTTTTGTAAGCTCCATGTGCTCATATCCCATCTTTTCTGTTTCCTGGCGGAAATAACCCTTGCTCATTGAAAAGGCCGGAACGCCGCTGAATATGGCACCATCACCCATAGCTTTATCTATAACATATTCCCAGGCATCATACATATCCTGGTCGACTACTATTTCCCGCGGCATAGCTACAGGGCTGAATTCATATGGGGTATATTCGTACAAAATTGCATCAGGGTTTTCTTTTGGGCCACCGCAGGCCACCATAGATAAACCCATTGCTGCCGCCATAATAACGGCTATGATTCTCTTTTTCATATTTTACTCTCTTTCTGTGTTCAGTGTCTGCCAGCGGGCTGATTCTTCCCAGGTAGCTTTGCCGTTGGCAAGGGAAGCAGGTACATTCAGCACACGCTGATTAGTAGAGCCACGGAAACCTGCAGACAGACTGCGCTTTGCCAGCACGAAAGGTCCGTCTACCAGAATATCCAGCAGTGACAGCAGTTTGTATTTGTAGTCTTCTGTGCTCCGGGTCAGCTGTTCATAGGTATAGC
Organism: Oscillospiraceae bacterium; assembly: GCA_017560985.1. Classification (GTDB taxonomy): domain Bacteria; phylum Bacillota; class Clostridia; order Oscillospirales; family Ruminococcaceae; genus RGIG3102. The sequence goes on from JAFZDX010000116.1 coordinate 5,671, forward strand.
CGGAATAGGCCGCCAGTTCATAGCCGTCAGCTTTCAGCAGTTTTGCCAGATGGTAAAAACCCTCTGCCTGGTCAAAAGGTTCGCCGCCGGAAAAGGTGACACCGCGTACAATAGGGTCTTTCTTTATCATTTTGTAAATGTCTTCCACATCCACTTTTGTGCCAATGCCAAATTCATGGGTTTCAGGGTTGTGGCAGCCTGGGCAGTGGTGGTTGCACCCCTGGCAGAACACCCCGAAACGCAGGCCTGGACCGTCAGTAATGCTGTTTGGTGCATAACCAGAAATATCTATAACCGCCATAATTTTTCTCCTTAATAACTTAAATATACTATGTATGCAATAATCTGCCAGGCCAGAAGCCACAGCAGAAAAAACATACCGGCAGAGGAAATAATTATTCCCACTGCCTTTATTTTTTTATCGTTACTGCTTTTTATAATCTTTGCCCCAAGTAAAAACAGGGCTATGCAGATAAGATATTCCAGCAAATCGCCAAAACCAAAGGGTGACAGCACAGCCGCAGTTCCTACAAAAGCTGTGTTTAAAAGGAGTGAAATCATTTTATTCCTCCGTGATAATCCAGTCTATCGGATCCATCCCTTTTGCAGACAGGAATCTGTTCGCATCTTTGAAATGGTTGCAGCCAAAGAAACCGCGGTAGGCGGAAAGTGGGCTGGGGTGTGGGCTGGTCAGCACCAGATGTCTGCTTTCGTCAACAAATTTGCGTTTGGCAATGGCGTGGCTGCCCCACAGCAGGAAAACACAGGGTTTCTGTCTTTCGTTCATCTTTTTGATTACATTGTCGGTGAAAATCTGCCAGCCGGCGTCCTTGTGACTGTTGGCATTGTGGGCACGGACTGTCAGTGTGGTGTTCAACAGCAGTACACCCTGTTTTGCCCATTTTGTCAGACAGCCATAGTTTTTAGGCATTGGTACGCCGTACTCTGCCTCGATTTCTTTATAGATGTTTACCAGTGATGGTGGCGGCGCGATGCCTTTCTGCACGGAAAAAGCCAGACCGTGGGCCTGGTTTGGGCCGTGGTAAGGGTCCTGGCCGATAATAACAACCTTTACATCTGAATATGAAGTGTATTTCAGGGCATTGAAAATATCGTACATATCAGGGTACACA
>JAFZDX010000117.1 GCA_017560985.1 Oscillospiraceae bacterium
GACTGTTCGTTGGACAGATGACCACGGTTTGATGCAATACGGCTTTTTATATAGTATGGGTATGGGCCATCTTTCAGCATCTGTACATCATAGTTTGACTCTACCACAGCCAGATTTACACCTTTCAGATTGTTGTAAATTTCCTCTGTCACAAAGCCAAGGTCGGTTGCAATAGACATTTTACTGCCTTTGCCAGTGGAAATGCGGTAGCCCATACAGCACACAGAGTCGTGTGGTGTTTCAAAGCCTGTGATATGAAAATCACCGATGTTGAAACCTGTGAAATCTGCGTCCTGAATATCAATATGGGCAGGTATCAGGTCATTGTCTGTAAGGAAATCTGCAGTGGCAACACCTGTGTAAAGCGGAACGTGCAGATTTTTCAGAAATACTTTCAGACCGGCTGTGTGGTCTGTGTGCTCGTGGCTGACAAGTATACCCTGCAGATTTTTTATATCCAGCCCCAGTTCTGTCAGGGCTTTGTTTGTAAGGCGGGCAGATTTGCCCATATCTATAAGAATAAATTTTCCGTTTTCTTCCACAACAGAACAGTTGCCGGAAGAACCGGAATAAAGAGAAATATATCTTGCCATTGTTTTTCCTTTGATTGAGAATAAAGGGTAACGGCGGATATTACCTACCCGTTATTCTACTATTTTATTTTAATAAAGCGGAGTGTTGAAACAGCACTCCGCTTTAATGTTTATCAATATGCTTTTTTCAGCAGGTCATTTTCAGGAATATCAACCTTTACAATGTCGCCGCCAAGAGCACGGATTTTCTTTACGATATCTACGTAACCACGCTCTACGTGTTTGATTTCAGTAATTTCACTCTGACCTTCAGCTGTAAGTGCAGCAATGATAAGCGCCGCACCTGCACGCAGGTCTGTGGCTTTTACAGGGGCTGGGCGAAGTTTTTCAACGCCTTCAAAAACAGCAACCTTGCCTTCCACCTTGATGCTGGCACCCATTTTTGTCAGTTCATCACAGTATTTGAAACGGCTGTCCCAGATACTTTCTGTAATGATAGATGTGCCTTTTGCATAGCACAGCAACACAGCCATTACAGACTGCAGGTCTGTTGGGAAGCCCGGATGAGGCATTGTTTTGATATTTGTGCTGTGGTATTCCTGTGCACCGACAACATGAACAGCTTCGTCAAATTCTTCAACTGTTGCACCTACTGCACGGATTTTGCTGGTGATGGATTCCAGATGTTCAGGAATAACATTTCTTATCATAATATCGCCTTTTGTAGCTGCTGCTGCAACCATAAAAGTGCCTGCTTCAATCTGGTCTGGAACAACTGTATATGTTGCACCGTGCATTTTTTCAACACCACGGATTTTGATAACGTCTGTACCTGCACCACGGATATCTGCACCCATAGTATTCAAAAAGTTTGCCACGTCAACAATATGTGGTTCTTTGGCAACGTTTTCCAGGATAGTAGTGCCTTTTGCCATAACTGCTGCCAGCATAGCATTGATTGTAGCACCAACAGAAATTGTATCAAAGAACACGTGTGCACCCTGCAGGTCGTCTGATGAAACATTTATCATTGCGTAGTCCAGGTTGTATTCTGCGCCCAGTGCCATAAATGCTTTCAGATGCTGGTCAATAGGGCGTGCGCCCAGGTCACAGCCACCTGGCATTGGAACACTGGCTTTGCCATAAAGTGACAGCAGACTGCCCAGGAAATAGTATGATGCACGGAACTGAACACCCAGTTCCATAGGAACTGTTGTTGTATCCAGTGTGGATGTGTCGATTTCAAGTATTGATGGGCTGATACGTCTTACTTTTGCGCCCATTTCTTTCAGGATTTCTACTTCAGTGCGGATGTCGCTGATGTCCGGTACATTTTCCAGCACACATACATCCTTTGCCAGAACTGTTGCAGGCAGAAGTGCAACTGCAGAGTTTTTGGCACCACTGATGAAAACTTCACCTTTTAATGGCTTTCCGCCTTTGATGATGTATTTTTCCAAATTCATTCTCCTTTGGAATAAAATTTATATAAAATTGATTTTGTAGCTTTAAAATTCACCATATTATTTTACTCATAAAACATATGGGTAAACATTGATAATACAAGTAATATTTTGTGTTTTTGATACATATTATATATATATATTATGTATATGGCTGCACCGCTGTTACAGGCAGCCATAATTTTAGAACCAGCTGTATGGGTTGTAACGCACATTGCCACGTTTAACTTCAAAGTGGAGATGGTTACCTGTGGAGTTACCTGTTGAACCCATATATGCGATAATCTGGCCTTTCTGTACCTGCTGACCTACTGAAACCAGCAGACGTGAACAGTGACCATAAAGTGTCTGATAACCGCCATGCTCAATAATACAGTATACACCATAACCAACGTTGGTGTAAAGAGCTTTTGTAACTACACCGCTGTCAGCTGCAATGATGTATGTGCCATATGGACCGGCAATGTCAACACCGTTATGGGCCGGATACTGACCAACGAAACCACGGGATACATAACCGCCGGCTGTAGGCCATGTAAGTTTACCGCTGCCGCCTTCGATAATCTGACCGTTCCAGTATGTACCAATCTTAACAATCTGCTGTACAGGTTCAGAAATAACAGTGGACTGCACAACTGTTTCGCTTTGGAGCATACCGTCAATATACACTGATTCAACCAGTTCTTCTTTCAGACCTTTTACACCGGCCTGTGCAACTTTTCTGGTGCCCAGTGTCATGGTTTTATCTTTTTCTTCTTTTGTTGTATATGGAATTTCCACCTGACGTGTAGCACGTTCCACATATTTAACCTGCAGGAATGGCACTGATGCACCAACCTGTACTACATCGCCCACAAACAGTGATTTGAACTCACTTACACCATTAAGTGCCAGAAGTGTTGAATATGTGATGCCGTTTTTGGCAGCGATACCCCAAGGGTTATCACCGGATGCAACTGTATAATATTTTGCACCGCTGACTTCACTGACAACCAGATCTGCCAGCTGCTGGTCTGGCACAACTGAATCTGCAAAGAAAATACCATCAAGTACAGAAACATTCTGTACAAAGGAAACCGTTCTGTTAGGGTCACCGTTTTCGTAAGATGCTTTCAGTGATGCCAATGCCTCGTTCAGCTTTGTGGCATCTTTTACTGCACCGATAAACTTACCGTCCACATACAAACCTGTTGCCTCGATAATATTTTCATCAGATGCCTGCAGAATATTGTTTGCCAGCTGTCTTTCATTTACTGTTTCTTTTCTGCCAAGTGAAACCATCTTGATGTCTGAATTAAGTTCCCATGTCTGTTCGTCTGTGGAAACCAATTTATTTTTTATGATTTTATCAGCATTTTTCAGAACAGTGTAATTATTTATTACACCGATTTCTTCACCGTCCAGTGAAACCTGGATAGCATATTCCCTGGACAAAGTGAAACCAACCACCAGGCAGAATATACTTGCCATAACCAGTGGGCCCACATAACTGTAAAGTGTTTTCGCCAGATCTCTGTGTTTTTCCAGACCTTCTTTAATATATTTTTTAAGAAGATGACCTGTTTTTATATTTTTATCATTTTTTGTTTCTTTTATAATTTCGCTGATACCTGTGAAAGCACTGCCCACCCTGTCAAGTGGTTCGCCCAGGTCATCGAGGATTGTATCTGTGAGTTTATCAAAAAATTCTGCACCTGTTTTGGCGGCAGAAAAAGCTGCAGCCCCGATATGGCCTATAAATTTTGAAACTTTTTTTAACAGCTGAAGTGAAACCATTTCCACTTCATAACCTGTTTTATAAAATATCATTCCGAAGAAATTTTTAAGACCTTGTATAGTAACCTTTTCAGGATTATAACGTTTGTAGATTGTTTTAAGAATTGATTCTGTTTTGCGAGAGCCATTATTTCTGGCATTTTTATTTTTGCTGTTAAATGGCATGCATCCCTCTCCTTTTCTTTTATATTTACAGACAAGCATTATTGTCCAATATAAAATTATACCTGTTTTCTCTTAATTTTTCAAGAAAAAACAGGTATTTTTGCTAATTTGTTTCCGTTTTGTTTCCGTTAATTCACATTATATTAATAAAACTTTCACATAAACAGAAACTTTTATAATATAGTTTCTTTAATTTGTATTTTTGTTGCAAGCAACTCCATATCCTGTGGCAGTTCCGATGTTACCGTAACTGTCTGCTTTGTGGCCGGAGAAACGAAAGTAAGTCTGCTGCAATGAAGTGCGTGGCGGTTTATATTTTCCATACTGCCGCCATACAGGTCGTCACCTTCCAACGGATGACCGATATGTGAAAAATGCACTCTTATCTGATGTGTACGTCCTGTATGAAGGCGAATATCGCAGAGAGTAAATTTTTCATCAGCCTTTTTAACCCAGTATTCAGTTACTGCCCTTTGGCCGTCTTCCCTGACACAGCGGGTTATAATAGATTCCTGCTGGCGGGCAATAGGCCGGTCGATAATGCCGTGGTTATTTTCAAACCTGCCCCTGGCAATGGCTGTATAAGTTTTTTCTACTGTGCCTTTCAGCTGCTCGGCAGAGTGAGCATCCAGTGCAATCATAACAAGGCCGGATGTGTTGCGGTCCAGACGATTTATAACACGGCAGATTTTTGACTGTCCCCTTTCCTGCCAGTAACCCATAAAATAGTTGGCTATTGTGTCAGTAGGATGATTAAAAGACGGGTGGCAAGGCATATCGTATGGTTTGTTTACTACCATACAGCAATCATCCAGGTACACTATATCCAGATGGCCTGTCTGTACAATTACAGTGGAATCCATACTTTCATCGGTGGTGTTTATTTCCACCCTGTCCCCTGTCTGCACAAAATAGTCCACATTTTTCTTTTCGCCATTTACAAGGATGCCGTCTGGCTGAAATTTCAGTTTTTTTATCTGTGCAGCAGACACACCACTCTGGCGCAAAAAAACATTCAGACGGGTATGGTTTTCATTTTCTTTTACCAAAAACTTATAATTCACAGGCAGCCTCCTTTACATAACATTAAAAATAATTATACCATAAAATCTGTTCATATGGCAATTTACAAACAAAAAAAGAACCACAAAACCGTGGTTCTTTAATCAATTATTTTATAAACTGCTGTCTGAAACTGTCCATAAATATCTGGATAGACAGCTCTTTGTTGTAAAGCTCCTGCTGTTTGCCTACATTCATTTTTTCGTCAAAAGTAACAATGCCCAGATAATAGGTGTACAGGAAATAAATCATCTTCAACATGTCACTGTTTTCTTTCAGTTCCCCATTCTGTTCAGCCTGCTGGAACTTATTATATATCATTTTCAGTACAAATTCGTTGAATCTGTCTATTTCTTCTACTTTAGGTATTTCAGTTGCACCGGAATTATCGCGCTGTAAAAGTGGGTTGTATATTGTAGACAGACCAAGCAGATTTTGTATAGTTTCCATCAGTGGTTCGTCACCTGTCAGTATGCGTGTATACTCTTTCTCCATCTTTTCCACTTCCTGCGCTACTACCTGACGGTACAAATCTTCCTTATCTTCAAAATAATAGTACAGTGGACCGCGTGTTATACCTGCTTCTTTACATATTCTTTCCAGATTAGTGTCTGTATAGCCACATTCTGAAAAATGTTTCCAGGCTATGTCCATTATCAGCTGTTTTGTATTGTTTCTCATAATTTCCTCGTGAATCGCTCGATGATTATCACTGATTATATCATTTTTCAGTTTACAATTCAACGAAATTTATATAAGAACGCAAATCATACACAAATTCATCAAATTTTTATTGTAATCTTAAAATATAAGATTAAATATTGCACTTTTTATAAATATATGATAAACTACTTAATTGCAAACCATAAGGAGAGATATTATGTACTGTACAAATTGTGGCTTTCGTCTTGAAGAAGGCGATTCTTTTTGTTCCCATTGCGGTCACAAAGTGGGCCAGAAAGCAACCAGCACAGAAAACATTTTTGAAAATGTTGCTGACAGCTATCACAAAATAATGGCTGCGCCAAAAAGCAAACTGATTGCAGGTATCCTGGCCATTGTGCTGGGCAGTGCCGGTGTACACGATTTTTATCTGGGATACACATCAAAAGGCATTATGCATCTGTTGATGTACATATTCTTCATGGGCTGGTTAAGCCAGATATGGGCATTGGTAGAAGCACTGTACATTTTCACAGGCAAAATTTCCACTGATGCTGACGGCGTGCCGCTGACAGATGGTTTTTAAAACTGATTATTACGAGTAAAACATACGATGGCGGGGATGTGCGCAAACACATCCGTGAGGAAAGTCCGTGCTGCTCAGGACATGGATAGCTGATAACGTCAGCCGAGGGCGACCTTAGAGATAGTGCAACAGAGATATACCGCTATGTGATTGGCAACAATCACAAGCAAGGGTGGAAAGGTGAGGTAAGAGCTCACCAGCGGTGTGGAGACACATCGGCTATGTAAACCTTATCCGCAGCAACTCCCGACAGCAGAGCATATGTGGTCCTGCAGCTCTCAGGAGGAGGCTTGAACTTTGCGGCAACGTAAAGTCTAGATAGATCATCGTTTAATACAGAACACGGCTTACGGTTTACTCGTAACAATAAAGACGGAGTGAAAACTCCGTCTTTTTTATTGCTGTAAAATAAATTTAGCGATATTCAAACCTGTTTTGATAAATTATTCTTCATCCAGCTTTTTATAGATATATGCATTATTTAGTTCTGCATTACGAAAATTTATAAAAGTCTGCTTTTCTATTTCTGTTTTGGCTGTTTTTGCTCTTTCTGTAAATATTTCAGCTTTCCGCAGGCAAACTTCAATCCTTTGAGCATTGGACAGATTCTCCCAGTTTTCTGTAATCAGTTCTATACCTTCACTGGACAGATTTTTATAGTTTTTTATCATTTCCTCTATCAAGCATTCAACTGCTTTCGTTTTTCCAGACCTGGAATCGCTGATTTTCGCCCAGTGGAGCGCCTGTTCATAATTTTCTATTTTAAGATAGGCATACATCAAATCCCAAGCTACATCTATACCATGTTTTTCTGCTTCCAAACCGTAAGTAACAGCTTTTTCCGGATTCTGCCATTCTTTTGCGGCTACTTTTAAAGCAGGTCTCCTGATACATTCCCTACAGTGTCCACGCTCATACAGATCAATAATACGTTTGACAGCTTCCTGATGCTGAAGGTTTGCGGCCTTCTGCAAATACTCAAAAGCTTCAACATTGTCCTCTTTAGCCAAAGACTCAAACTTCTGAAAATATTCTTCCGCTGCCGCATAGTCTATTTTATCTTCTGTTGCTATAACAGATATTTCTTTCTTTTCAGATGATGCTATATTTTGTGAGTTTTTTTCTTCTCGCTTTCTCTTTCCAAAGCCAAACAATCCCATAGTCGTGCCTCCATATAACGAATTTCAACAGAACAAAAGCAGAACATTTATCTCACTTTTGTGCCAGCTTACATTTTATTTTCATTATATCATTCCAACAAAAAAAGTAAAGTTAACAACACTTAATTGTACTTATGATTTTCAACAGGTACGATGTAGGCATCGTCCCCTACGCGACTATTCACAATATCAAAAGCCACCGCAATGCAGTGGCTTTTATATTAATCATCATCTTCTGTTTTTTGATTGTGTTTGAGTATCAGCAGACGGGAAATACGGTGGTTTTCATCAACTTCTTTTACAAGAATTGTATAGTTTTCATAGTCAAAGGCATCAAATGCCACCGGCATAGCACCGATAACTTCTGTTGCCCAGCCACCGGCTGTGGAGTAATCACTTTCCAGTTCTTCGTCATCCAGATCAAGATTGTCAAAAAATTCTGACAGATTGATATCACCTGAACATTCAAAACGGTTTTCGTTGATTTCCTGCCAGTCGTTTACAATGTCATCGTTTTCGTCCCAGATTTCACCAACCAGTTCTTCCAGTACGTCTTCCATTGTTACAATACCCATTGTGCCGCCATACTCGTCAGCAACCACAGCCATATGTGTCTGGTTGCGGCGGAATTCGTTCATAATGGCATTCAGCTTCATTGTTTTTGGAATGTATATAGGTTCCAGCAACAGACTTTCCAGTGTTACGTTTTCATCATCCATCAGCTCTTTCAGCAGCTGTTTTACAATGAGCACACCAATAATATGGTCGATAGTTCTGTCATAAACAGGAAAACGTGAAAACTGTGTTTCACTGATGGTCTGCAGGATGTATTCCATACTGTCGTGAATTTCAAAACCAACAACGTCGATACGCGGTGTAAGAATATCTGCAGCATCAAGGTCGGTAAATTCCAATGCAGACTGTAGAATTTCTGTCTGGGTTTCGTCGATAACCCCTTCGTCTTCAACTGTGTCCAGAATATTTTCAAATTCTTCTTCTGTGATTGTTATATCTTCTTCATCAGACTTGCGCCAGAAAACAGACAGCATATCAACGATAAGTGTTGTCAGCCAAACCATCGGGAAGAAAACAACCATCATTATTCTCAACGGAAAAGCAGCAAATTTTGCTATTTTTTCATTGATTCGACGTGCCACGATTTTAGGTGTGATTTCACCAAAAATCAGAATAAGCACTGTCATTACAAAAGTGGTTATGGTAGATGCCATATCATCTGTGATGGCACCGTCCATAGTTGCAGCCAGATTTACAGCCAGCACAGTGGCAATGGATGTGGCGGCAATGTTCACCAGATTGTTACCGATAAGGATAGTAGAAAGAGCGCGATCATAGTGGTTATAGATATAGCGCATCAGCTTGTCCGCTAAAGACAGCCCTTCTGTGTCTTCCTTCATTCGGATTTTATTCAGTGATGTATAAGCAATTTCTGAACCTGAGAAAAATGCAGAGCCCATAAGGCATAAAACAATAGCAATATATTCCATCTCTGCACCCCCTTACATCAGCTGCAGGCCTTCGCCTGTGTCGCTTTCGTCCTGAATATCACCAACAAGTTCTTCCAGAATGTCTTCCATTGTAATGATGCCAACTTTATTGCGGTTTTCATCACATACAAACACCATATGCAGTTTGTTCAGACGCATACGGGAAAGCAACTGGGTAATTTCAGTTTTGCTGTCAAAAACATAAGGTTTCATCAGCATTTTTCTGATTGTAACTGGTACTTTCATAGCATATTTGCTTAAAAATACTGTAACTGGCAGAATGCCCACAATATTGTCCTTGCTGCCTTCGTATACAGGAACACGGGAATATGGGGATGTTTTCAAAAAACTTGCCAGTTCATCTATAGGTGTGGTACTGGAAACAGACACCATTTCTTCTATCGGAACCATAATATCTTCCGCCAGCTTGTTGCCAAATTCCAGTGCAGAATTTACCAGAGCCTGTTTTTCAGGGTCCAAAACACCTTCATCTTCAATAGTTTCAATAATGTTTATCAGGTCTTCTTCAGTAACAGTATTGCTGTCTTCATCAGATGCAAAGATTTTTGAAATCAGACTTGAAATACCTGAAAAAACAAATGAAACAGGTGTAAGCAGCTTTACAAAAAGAGTCATACTTGGTGCATACAGCAATGAGATTTCTTCGCTGCGCACCTTTGCAATGCTTTTTGGCAGCATTTCAGCAAAAAGATATACGATAATTGTAGTCAGCAGTGTGCCGTAAACTACATATTCGCTGGAAAACTGTTTGATAACCAGCAGGGTGGACAAAGCAGCACAGCTGGCGTGGAATACGTTATTGCCGATAAGAATAGTTGTAAGGGTCTTATCAAAGCGGTCACATACCCACAGTGCCTTTTTGGCTTTTTTGTTACCCTTGTCAACCATAGTGCGCAGTCTTACACGGCTGACAGCAGTGTAGGCTGTTTCAGCTGATGCACAGTAGGCTGAACATAAAAGAAAAAATAAAAACAGTATTAAACTGTCCGCGTCCATTGTAGATACCAACTCCTTGTTTTTATAAATTTTGATTATATGACGCATTTTTACATATAGGTGCTAATATTATACTACATTCTCATACCAATATCAAGTTATTAAACTGTAAGACAAAAATACCGGAGACAGGACACTGTCTCCGGCTATTTTATTATTTTTCAAACAGTATTTCTTCCCTGAAGCCATTTTTTGTGCTGGTTCTTCTTGTAATCTTCAGCAGTTCTTCATTTTCACTGAATTCTGATGTCTGGGTTACAAAGTTGCCGTCTGCATCTTCGCTGTACTCGTTCATCCACCGGGCTGTTCCGTCAGCTCGGTAACCTACTGATACAGTAGCACTGTTGTTTTCATCATAAAAACTTTCTGTCCAGCTGTACAGAACACCTTTGTCATAGGATTTTGACAGATAAATGTTTTCATTTTCATCATATAAATCTTCCATAGACATCAGCCCATTTTTATAGCGCACTTCATATGACCTTTTGCCGTTTTTCCAGGTGGTTTCTGTTCTGCTCAGTTCATTTCCATCAGGGTCTGTGGTGGTTTCTTTGACTTTATTGCCATCCTCATCAAATTCAATATAATGAATTTCTGTCAGAACATCTTTTTCATAGGATTCGTATTTTATACGCTGACCTTTGTCATCAAAGTAATGCCAGGAATAATTGCCGTCACCAAAATCCATCTTCTGTGGCGGATATTTTTCTGCCGGCTGACTGCCGCAGGCGGTAAACAGCATAGCCATCATCAGTAAGAAAGCAAAAAATCGTTTCATATATAAATCTGCCTTTCTTTGTGTATATCAATATTATAGTCCTGTTTTCACAGCATTTCAACAATATTCTTCACTGCTAATATACTAAAATATAAAATAAAATATATAAAGGGTTTGACACAATTCTATCAATATATTAAAATAAGATATTAGAGTAAAATAAACTTTATAGTAATATTAATATTTTCAATATAAACGAGGAGTAAAAATGTCTTTTATCAATAAACTTTTCGGAAGTTATGAAGCAAAAGAACTGAAAAAAATTGAGCCTATCAAAAACGCGGTACTGAAGCTGGAAAGCAAATACCGGGCAATGGGCGAAGACGAACTGAAAAACCAGACAAACGTGCTGAAAGGCCGTCTGGCAAATGGTGAAAGTCTGGACGATATTCTGCCGGATGCATTTGCCGTATGCCGTGAAGCCGCCTGGCGTGTACTGGAAATGAAACACTTCCCTGTTCAGATTGCCGGTGGTATTGCACTGCACAGAAGCAACATTGCTGAAATGAAAACAGGTGAAGGTAAAACACTGGTAGCCACACTGCCTGCATACCTGAACGCACTGGAAGGCAAAGGTGTACACGTTGTTACAGTCAACGATTACCTGGCCAGCCGTGACAGCCAGTGGATGGGCAAACTGTACAACTATCTGGGTCTGAAAGTTGGTCTGGTAGTACACGGTATGACCAGCGAAGAAAAAAGAGCAGCATACAACGCAGACATCACATATGGCACAAACAACGAGTTTGGCTTTGACTACCTGCGTGACAATATGGCACTGTACAAAAAAGATATGGTACAGCGCGGTTTCAACTATGCCATCGTGGACGAAGTTGACTCTATCCTTATTGACGAAGCAAGAACACCGCTGATTATCTCCGGCCAGGGTGAAAAATCCACTGACCTGTACAAAATGGCAAACAGCTTTGCCAGAAGCCTGACATATTTCAGAATTGCTGAACACAACAGCAAGGAAGAACTGGACGATGTAACACAGGATGTTATTGTTGACGAAAAAGCACGCCAGGCCACACTGACAAAACACGGTATTTCCAAAGCTGAAAGATATTTCAACATCGAAAACTATTCAGATGCTGAAAACATGTCACTGGCACACCATATCAGCCAGGCTATCCAGGCAAACTCCATTATGAAACGCGACATCGACTACGTTGTAAAAGACGGCGAAGTAGTTATCGTTGACGAATTTACAGGTCGTCTTATGGAAGGCCGCCGCTATTCAGCAGGTCTGCACCAGGCTATCGAAGCAAAAGAAAACGTGAAGATTGCCCACGAAAGCAAAACACTGGCTTCCATCACATTCCAGAACTATTTCCGTATGTATAAAAAGCTGTCCGGTATGACAGGTACTGCTATGAGTGAAGCAGATGAATTCCTGCAGATTTACGGCCTGTCAGTTGTGGAAATCCCAACAAACAGACCACTGGCCAGAAAAGATATGAACGACGTTGTCTACAAAACAGAAATGGGTAAATTCAATGCTGTTATCGAAGAAGCAGTGGCAGCACACGAAAAAGGCCAGCCTGTTCTTATTGGTACAATTTCCATTGAAAAGAGTGAACAGCTGAGTAAAATGCTGAAACGCCGTGGCGTAAAACACGAAGTTCTCAACGCAAAATACCACGACAAAGAAGCTGAAATCGTAGCACAGGCAGGTCAGAAAGGCGCTGTTACAATCGCCACAAATATGGCCGGCCGTGGTACCGACATTATTCTGGGCGGTAATGCCGAGTTTATGGCAAAAACAGAAATGAGAAGAATGGGCTTTGAAGAAGAAATGATTGAAGCCTCCACAGCTTTCTTCTCAACAGACAACCAGGAAATTCTGGATGCAAGAAAAACTTTCGCAGAACTGAAAGAAAAATATAAAGCACAGCTGGCACCAAATGCCCAGGCTGTAAGAGAAGCAGGCGGTCTGCTGATTCTGGGTACTGAAAGACACGAATCACGCCGTATCGACAACCAGCTGCGTGGCCGTGCAGGCCGTCAGGGCGACCCTGGTATGACCAGATTCTATGTTTCCCTGGAAGATGACCTTATGCGCCTGTTCGGCGGCGAAAGAACAACACAGATTATGGAAAAATTCGGCTATACAGACGATATGCCGATTGAAAACAAAATGATTTCTTCTTCCATTGAATCTGCACAGAAACGTATTGAAGGCAGAAACTTTGATATCCGTAAAAATGTTCTGCAGTATGACGATGTTCTCAACACACAGAGAGATATTATTTACAGACAGCGTGGCGACGTACTGTCCGGCAACGATGTATCTGAAAGCGTACACAATATGCTGACACAGTCTATCCGTGACAATGTGGAAATGTTCTGCAGTGGTGAAGACCCAATGGAATGGAACCTTCACAGTCTGAAAGATATGTACCGTGGCTGGCTGCTGACAGATGATGAATTCACATTCACCGATGAACAGCAGGCAAAACTGACAGCTGAAGAAATCATCACAATGCTGACAGACAAAGCACAGGCTATCCTGGACGAAAAGGAACAGCTGATTGGCACTGAACAGATGAGAGAATTTGAAAGAATTGTTCTGCTGCGCAACGTTGACAGCAAGTGGATGGAACATATCGATGCTATGGACGAACTGCGCCGTGGTATGGGTTTGAGAAGCTATGGTCAGCACGACCCATTTGCAACATACCGTATGGAAGGTTTTGCAATGTTTGACGAAATGGTAGAAAACATCCGTCAGGACACAGCAAAAATGCTGGTTGCAGCACAGATAAGAACAAACAACGGCGAAGCACTGCAGAGAAAACGGGTGGCAAAAGTAACAGGTACATCCGGTGGCGGTGACAACAGCCTGAAAAAACAGCCTGTACGAGCAGGCAAAAAAATAGGCAGAAATGACCCATGCCCATGCGGCAGCGGTAAGAAATACAAACAGTGCCACGGCAGACCTGGCGCTGACCCACTGCCACAGTAATAAATAACACAACAATTTACAGGCACAGCAGATATACTGCTGTGCCTGTTGTTGTGTGTGATGAATGATTGTGATAGTATATAATCAGTTAGAAAAATTTGAATAGGACGAGCAGATTGTGGTATGGACAAGCGCGTAGGGGCGAGGTTTCCCCGCCCGTTTTACAACAAACAAACTGCTATTATGTCATTCTGAACGCAGTGAAGAATTTTTGCAGTAATAGTCCCGCAAAAATTTATATTTTACACACATCGCGTAGGGGCGGATATTATCCGCCCACTTTCCCACAACGGGTTGTGTTTTGCTCTTTCCACGTAGGGGCTGATGCCCACATCAGCCCGTTTGCATTGATAAAAATTACAGCTTTAATTTTTTTAAATCACATTAAATGTGATTTATTGTTCTTTTCTTGAGAAAAGAACCAAAAGCATGGGGCGTTGCGATACGCCCCATACCCCTAACGC
>JAFZDX010000118.1 GCA_017560985.1 Oscillospiraceae bacterium
TGCCCAGCACTTTCCACCGTGGATTTATCATAAACAGTATGTAAGGCACAAAACCAAAAATTATATTAGGCAGCAGGCTCATAAACACAAACCTTGCTTTGCTCATATCTTCCGGCCCGGTTACAAACAGCATACCGTCTTTCAGATTTGTGTACAGATACACTTCTTTTTTAAAACAAATGCCGTGTAAAATTTCGTGTGGGAACAGAGTGATATAGGATAAAAACACACCGGCAATGCTGAAATTTCTTATTCCACCCCTTAACACAACCCCTGCCACAGCAATTATTGCAATTACCACTGCTATGCCATTGGCAATCAGCCCCAGTTTTTTGGCATCTTCCGGCTCGCGGAATTTCACAGCCCCTGGTTTGTGTTCCCCGTAGGGTATGCTGTTTGCATCACCGTCAAATTTTCCTTTGTAAATCAGTTTCATAATTTAACCTTCTTTAAAATATTCATCTTCAAGCCATTTTGCAGGGTTATTGATAATATAGTTCTGTTTTTCTATAAAATCAGCCTCATTGCGGATTATATGGTCGTAGTAGGAACGCTGCCAGATGTCATCACCACATTTTTTATCTGTAAATCTCTTAAAAGTACCAACATATTTTGATACCGCTGAATTGCTTCGCGTAGGGGACGGCCTCCCGGACGTCCCGCCACTTTTCGCTATCTCTATTATAAAATGAATATGATTTGGCATAATCACATAATGTTTTACATTTATATCTTCATACAAATGATTCATTATTTCAAATTGTTCTCTTACAATTTCGCCTTTTTCCGTCAATTCTATATTCGGGGCGTCAAGGATGCCGCCCCCTACGCGTATAGTACTTAATATATGCCTTTTACATTTCGTACAAATCGTAACAAAATACGCACCATTTTGGCTGTAATCATACTCTTTCAGCCTTATATTTTTCCTCTGCTTATATTCCATAATCAGTTAAAAACTTTATCCAACTCTTTACCCAGAATCTCTTTCATTTCTGCCAGCTGTTCTGTGGATGGCTTATATTTTTCGCTGTACATTTCTTCTTTTGGCACTTTCCACACCGGGCCTTTTACAGGGCTGTCGCCTTCACGGCGAGGAAAAATATGCCAATGCATATGCACACCACTGCCCACACCCAGCAGTTCATAATGGATTTTATCACAAGGGAATGCCTTGTACACACATTCAGCCACCAGACTCATTTCTTCCAGGTACTTCATTTTAAAATCATTTTCCAGCTGGAACAATTCACTGGCGTGCTGTTTGCATATAAAAACTGTGTAGCCATAGAATCTCTGATAATCACCGATTACTACATAACCTGTTTCCAGCTCACGTACAAAATATGGATTTTTACCTGCCTTTGTCAATTCGATTCTGTCACAAACCATACATTCACTCATAATAAATCCTCCAATTTTTCACAGCCTGTAATCTCTACTGGATGTGGTGTTTTGTATGCATTATTGAAAAACTGCCCTTCTTTTTGCCTGCAGATGTAGATATAACCTTTGCTTTTACCCTGTTTTTTCAGTTCTTCAATTAATTTATTTTTATCTGTTTCAAGACTATTTTGAACCAATCTATAATTTACCAGCCCAATAAGCCCCTTCTGAATACTGTAAAAATAGTAAATCATAATACAAATAGTAATATTTTAGTAAAATATAAATAAATTGTAGGGGATGGCCTCCTGGACATCCCGTTTTGCGGGGCGTCGAGGACGCCGCCCCCTACGTTGTTAATAAAAATTATTCTTCAGTTGTCACTGTATCTTCTGCTGTTTCTTCGTCAGAATCTTCTTCATCTTCTCGCATAGTTACAGCAAATGTCACAGCCTTGTCATCAGCATCCAGGCGCATTACTTTAACACCGTTTGCATAACGGCTCTGTACAGCAATGTCGCTTACGTGCATACGGATAATGATACCGCTCATAGAA
This sequence comes from Oscillospiraceae bacterium, assembly GCA_017560985.1. Lineage (GTDB taxonomy): Bacteria > Bacillota > Clostridia > Oscillospirales > Ruminococcaceae > RGIG3102. Next base: position 1,943 of record JAFZDX010000118.1, read on the forward strand.
ATCAGAATAATATCATCATCATCATTTACAATGCGCACGCCTGCTACATAGCCTGCTTTTTCCACGTCAAAGTTTCTTACACCTTTACCGCCTCTGGTCTGCAGACGGTATTCGTTTACATCTGTACGTCTGCCTTTGCCGTCTTCGGTGATTGTCAGCAGTTTTGTGCCTTCCTTGGCAATGCCCATACCAACAACAATATCATCTTCGCCCAGCTCAATGGCTTTTACACCTCTGGCGCTTCTGCCAACCAGACGCACATCTTCTTCGCTGAACTTGATTGCCTGGCCGTTCTTTGTTGCCACTATCAGTTCATCACTGCCACTGGTGATTCTTGTCCATGCCAGGTTGTCGCCTTCGTCCAGAGTAATTGCAATCAGACCGGACTTACGCACATTTTTGTATTCTTCCACAGGAGTACGTTTGATAATACCCTTCTGTGTAACCATTACAACGTTGCCTTCAAAACCTTCTTCTGTTGGGATAACGTTTGTAATTTTTTCATCTGGCTGCAGCTGCAGCAGGTTTACAATGTTTATACCCCTTGCCTGGCGGCTGCCTTCTGGAATTTCATAACCTTTCAGTCTGTATACACGGCCTTTGTCTGTGGCAAACATAATGTAGTTATGTGTTCTGCCCATAAACAGTTCCTGCACATAGTCTTCGTCACGTCTGCTCATACCGCTGATACCACGGCCGCCGCGGCGCTGTGCCTGGTAAGTGTCTTTAGGCTGGCGTTTGATATAACCAAAGTTTGTAAATGTAAAGATACATTCTTCGTCTGGAATCAGGTCTTCAATGTCCACTTCACCGCTGATGTGGGCAATTTCAGTTCTTCTTTCATCTCCATATTTTTCTTTGATAGCCAGGATATCTTCTTTTACCTGTGCCAGCACCATATGGTGGTTTTCCAGAAATTCTCTGTAATATGCAATCTTTTCAGCCAGTTCAGCCAGTTCGTTTTCAATTTTTTCTATTTCCAGACCCTGCAGTCTTCTCAGCTGCATATTCAGGATAGCTGTTGCCTGTACATCAGACAGGCTGAATCTTTCCATCAGTCTTTCTTTTGCGTTGTCATAGCTTTCTCTGATAACCTTGATTACTTCATCAATGTTGTCACAGGCTATTTTCAAACCTTCCAGCAAATGCTGTCTTTCCAGTGCTTTTTTCAGGTCAAAACGTGTTCTTCTTTCCAGAACATCACACTGGTGGTCAATGTATTTCTGCAGCATTGTTTTCAGGTCCATAACTTTTGGCACGCCGCCGTCCAGCGCCAGCATAATTGCACCCACTGTGTCCTGCAGTTCTGTCAGTGAATACAGGTGGTTCAGCACAATCTGCGGAATGGCATCTTTTTTCAGCTTGATAACAATGCGCATACCATCTCTGTCAGATTCATCGTTCAGGTCAGCAATGCCTTCCAGACGTTTTTCTTTAACCAGGTCAGCAATTCTTTCAATCAGTCGTGCCTTGTTTACCATATATGGAATTTCTGTCACGATAATGCTGTTTCTGCCGTCATCCCCTTCTTCGATTACAGCACGGCCACGGAGAGTGATTTTGCCACGGCCTGTTGCATAGGCACTGCGAATACCGCTTCTGCCCATAATAACGCCGCCTGTTGGGAAGTCTGGGCCTGGGATGTATTCCATCAGCTGGTTGAAATCAGCCTCTGGGTTGTCTATAAGGAATGCAATACCATCGCACACTTCGGACAGGTTGTGTGGTGGAATGTTTGTTGCCATACCAACAGCGATACCGGAAGAACCGTTTACCAGAAGGTTTGGTATTCTGCTTGGCAGCACACCTGGTTCCTGGCGTGAATCGTCAAAGTTGTTTACAAAATCAACAGTTTCTTTTTCGATGTCACGCAGCATTTCGTCAGAAATTCTTTCCATTCTGGCTTCTGTATAACGGTATGCAGCCGGTGGGTCACCGTCCACAGAACCAAAGTTACCCTGGCCGTCAATCAGCGGATAGCGCAGTGAAAAGTCCTGTGCCAGACGCACCATTGCATCATAAACAGATGCGTCACCGTGTGGGTGATATTTACCCAGCACTTCACCAACAGTCTGTGCAGACTTCTGGTAACCGTGGCTTGCGTCCAGGTTGTTTTCGTACATGGCATACAGAATACGGCGGTGAACAGGTTTCAGCCCGTCACGTACATCCGGCAATGCACGGGAAACTATTACAGACATGGAATAGTTCAGAAAGCTGCCTTTCATTTCCTTTTCAATGTCTTTGTTTATATATCTTGTGTTATCAACTATCATTTTTAATTTATCTCCTAAATGCCAAAGGCAAATTGTTTAATAAACCGTAGGATTTTATTGGGAATAATATTCATCCTCCACCCATTTGCCAGGGTTTGAAAGGATGTAATTTTGTTTTTCTTCATAATCTCTATAATTTCTTATTATGTGGTCATAAAATGATTTCTGCCATATTCCGAAACCTGCTGTTTTGCTGGCATATCGTTTCATCTGCCCTATTACTACTGACCGCGTAGGGGCGGATATCATCCGCCCGCTACCCGGATTTTCTATAAAAATTATGATATGAATATGATTTGGCATTATTACAAAACTGTCCAACTTAACATTTTCATATTTTATCGGTATGTTTTCTATTGCCTCTTTTACAATTTCACCTGTTCTGGATAAATCTATATCTTCCGGGCGGATATTATCCGCCCCTACGCGGTTTTTCTTTTTCAACCGCATTTTTTCTTTATCCCAAAACAAATGTTTCTTGTCCTTCGTACAAACCGTCACAAAATACGCCCCGTTTGCACTGTAATCATATTCTTTCAGTCTTATTTCTTTTCGCTCCGGAAAATACATTTTCTTTACCCAAAAATATCACTCGTTACCCATTCTTCCAGATGCTTTTCTTCCACAATACGGGCGCAGATTTCATCCATCTGCTGCATCTGATTTCCGGTCAGGTTTCTTTTTGGGATAACCATATATGCAAAACCGCGCAGATTTTTCTCTTTACTTCTTTTCATTACAAAAATATACAGATGTTTTATAATCTTTATATTTTTAATCAGGTCGTAATCAAAAAATCTTCTCTGTTCATTGGTCAGATACTCGCATTTATCTTCATAAAACAGGGCCATGCCTCTTTCAGGTGTAAAAAACTCCTGGGTATCTTTGTTGTGCAATAAATGCTGTACCGCCATATTGAACTCTCTTTTCACACCCCAGTTATAGGTGTAAACAAAGTGTACCAGAAAACAAAACCAGAAAAACACAGGAAAAATCACAGTCAGTGCCATAATTGTTCCTTTGTTTGCCAGCCACAGCACCAGGGCTATAACCAGGGCAATCACCACTGTTTCGATAATAAATGTTTTTTTCACACTTTTCTTCCACAGCTGTGCTTCCAGTTCCTGTTCCAATATTTCCACTTCTATAAAGTCGTCCTGGGTTATGTCCAGTTCTATCTGTAAAGGATATTCCATATCATCACCTATACATCCAGGTCTGTTACATACTTGGCGTTCTTTTCAATAAATTCTCTACGTGGGCCTACCTTGTCACCCATCAGGATTGTAAAGGTTTCGTCTGCTTTCTGTGCGTCTTCCAGACCTACTTTAATCATAACCCTGTTTTCTGGGTTCAGTGTTGTTTCCCACAGCTGGTCAGGGTTCATTTCACCCAGACCTTTGTAACGCTGAATTTTATAGTTGTTGCCGAACTGTGCAATAATTGCTTCTCTTTCTTCTTCGTCATAGGCGTATCTGTGCTGGTTGCCTTTGCTGATTTTATACAGCGGTGGCATAGCGATGTAGATATGGCCTTCTTCGATAAGCGGTCTCATAAATCTGAAGAAGAATGTCAGCAGCAGTGTTCTGATATGCTGGCCGTCAACGTCAGCATCGGCCATGATAACTACTTTGTGGTAACGCAGTTTTTCCAGGTCTATTTCTTCACCGATACCACAGCCCAGTGCAATTACAACAGGTGTCAGTTTTTCATTGCCGTACACCTTGTCGATTCTTGCTTTTTCTACGTTTATCATTTTACCCCACAGTGGCAGGATAGCCTGGTATCTTCTGTCACGTCCGCCTTTGGCAGAACCGCCGGCAGAGTCCCCTTCGACAATGTACAGTTCGCATTCTGTTGGGTCTTTTGAAGAACAGTCAGCCAGTTTGCCAGGCATTCTTGCAGTTTCCAGGGCAGATTTTCTTCTTACCCGTTCTCTTGCTTTTCTGGCAGCTTCCCTTGCTCTTGCAGCGCTCAGTGCTTTTTCATAAATAGCCTTTGCAACTGCTGGGTTTTCTTCCAGATAATCACGCAGTTTTTCATAAACCAGACCTTCCACCAGGCCTCTCACTTCTGTGTTACCCAGTTTTGCCTTTGTCTGTCCTTCAAACTGTGCTTCTGTTACCTTTACGCTGATAACAGCTGTAATACCTTCCCTTACGTCTTCACCTTTCAGGCTTTCTTCATTTTCTTTGATATAGCCTTTTTTGCGGCCAAAATCATTGAAAACCCTGGTCAGCGCTGTTTTGAAGCCCTGTTCGTGGGTACCGCCATCAGGTGTGTTGATGTTGTTTGCAAAAGAAATCAGGTTGGCGTTAAAGCTGTCGTTGTACTGCAGTGCAATTTCAGCAGTGGAATTATCTGTTGCTGTCCGAATATGGATTACAGGGTGCAGCACTGCCAGGTCTCTTTTCTGGTGCAGATATTCTACAAAACTTTTCAGACCGCCTTCATAGCACATACTTTCCTGTACCACAGCTTCGCTGTCGCGGCTGTCGGTCAGTGTAATGCGCAGACCTGCATTCAGGAATGCCTGTTCTCTCAGACGTTTTTCCAGAATTTCATATTTGTATTCCAGAGTTTCAAACATTTCATAGTCCGGTTTGAACTCGATTGTAGAACCTTTTTCAGTTGTATCTCCAATTCTTTCCAGTGGGCCGTCTGCCACACCGCGTTTAAAGCTCTGGGTATAGATACCTTCGCCGTTGCGCACTGTAACTTTCAGCCATTCAGACAGGGCATTTACTACTGACGCACCTACACCGTGCAGACCACCGGAAACTTTATAACCGGAATTTTCACCGCCAAACTTACCGCCGGCGTGAAGAATTGTAAATACAACAGTTACAGCAGGAATACCCAGCTTTGGCTGAATACCTACAGGAATACCACGGCCGTTGTCAGTTACACGGATAACGTTGCCAGGCAGTATGTCCACTTCAATGTGGTTACAGAAACCGGCCAGGGCTTCGTCAATGGCGTTGTCCACGATTTCATACACCAGATGGTGCAGACCGTTTTCCCCTGTTGAACCGATGTACATACCCGGTCTTTTTCTTACAGCTTCCAGCCCTTCCAGTACCTGTATCTGCTCGCCGCCGTAATTGTTTTCTACTTTGTTTTCAATATTCGACATTTTTTCTCCGCCTTTATATAATTTCAAACCTTTTTTTCAAAATCTGACTGGACAGTTCCACTATGTAAACACTGCCGTCATTCATAAGGATAAAACTTTTTGGGATATCACTTACCAGGTAAGTGATTTTATCTTCTTTCTGTTTCTGATTCAGAAAGTCATTTGTAAATTTATTTGTTGTGGTGTTGTCCAGGTCAAATATCCCCACCACATCTTCTGATTCAATCAGATAATCTGTAAATATTTCGATGTACATTTTTTTACTTTAAACTGTTACTCTGTCATTCTGAGCGACTTTGTTGCGAAGTATCTTCACTCTTTAACAACAGTAAAACTACCACTCTGTCATTCTGAGGAGCTTCAGCGACGAAGAATCTTTGCTTTGTAATTACATTAAAATATTTACTATGCAGTTTATTTCACTACAAAGATCCTTCACTGCGTTCAGGATGACATTTCTCTGCTTTTATCTGTACCAACTGATGCTCAGGTCATTCCATTCAGGATTAATAGAATTTATGAGAATATTTTTCTTTTCTCTTTTCCAGCATTTCAGCTGTTTCTCTCTTTCGATAGCAGCTTTCACATCAGTGGTTTCTTCAAAATAAACAAGTTTATCTATGTTGTATTTTTTGGTAAATCCATCTATTAGTTTGTTTTTGTGTTCATATATTCTTCTTTCCAGATTATTGGTTACACCAATGTATATAACCTGATTATTCCAGTTGGATAATATATAAACATAGTACATACTTTCCACCAAACTTTCACTCTTTAACAACAGTAAAACTACCACTCTGTCATTCTGAGGGCATAGCCCGAAGAATCTTTGCTCTATAATAATTATAAAACCATTGCTTTGCAGTTTCTATCACATCAAAGATCCTTCACTGCGTTCAGGATGACATTTCTCTGCTCTACATTTCACTCCTGCCGGGCAATCACTCCACCCTCCACATAAAACTTTTTACTTTCGGTTGGCTTGCTCGCTTCCACCGCGGCTCGCATTTGCACATGGTCGGCAACAAGTTGCCTTCCACGGCAAACCGCCACTTCGCTGCTCTTATTATCTACCAGTTTCATTATCCTGATAAATCTTACCGCCCTCAACGAAAAATTTCTTACTCTCGCTCAACTGTATACGTTCTATGTGGCAGCTGGTAATAAACACCTGTCTGCCTTTTATATTGTTCAGCAGATAGTCCTGGCGCGCAGAATCCAGCTCGCTGAGCACATCGTCCAGCAGCACAGCCGGTGCCACATCGGTCACCTGCTGCATAATATCGCTTTCAGCCAGTTTCATGGCTATAACTATGCTTCTTTGCTGGCCCTGGCTGGCATATTCGCCGGCTTTCTTTCCATCCAGGTAAATATCTATGTCCTCACGGTGGATACCTGCACTGGTATATCCCAGAATTTTATCCCTGTCTCTGTTATACTCCAGCTTTTTCAGTATTTCATCCCTTGTTTTTCCCATATCTCGGTAAACAAAGGTCAGTTTTTCCCTGCCGTGAGAAATCTTATCATAGTAACTGCCGGCAAAATCAGCCAGCAGGTCTATAAATTCTTTTCTCTGTTTGTATATTTCATACCCCAGGTTGGCCAGAGTATTGTCCAGGGTGTCAAAAATGGCAGCCTGTTGGTTTTCATCATAATTTTTTATGGATTTCAGAAAATTGTTGCGCTGGTCAATCACATGGAGATACTGCCTGTAATTTTCCATAAAACCCGGATACATCTGGCACAGGCAGGCATCGGCAAACTTTCTGCGCAGTGCAGGCCCGCCGCTGATAATATTCAGATGTACCGGTGAAAAAATCACCCGGTAAAAATTACCAGCTATCTTTGACGGGCTTACAAAACTGCCGTTGTTTATCTTTGCCATACGGCCTGTGGATTTCGGGTTGTTCTTTGCGCAGGCAACGGTTATCCTTACTTCCTCATTTTCATTTACCACTGTACTTTCAATGCGGAAAGCATCAGCAGAAAAACCAATCATATCCCTGTCTTTTGTACCGCGGAAACTTTTGCCGCCGCTCATCAGCCAGACAGCTTCCATAAAATTGGTTTTTCCCTGGGCATTTTCGCCGTAAATAATATTTATCCCCGGTGAAAATGTAACCTTTGCCTTTTCAATGTTTCTGTAGGTTGTAATATCTATATCTCTGATATACTGCCCTGCCATATTATGCCCTTGTTACAATAAAGTCTTCTTCATTGAAGTTTACAGTGTCGCCTGGCACCAGCTTTTTGCCGCGCATAGTGCATACTTCACCGTTTACTTTTACATAACCGTCCTGAATAAAGCCTTTTGCGTCACCGCCTGTGTAAACACAGCCTGCAAATTTCAGAAACTGGTCCAGTTTTATAAATTCAGTTGTAATTGCTATCTCAATCATTTTTAAATCTTACAGGCAATACCAGATAGGTAAAGTCGTCTCCTTCTTTTGGAATAATTTTACATGGTGCCAAAGGACCAGAGAATTTGAAAATCAGTTCATCTTTCTTACTTGCTTTCAGCGCGTCCAGAATGTATCTGTTGTTGAAACCGATTTCCATATCTGGGCCCACCTGACCAACACTGATTTCATCATATACATCACCCAGTTCTGTTGCACATTTCACGCTGAGTGTATTGTCGCTGATGTTCATTTTTACAGGGTTTCTCAGTCTTTCTGTAATAATCAGTGAAACTCTTTCCACTGCATCCTGCAGTGCTCTTGTGTTGATAACAGCATCAGTCATATAGTTTGCAGGAATAGCTTTTTTGTAATCCAGGAAGTCGCCTTCCAGCAGTCTTGAAAGCACAATAAATTCACCTGCTTTGAACATTACATATCTTCTGGAAGCAAAGATTGTTATTTTGCCGTCTTTGTCACCTGCAATTTTTCTTACTTCGTTCATTGCCTTTGCAGGAACAATCATATTAAAGCTGCCATCAAAGTCAACTTCTCTTTCACATACAGCCAGGCGGTAACCGTCCAGTGCCACCATTGTCAGCTGTCTGTCTTCCAGTTTGATCAGCACGCCTGTGTGGGCTGGTCTTTTTTCATCTGTGGAAACAGCATAGATAACATAGTCGCACATTTCTGTAAACAGGCTGTTTTCAATTTTCACGCTGTTGTCTTTACCTGCTGATGGAAAATCTGGGTAGTCTGTGGAATCAATGCCTTTGATGTTGTATTTTGTGATACCGCTTTTGATAACGCAGTTCATTCTTTCATCACATTCAATGGAAATATAGTCATTATTTACCTTTCTTACAATGTTGCCCAGCAGCTGTGCGTTCAGAACAACATCACCTTCCATTTCCACTTCACATTCAAAAGTAGTCTTTATTCCCATTTCAAAGTCATAACCTGTCAGTGTCAGGGTGTCGTTTTCTGCAATCAGCAGAATACCTTCTATTGATGCCAGATTGCTTTTTGTTGCTACAGCTCTGGAAACTATCTGAATAGCTTCGTTCAGCTTGTCTCTGTTACATACAATTTTCATATTTTTATTCCTTTCAGGGTTTTTAACATTTTTCTATTGGTAAAAAATTTTTTTCTTCTTATTTTGCAGGAATTTCCTATTACCTGCCATAATATATTAACAGTAGTAGTAGTAGAGGCTCCTAAAATGTTGAAAACTTTTTAAAGCCTTATTTCTGGCGGTAAATCCCCATTTTTTCCCTTGTTGAAAACCTGTTGATAAAATGTTTAAACCAACATAACAACTTTTTGCCCTGTTGATACTGTTGAAAACTTCCTGTTGAATGTTGAAAACTTTGTTGAAAGTTTTTACAGTTTCAACTGTATATTTATGCGGGATTTATGGGGGATTGCGGTTTTCTATGCATATTCATTATATTGTGAAATTTTCCGCCTGTGAAAAACATATGTTTTCAACAATAATGTAAAACATATATGGAAAACAAACTGTGGAAACTTTCACCCTGTCATTCTGAGCAATTTGTTGCGAAGAATCTCATCACCACAAAACTGGTGTCTATATGCGATTCCTTGCTTTCGCTTCGGAATGACAGCAATCGTCTTTGCCTTTTACTATATCGCCTTTACATTTTTGATAATATCTTCAGCAGTATCTCTGTAGAAAGAGTCTGTTTTCAGTCGCTGTGAA
>JAFZDX010000119.1 GCA_017560985.1 Oscillospiraceae bacterium
CATTGGACTCTGACTCCAACATTCCCTAGGTTCGAATCCTAGTACCCCAGCCAGAAGCACCGAGTAATCGGTGCTTTTTTTATTTATCCGGATTCGAACCTGTGAAGGTAGCGGCGTTAAATAAACAATCCGGTGGATTGTTTATAGCCAGCGAGAGCTTAAGCGATAGCGAAAGCCAGATAGTATGCAAGGTACAAAGTACCGCCGCAGACGGCGAATCTTAGTACCCCAGCCAGAAGCACCGAGTAATCGGTGCTTTTTCTTTTTATCACAACAAAAAGCGGTCTTTTCAGACCGTTTTTTTAATATTCAATATCTATTACAGATGCCGGGCAGGCTTTCCGGGCAGATATTGCACTTTTGATACTGCCTTCTGGCACATCACAAGGGTCTGCCTGTGCTTTTCTGTCACTGTCAAAGGTGAACACAGCCGGGCAGATTGATATACACAAGCCGCAACTGATACATCCTGTTTTATCTACAAATGCTTTCATTCCATCACTCCTTTGCCATATTTTTTGCAAAATGAGCAACAATATGCATATATTCTGTTATTATTTTTCTACTTTACAAATAATGACATACAGTATACAATGAAAACATCAATGCATTAGGAGTTATTGATATATGGTTAATTATCTTCCAATTATGCTGAGCATGCGGCATATCAATGAAATGATGCACGAAACACTGGCAGGGCTGGTAAACCTGTTTGTTATAGTGCTGGAGTTTATGGGACTGATTGTAATTGCCTATACAGGACGGAAAGCTTTTATCGAATGGATAAAACACGACCGGCAGACCAGGCTGCATCTGGCAGAAGGGCTGGCAATGGCGCTGGAATTCAAACTGGGTGGCGAAATACTGCGTACAGTTGTAGTGCGTGATATGGCCGAAATTATGCAGGTAGGTGCAATTATCCTGTTGCGTGCTGCACTGACTTTCCTTATCCACTGGGAAATCAAGAACGAAGCCGCTGAAATTGAAAAAGAACACAGTAAATCTAAAATTGCTGTAAAAAGCGAAAAACAGCCGTAATTAGGCGGGTGTTCGTAAAACAGTTTAAGCCAAGTTGCATTTTGCAGCTTGGCTTTTATCGTTGCTTACACTACATAGCAGAATACAATGTATAGAAGTGCGCCCTTACTGTTGGACAAATTGGGATTTAGCAAACGGTGTCTAATTTGAAAATGCCGCCTTCAAAAACAATATCGTTTCCTTGCGCATCTTTGTAAAACGATACATTTTCTGTTCCAATCAGTTCAAAGCCTAAAGTCTTTAATAAAGATACAGAAGGAGTGTTATTGATGGCTGTTCCTGCTGTAAACTTTGTTATACCAAGTGTTTGAAGATACTTAAATAAGGCAATATGGCTTTCTTTTGCATAACCTTTTCCGTGATATGCGGAGTGGAAACAGTAGCCAATTTCGTGTCCGTCCTCTCTAATATTTAAGGCAATGTAACCAATTATGATATCACCGAAGCAAATGGCAAAAAACATATGCTCTGTTCCGCTGTTTGCATCTGCCCACTTTGCTATTCTTCGCTGAACATCCTCATCATCGGTGTTGTGCGGCATATCATACTGAGAAAAGGTAGAAGAATTAAAATCTACCCATATTTCTTTTATGCTTTTCCAATCATCCGGCATAATATGCCTGATGGTTAGTCTATCTGTTTTTATCAACATTCCTATTTCTCCTTGTCAAATTCAAGTTGTCTAATTGTTTGGTTGATTCTATCACATAGCTGCAATATATACAAGAACAGTCCCGACAGGCGTTCCTGCAGGGACTGAAACTGTTTTACGGGCACCCGCCATTATACGGCTGTTTTTATTTATACATCTTTTTTGATTTTATTCATAACAAGGCTTATTACCAGCATAACTGCAGTAATACTTGTCCATCCAAAGCCCAGGTCGTTCATAGGCAATGAGTGGCAGAATCTGCTGATTATACCCATATTTACACCCAATCCATCAATGGCGGCCAACACGCTGATAACAGCTGTGCCCAATATTGTCAGAGGGTATATAAATCTGTTGTTTTTGATTTTTTCGTGGGAAAGCCCCAGAATAATCAATACAATAGATACCGGATAAATAGCGTTGAGGATTGGCACAGAAATACTGAGGATTGCTGTAAGCCCCTGGTTACATATAACAAATGCGAATATCGAAATACCAAAAACAAACTGTCTGTATGTAAATTTTTTAAACAGTGTTGAAAAATACTGTGAAATGGATGTAATCAGACCTACACAGGTTGTAAGACAGGCCAAGGTAAAAATGGCCGCCAATAATATTGCACCAGGACCAGCAAACAGCTGATAAACGATGCAACGCAGAGTCCAGGCGCCATTTTCCTGGATAGGATATACTCCACTGGATGCCATACCCATATAAACCAGCACAAAGTAAACCAGCGCCAGGATAGTACCGGCAATGATACCTGCAAATACTGTATGGCGGATAACATCTTTTTTATCCTTCAGCCCCATTGTGCCAAGTGTGGTGGCTATAACCAGACCAAAGTTAAGGGCGGCAATAGTATCCATTGTCTGATAGCCTTCGCAGAAGCCTTTCAGAAATGAGTTTTCAGCCCAGGCCAGCTGTGGAGCAGCCACTGAAACCGTGCCTCTTGTAACAAAGCTGATAAAAAGAAAAACAATAAGCACCAACAGTGACGGTGTAAGGAACTGGCCTATTCTTTCAACCAGTTTATTAGGTGTAAGTGCAAGCCATGCGGCAACAGTGAAAAACACCAGTGAGTAAACCACCATACAGATAGATAGATTTGCACCTTCAGGCAGATATGGTGCAACCGCCATTTCAAAAGGAACTGATGCGGCACGTGGTATACCAAGACCAGGACCGATGGAAAGATAGATAAGCAGTGTAAACACCATGGCAAAAGCAGGGCTTACACGACCGGCCAGTTTGTCCAGACCATCAGCCTGTGCAACAACTATAACGCCCAGAATAGGCAGGATTACTGCGGTAATAATAAATCCCCGTGTAGCCACAGGTGTCTGGCTGCCTGCGTTCTGCCCAAGAAAGGGTGGAAAAATCAGGTTACCGGCACCAAAAAACATAGAAAACAGCATAAAGCTGATTAAAACCATTTGTCTTCTTGTAAGTTTCATCGCAAACCTCATGTTTTTAAATAATATATCTCAAAAATATTTTACTATAAAATCAATTATATGTAAACAAGGACGGTATTTAGATGTTTTTCTAAATATTTATTGACAATGATACACACAAGCTATATACTATATTTAGAAATTTATCTAAATATAGTTTTATGAGGTTAAATATATGGTAAGTGAAAATATCATTGTGGGCAAAGGTACCAAATATCCACTTAAAGGAATATTGACACTGCCGGATAACATAACAGAACCTGTGCCTGCAGTGGTACTGGTACACGGGTCCGGTTCCAGCAATATGGACGAAAAAGTAGGCAAAATCGCACCTTTCAAAGACCTGGCAGAAGGTCTGGCAAAGCAAGGTATAGCCTGTGTAAGATACAATAAAAGGTCTTTTTCATACGGCTTTAAAATGCTGATGAATAAGAACAATATAATTACTGCAAAAGAAGAAACCATTGATGATGCCATTATGGCGGCAAATCTTGCGAAAGGCGACAGCAGGATTGACCCAGATAAAGTGTTTATAATAGGCCACAGTATGGGCGGTATGCTGGCACCGAGAATAGATGCCACAGGCGGTGATTTCCGTGGGCTTATAATAATGGCTGGCTCTCCCCTGCCGATGGAAAAAATAATGCTGATACAGCTTGCTGAACAGATGGCAGAAATGAAAGGCCCAGTTAAAAAAATTATTTCAAAACAGCTGGATAAATTTACCACACTTTTTGAAGGATTGTATGAACTATCAGATGAAACGGCAAAAGCAACAAAAATCGGCAATGGTGTTACCCTGTATTATTTCAAGGAAATGGGACAGCCTTCTGTTGAAGATTATCTGAACAGGACTGACAAGCCAATGCTGGTAATGCAGGGCGAGAAAGATTTCCAGGTAAAGGCAGACAGAGATTATGCCGCCTATAAAAAAATTCTGACAGATAGGAACAATGTGACTTTTAAACTGTATCCTGGTCTGAACCATGCTTTTGTGCCAGCAACTTATGATAATATCTCTATGGCAAAGAAAGAGTACAACATAGAAAAACATATAGGTGATGATGTTATCAGCGATATAGCAGCCTGGATTAAAAGTATAAACTGATATAAAACTAAAACCCCTGACAGCAGTCAGGGGTTTCTTTATACAGCAAATCAGCCTTCGCCACGGAGAATTTTAAACAGCAGGTCAGAGAATTTATCCCTGTTTGCAAAGAATGCAAAGTTTACATTTTTAGGCAGGTCAGTATATGCACGTGGGTCAATAATAGTCTGACCGTCAGCGATACCGCCGGAAATATCCACATCGCATCTTACCAGTTCCACCTGTTCTAATACGTCAGGCTGGATAAGGTAACACACTGTAAGCGCATCGTGAACAGGAGCGCTGTCCAGTCTGTCCATTGGCTGGAGGTAGCTGTATGCTTCAATACGGTGTTTGATCATATCAGCAACACAAGTTGCAGCAGGTGTACCAAGTTTATACAGTTCAGCCACTTCATCACTGTTGATGCAGGCATTCTGTGTTGCATCCAGTGGTACTACTGTAACTTTTGCACCACAGGTCATAACTATCTGTGCTGCTTCAGGGTCGCCCCAGATGTTGAATTCAGCAGCTGCTGTGGAGTTACTTCTTCTGCAGCCACCACCCATAAGAACAATCTGTTTGATTTTCTTTGCAATACGTGGTTCAACACGCAGAGCCATGGCAACGTTTGTCAGCGGACCAACAGGCACCAGCGTAAATTCGCCGTCTTCGCTGTTCATAATTGTGTCTACATAGTGCATTACAGCGCGTTTGTCCTGTGGCAGTGTGTGTGCTGGTGGCAGTTCATCAATAGTTTCCTGGTGCATACTTTTTTCTTCGCCACCATTAACGCTTTTTCTCTGTCCGCCATAGCCTGCGTGGCGGTTTGCCAGAAGTGTAGCAACCATAGAGGTTTCACAGCCAGGATAAACTTTTACTTTCTCACCGATACCCAGCATGTCCACAACACGAAGGGTGTTTTCTGTAGTTTGGCTCAGTGGTCTGTTGCCCCATACAGTACAGATGGAATGCAGTTCGATTTTGCTGGAAAGAGCAGCGCAGATAATCGCAACAGCATCATCAGAACCGGTATCAACGTCCAAGATAATTTTTTCAGTTGCCATAATGATTCTCCTTTTTCGTTTCATAAATATACTTACATGATAACATATACAAAGCTTATATTCTATAATTTTGTGTAAATTTATAAAAATATACCACAAAAAAACAGTACACCAAAGTGTGCTGTTGGTGCTGTTAGCGTTTCTGTATTCGAACCTGATTATTTACTAACTACACATAATTTGCTAAAATATGGGAAAAAGATGGGATGAAATCCCCAATTTCTACTTTTACAATTAAAACAGATAGCGTTATCAAATATTTGAATAACGAAAGGAGTTTTAATTGTTAAGTAAGAACTATAAACATTGGTTAAGTATTTCAGATAACAAAAGATGTAAACCTTGCAAAGATATGCATGGTAAAATATATCCAGCTGACAAAGCACCAAAATCCAAATACAAACTACACGCCTTTTTGTAGGTGTATTATTACATGGATGCAGGCAATAATGGCAGGCAAAGCTACAAACAAAGGAAAAGATGGTGCAGATTACTGGCTGAAACACTATGATGAACTGCCTGAATATTATATCACAGAAGATGAAGCAGAATCATTAGGTTGGAACGCTAAAAAGGGAAATTTGCACATAGCAGCACCAGATAAAATGTTAGCCAAAGGTGAATATAAGAATAAAAACGAACATTTGCCTGTTGAATACGGCCGTATTTGGTATGAAGCAGATATAAACTACACATCTGGTTACAGAAAAGAGGCCCGTATTGTTTATTCAAATGATGGCTTGATATTCGTAACCTATGACCATTATACAACTTTTGTAGAAATAGTTTAAAAGGAGATGTAAAATGTCAGATAAAAGCTATAAAGAAGACATATATGCTTATAGAGATATACCTGAAAACCCGATAATCCTTGATTTTTCCAAATGTGATGGATGGTACGATATTCACAAAATGTTGATTGATAAATTCGGACTACCATTATTTTGTGGTTTAAACTGGGATGCTTTCTGGGATTTAGCCCGAGATGATTTTCGCGATGAAGAAGAAAATTATTTTATAGAAATACATAATTTTTATTCTATGGCCGAAGAATACCAGGATTACTGCAAACCTATGCTGGAAATTTTTGAAGATATTCAGAAAGAAAACAGCAATGTATTTTTTGCATATATTTCATAATACACAAAAAAGCAGACCCTACAAAAGGTCTGCTTTTTGCTGGTGCAGTTAGCGTTTTTGTATTCGAACCTTGTATGATTTATTTTACAAATAGCTATTGGTTTGTTAAAATGATTGTATATCATATATATCATCAGGGAGAAATTTATGATTTACCACAGAGAATTGACCGAAGAAGAAAAAGCATTTAAAGAAATAACAGAATATCCTATTGTCCTTGATTTTTCATTATGTAATAACAAATATCGCATACACAATTTGCTGAAAGATAAATTCGGATTCCCTGACTATTATGGCGAAAACTGGGATGCATTCTGGGATTGTATTGACGGACTGTTTTATGATGAAGGAGAAGTGATAGTTGAAATACATAATTTCAGTTCTCTTTCTGACCGGGAGAAAAATTATTGCAAACCTATGTTTGAAATTTTCGAAGATGTGCACAAAGACACACCAAATGTTATTTTTAAATTCATTTCATAATAAAAAAGAAGTCCATGTAAACGAAAGTTTACATGGAAGACGTGGAGTAAAGCGTATCGTTTTTTTCCAACGACGGTCTGATATTTGTCACCTACAACCATTATGAAACTTTTATTGAAATAATTTAAAAAGGAGATTATAAAATGTCATACAATAGAGGATACAATGACAATTTATATGCATACCGAGATATTCCTGAAAACCCGATAATCCTTGATTTTTCCAAATGTGATGGATGGTACGATATTCATAAAATGCTGAATGATAAATTCGGATTACCTTTGTTCTGCGGTATGAATTGGGACGCCTTTTGGGATTTGGCCAGAAGTACTTTTTACGGCAGAGGAGAAAATTATTTTATAGAAATACATAATTTTTATTCTATGACCGAAGAATACCAGGATTACTGCAAACCTATGCTGGAAATTTTTGAAGATATTCAGAAAGAAAGCAGCAATGTATTTTTTGCATATATTTCATAACAATGAAAAAGAAGCCCCTGTAAAGTTCGATTACAGGGGCTTCTGGTGCGGATAACAGGGGTCGAACCTGCACGCCGAAGGCACCAGATCCTAAATCTGGCACGTCTGCCAATTCCGCCATATCCGCATAATAAAATCATTATACTAAATCAAATTATTTTTGTCAAATAAGCAAAAGGCTGTCTGCACAGACAGCCTTTTATTGCTATTCAGATTAAATATCCAGGTCAATATCCAGTTCTGCGATTTCGTCCATAATTTCTTTGTCACGTTCGTAGAACAGGAGAGATTTGTTGTGTTTGAAGTATTCATCACAGCCAAAGTTGGAAATGAATTTGGAACCATAGTAGTTCTGTGTAAGTTCTGTAACCAGAATCAGCATTTCCTGGCCATCGCCAAATACATCGTCCACAAATCTGAAAGCATTGTCCATTCTTTCGCTGGTGGCTTTTGCTTCTTTTTTGTGTGCGCGTGTAAGGGCATTGTAGCTGGATTTCATATGTTTTACAGCTGTTTCAGCATCAGCATTCATAACACCTGTCAGCTGTGCTTCGAAAAATTCGATAACTGTGTTCATATTGCTTCTTTCCTGGTCAGTAAGGTTACCGGCAGAAAGACGTTTTTCCATTTCCTTCTTCTGTTTTTCAATAAGGTGCTGGAGAATATCGATAGGTTTCTGTTCGCCCACTTCAACTTTCTTTGTGAAGTTACGCACCAGTTTACGCACTTCTGCAATAATGTTGATTTTTTCAACAACTGCCAGTGTGTCTTCGTTGATAGCATCCAGCAGCAGTGAAACCAGCATAACTCTTTCGTCAAATTTTGCAGACTGTGCTTTGTAGCGTACATTCTGGCTGTATTCGCCCACCATAATTTTGTCAATCTGGTAGTCGCCACGGTATTTTACATACAGGTCATAGTAAGCTGCAAAGGATTTGGCTACTTTTCTGTTCTGCAGATACTGTGAAATAAGTGTTTCTTTTACTTCGATGCCGTGTTTTTCGTACAGGTCAATCATCTGTGAAAGGTCTTCCCAACCACGGGCTGTAGCAAAGGCTTTGCTGTCTACAGTTGTTTCGATTGTATAGAAGTCAGCTGTTTTTGATTCCAGATAAGAAATAATGGACATATGAACATTTGCTTTATATGCATATTCTTTCCAGATTTCAAAGTCTGGGTTGATGTCGATACGTTTAAGTCTGTCCCAGGTTGCAATGTCATATTCTCTAACGGCATTGTTGTATTCTGGTGGGTTACCTGCTGTAACAATTACCCAGCCTGCTGGGATTTTGTGTTTGCCGAAAACTTTGTACTGCAGCAGCTGCAGCATAACAGGTGCCAGTGTTTCAGATACACAGTTGATTTCGTCAAGGAACAGAATACCTTCTTTCAGACCTGTTGTTTCCATAAGTTCGTAAACAGAAGCAACGATTTCAGAAAGTGTATATTCAGAAACTGTGTATTCCTGGCCGTTGAAAGTTTTCTTTTCAATAAAAGGCAGACCGATGGCAGACTGACGTGTGTGGTGTGTCATAGAATAAGACAGCAGACCTACACCCATTTCTGATGCAATCTGTGCCATAATGGCTGTTTTACCGATACCTGGAGGGCCCATAAGGAAAACAGGGCGCTGTTTTTCAATAGGGATTACATAGTTGCCGAATTCATTTTTTGTAAAATAAACGGTTAAGGTATTTTTGATTTCTTCTTTAGCTTGTTTAATATTCATAACTGCCTCTTATTTCTTATCGTCTTCGTTTATATCTTCAGGGTCAAGTATAAGCTTGATAGCCCAAGGTGGTACAACAGGGTCAAACATAGGGTCGTCACTGACAAACGCAAATGCTGTTTTATATGATGGGGCGCGCTGTGGGAATTCGCCAAAGCCGTCGGTAAAGTAGATAAGACCTTTCAGGTTAGTGAATTCTTTCTTTTCGATCAGCTCGTCCACATATTCAAACACAGGGCGGAAGTCTGTACCGCCAAAGCCGTACAGCAGCATATCAGACATATATCTGTCCAGTTCTGCCTGGGATGTGATTTTTTCATCGTGCTGAACCTTTACGTCACACTGGATGATGTGCAGGTTGATATGTGATGAAAAACTTTCGGTGGCTTTGAGAATATTGTAGGTTTTGCGCAGGAAAGCCTGTACTTCATCGCCGTGAACAGAGAATGATGTATCTATGGCTATAACAAATTCTTTTACCACATTGGTTTCTTTGTATTCCAGCGGTTCTACCAGCGGCATATTGTCATAAAGTGACAGTCCATAGGTATAGTAGATATAGTCGAATTCATCATCGTCTATCATCATTTTTTCGCCCATAGAAGCAAATTTTTTCAGAAATGCTGTATAGTCATATTTTTCTCTGGTTACATTCCTGATGTTGAGCAACAGGTCACCTACACGGCTGCCTGCTTCTTTGGAGAATGTTTCCATATCCAGGTCCATATGCTTTGCAACATCTTCCCATTCTTCCATAAGTTCCTGTTTGGACTTGTCAATTTCCTGGTTGCCGTCGTCGCCCATTTCTTCCATTTCTTCTTCGCTGGCGTTGCGGCCGTCTTCACCGGCTTCTTTGTTTTCTGACTCCTCTTCTTCCAGTTTGGAATCTTCATCATTTTCGGCATCATCGTCAGGCTGCTGGTCGTCAGGATTAGGGGAATCGTCTATCATAGGCGGTTTGTCCTCTGGTTTTTCCTTCAGGTCGTCTTTGGTCAGTTCCTGTGGTTTGTGCTGCATATCGTACCAGCAGGAGTGATTGTCCTGGATAAACAGGAAGAACAGTTCTTCCATCTGCTCATCAGTAAGGTCAGAGTCCATAAGCCAGCGGTAGATTTTTTCCGCAGTAAGCTGTGGTACATTTGCCTTTATCATCTCCATAGCAGCTTCTTTGTCTGCATTTGGTTCTACCTGTAGGTATTCTTCTGTAACTGCCAGCTGGTCAATAATATTTTCAACTGCAATATCACAGGCAATGTCCCACAGGTTCTGGTTAATCTGTGGACCTACATAGAAATGCAGAAAGGTACAGTGCAGAATCATATGGAGATAGTTTCTGGTAACCAGATTTTTATCTTTTTTATACAACCGCAGAACATAAACAGGATTGTACATAATGGCACGACCGTCAACTGAAATATATTTTTCTGCCAGTTCCAGTTTCAGTTTGTTTATAGCGGCATCCAGAAAACGCAGATGTACTATCAGCGAACTTTTAGACGCCTGCATAACCTTTTCGGCCACTCTTTTGATTTTTATACTCTGGGCCCGGTATTGGTCGTTGCTGGCCATAATATCGTTATCTGCCATAGTTTCTCCTTTCTTGAAGTATATATTTTGTAATCAATATCTATAATACATTGCAGGGCGCACACCCAGATAGTTGAAATGGTCGCCACCAACCAGACTGTTGCTGCTGGTGATGCGGCCGTCAAGAACATACATTTTTTCCACAGTATATTCCCCAGGAGAGCGCAGCCACCAGTATGCATAGGTTTCAAAGTGGTTGTACAGCATACTGCGGGTGGCAAAGCTGGTCACAGGTGCCAGACGGGATTTTTCATTTTTAAGGTATCTTTCTGTTTCCTGTTTGCTTAAAAGAAACAGTCTATCTTCTTTTGCGCCTTCCCTTTTTTCAAAGGTAAGTTTATCATCTGCTGAAATATAGACAGGTATAATTCTCTGCTTTTCTTCATCTGTCAGCAGATTGTTGTAGAAATCACTGCCAATATGACGGCGCAATGTGCTGAAAGGCCAGCGGGTGCGGTCAAAAGACATAGAAAAGTAAAATGGGTCGTAAAAATCTTCAAAAGGCAGGCAGTCCAGCACATATTCAGACAGCAAAAGCCATCTGCCGTTTTTGTTTTCCAGCACTTTCCAAGGCATAAGCGTACTGCCCAGCCAGATAATATCCCCTGGCTTTGCACCGCTGTAATCAACCTTTTCTGCCGATGGAAGCGAAGATTTGCCTTTCACAAATTTAGGCGCAATGTCCATTTTCTTCGGCTGTGTGCGAAACTGATTCCCCACGTCCATAAGATATGACATAGTGTCCATTTTTCTTTTTTCACGGGCATATTCTGTAAGTTTTATAACATTGGACTTTTTTATCAACCTGTATTTTACCAGCAGTGGCATAATATGCAGTCTGTTCATATCAATAAACTGCATAACAACATCCAGCCTGTCACCAAATAGGTATTCCTGATACATCAGAATATTTTCTTCAGTAATTCCCACAGGGTTTTCCAGGCGTGAAATAGCTATTTCCACCTTTTCGGTGCAGTCTGCCAGACGCAGAAAGTCCTTTGTTTCATCATAATAATTGATTATGGTCATTTTTGCTCCATATCGATATACATTGCAGGGCGTACACCGAAGTGTTCGAAATAAGAGCCCTGTACTGTACTGTTTATTGACATAATTTCGCCGTCACGTACATAGAACATATCGGCATCCAGTTCACCAGGTGTGCGCAGCCACCAATGTGCCCATTTGTCAAAAACTGTCCACAGCATACTGCGGGTGGCATATTTTACCACCGGCGCAGACCTGTGCCTGTTGTCACGGAAGTATCTTTTTGCTTCCTTTACACTTAAAAGGAAGAACTTATCCCCTGTTTCACCCTGTGGTATTTCAAAGGAAAGGCTGTCGTCTTCCCTGTTTATGAAAACAGGAACAACACGGCCTATCTCCTGTTCTGTAAGCAGATCGGAAAGATATTCCCTGTTAAGTCTTTTTCTTATGCTGGACTGGCCCCAGAAAGTATTTCTTTTGTAGAAATCTTCAAAAGGTAGGCAGTCAATAACATATTTTGATATAACAAGCAGTCTGCCGGATTTATTTTCCAGCACCTGCCAGGGCATTAAAGGATTGCCCAGCCATACAATATCACCGGATTTTACCAGACTGTAATCTGGCTGTGATGCAACCGGCAGTTCTGATTTGCCCGGTGTGAATTTTGCCACTATGTCCATACGTTTTGGACATGTGCGGAACTGATTGCCCACGTCCATAAGATAGGACATAATATCCATTTTTCTTTTTTCACGGGCGTATTCTGTAAGTTTTATTACATTTGCTTTTTTTATTACCCTGTATTTTACCAGCAGTGGAAAAACAGCCAGTCTGTTCAGGTCAATAAACTGCTGTGCAATCTTTGGCGCTGTGTTAAACAGATAGTCCTGATACATAACTATCATTTCTTCGTCCAGACCCAGTGGGTATTCCAGACGGGAGATTGCTATTTCTACCTTTTCGGGGCAGTTTTCCATGCGCAGAAAATCAACTGCTTCGTTGTAATATATAGTTTTGTTTTCCATTTTATCAGTCAAGGTTTATGTACATTGCAGGACGAACACCAAAATGGTCATAAAATTCGTCATAGGAATTGGACA